>JBMTOT010000073.1:0-9034 GCA_049442935.1 Ilumatobacteraceae bacterium | reverse complement strand
CTGCCAATCCAGGCGGTCGACCTTATAGACGACGCCGTCGATGTCGTAGTCGAGCTTCTCGCGGCGACCCTGCATGTCGCGATAGTACCCCAGGCACTCCTCGACGCCGCGCGCGAGCCGCAGCTCCCTGCTGACACGCAAGCCCCAGTCGGCCAGCCGCTGCAGAATCGCGGCGTGCGTCGCCGCGCAACAGTTCGTCAATGCGTTCGGCGGCCCTGATCACCTCGTCGGGCTTGAACGACAGAATCGGAGTCTTTCGGGCGTGCATCTCGCGATTGATGGTGGCCTGCAGCTTGGCGCGGTGCTCCATGAGGGCCTGCTCAACGCCCTCGTCGCCGGCTTCGCCGAACATGGAGTCGAAATAGACGATCGCTCGGTTCATCTCCGGATCGACATCGATCGAGGTGATCGTCACGAGTTCGAGGCGCTCATCGTCGATACGAGTGAGTTCGTCGGCGATGACCGCCCGGATCGTCTCGGACAACCGTGCGGTTCGCGGGTACCCGTGACCCGATCCACCCTTCGGCTGGCGCCGACTGTTCCGTGGGCGCTGCTTCGACACCCAATTACAATGGCACATCCATGAGTGAGCAGGCGATGCCCCCCGCCGGCCCGGGAGGAAACACCCCCGTGCACAGGTACTCGGCCCGTCTTGCGGCCGAGATCGAATCGCATTGGCAAGACCGCTGGGAACGCGACGGCACATTCGAGGCACCGAACCCTGCCGGCCCGCTCGCCGAGCCCGACAAGGTTGCCGGCCGCGAGAAACTCTTCGTTCTCGACATGTTCCCCTACCCGTCGGGTGCCGGATTGCACGTCGGCCACCCGCTCGGATACATCGGTACCGACGTCTTCGCGCGGTACAAGCGCATGCGGGGCTACAACGTGCTCCACGCCCTCGGCTACGACAGCTTCGGACTTCCGGCAGAGCAGCACGCGATCGCCACCGGCATCCACCCGCGCGTGAACACAGAGTCGAACATCGCCAACATGCGCCGCCAGTTGCGCAGGCTCGGACTCGGACACGACTCTCGCCGCAGCGTCAGCACCACTGATGAGGCGTTCTACAAGTGGACGCAATGGATCTTCGTGCAGATCCACGGAGCCTGGTATGACGAGGTGCAGCGGCGCGCGCGCCCGATCGCCGAACTGGAAGCCGAGTTCGCGGCGGGACAGCGCACGACGTCGACGGGCGACGAGTGGTCGGCCATGTCAGCCGCCGAGAGACTCGACGAACTCGACCGCCACCGCCTTGCCTACCTCTCCGATGCACCGGTGAACTGGTGCCCGGGTCTCGGCACGATCCTCGCGAATGAAGAGGTGACCGCCGAGGGTCGCAGCGACATCGGCAACTACCCGGTCTTCAAGCGCAATATGCGCCAGTGGATGATGCGCATCACCGCATACGCAGACCGATTGATCGACGATCTCGAACGCCTCGACTGGCCCGAGCCCATCAAGTTGATGCAGCGCAACTGGATCGGCCGCAGCGAGGGCGCTCGCGTCTCGTTTGCCTCTCCTGCGGGCCCGATCGACGTCTTCACCACGCGCCCCGACACCTTGTTCGGCGCAACGTTCATGGTGCTCTCCCCCGAACACCCCATGGTCGATGCGCTCGTCTCGCCCGAACGACGCGCGGCCGTGAACGAGTACCGCGCCGCCGCTGCTGCCAAGGCCGATGCCGACCGCCAGGACGACTCGAAGGAAAAGACCGGTGTCGACACCGGCGCCACGGCGACGAATCCGGTCAGCGGGGCAGAGATTCCGGTGTGGGTCGCCGACTACGTGCTGATGGGGTACGGCACCGGCGCGATCATGGCGGTGCCGAGCGGCGACCAGCGTGACTTCGAGTTTGCGCGTCGACACGGACTCGCGATCACCGCGACACAGATGCCCCCCGATGCGTGGTTCGCCTCGCACGGCATCGCACCCTCGACGGACTGTGCAACATGGCCCGAGGCCTACGTCGGCGACGGCGTGTACGTGCAGTCGTCGAACGACGAGATTTCTCTCGACGGACTCACGTCGATCGCAGAGGCAAAGACGCGCATCGGCCAATGGCTGGAGTCGGCCGGGCTCGGCGAGCGCACCGTCACGTACCGGCTGCGCGACTGGTTGTTCTCACGCCAGCGCTACTGGGGCGAGCCGTTCCCGGTGGTCTACGACGACGAGGGTCACGCACACGCACTTCGGGCCGAACACCTGCCGGTTCTGCTGCCGGAGTTGGCCGACTTCAAGCCGACCGCTCTCGACCCCGACGATGCCGAGTCAGACCCGATTCCCCCGCTTGCACGAGTGAGCGACTGGACACATGTCGAACTCGATCTCGGTGACGGGCCGCGCCGGTACCGCCGCGAAGTGAACGTGATGCCGCAGTGGGCGGGATCGTGCTGGTACGAACTGCGCTATCTCGACCCGACGAACGACTCGGCCTTCGTCGACCCCGACGTCGAGCGCTATTGGATGGGGCCGCGCGAGCCCGGCCACACGGGTGGCGTCGACCTGTACGTGGGCGGCGTCGAGCATGCCGTGCTGCACCTTCTCTATGCCCGGTTCTGGCACAAGGTGCTGTTCGATCTCGGGCACGTCAGTTCCGAAGAGCCGTTCCATCGCCTCTTCAACCAGGGCTACATCCAGGCCTACGCCTACCGCGACGAGCGCGGCCAGACGGTTCCTGCCGCCGAGGTGGTCGAATCGAACGACGCGTACACGTGGAACGGCGAGATCGTCGCGCGCGAGTACGGAAAAATGGGCAAGAGCCTGAAGAACATCGTCACCCCCGACGAGATGTACGACGAGTTCGGAGCCGACACGTTCCGTCTCTATGAAATGTCGATGGGCCCGCTCGAGGCCTCGCGTCCGTGGAACACCCGCGACGTGGTGGGCATGCAGCGCTTCTTGCAGCGAATGTGGCGCAACATGGTCGACGAAGACTCCGGCGAGATCACCGTGTCAGACGATGCGGCACCGCTCGAGTTGTCGCGCCACCTTCATCGCACAATTGCCGGGGTCGGCGCCGACATGGAGGCGCTGCGCTTCAACACCGCGATCGCAAAGTTGATCGAGCTGAACAACGCCCTCACCCAGCACGTGAACACCTCCGGCACCACGCCGCGCGAGGTCGCCGAGCCGCTCGTGCAGATGGTCTCCCCCCTGTGCCCGCACCTTGCCGACGAGCTGTGGTCCCGCCTCGGCCACGAGGGCTCGGTCGCATGGGTTCCCTTCCCGACGGCCGACCCGGAACTCCTCGTGGAAGAGTCGATCGAAGTTCCGGTGCAGGTGAACGGCAAGGTCCGCGGCCGCATCTCGGTCGCCCCGGGTGCCGATGAGGCGACACATGTCGAGGCAGCGATGGCAGTCGACAACGTGCAGACAGCTCTCGCGGGAAAGCAGATCGTCAAGACGGTCGTCGTGCCCGGGCGTACGGTGAACATCGTCGTCAAGTGATCACGCTGCGCCGGTGGTCGGCGTGGTCAAATGATCGGCCGTGGAATCGTTTCTCGGAGTGTGGTGCACCGCCCTCAGCCTCGGCTACATCTGGCCCCAGGTCTGGCGGACGGTTCGCCACGACACGACGCACGGGCTCTCGGCCGTCGCGGCGATCCACGGCTCGACGGGCGCCGGACTGTGGCTCGCGTACGGTCTCGGCACTGGCAACACCCCGATCTGGTTCTCGAATGCGTCGTTCCTCGTTGCTCAGGCGATCATCATCTCGGTGATGCGTCGGCACGGACGCGTGCCGACGGTGCTGCTTGCCCGGTTCGGCGGCTCGTTCGCCGTTCTGTTCGCGATCTCGTTGCCGTTCCCCACGTGGGCCTTCGGTTGGATCGCAACCGCTGTCAGCGCATCGTCGCTCGTTCCGCAGGCACTGCACGTGGCGCGTGCGGAGAACATGCACGCAATCTCGCTCGTGTCCTGGGTCGCCACCATCATCTCGGCGGCGAGCTGGATGGTGTTCGGATGGGTGCTCGATGACCCGATCATGTCGATCGTCAACTACATCACGATCCCGATGATGGTCTTCATCTTGGTGCGCGCGACCAGGTGGCGACTCATGAACGGCGTTCCGCTCACCGGACGCGCACTCGTCTCGGCCTGACGTCGAATCGCTTCCGTTAGATCCGCGTCAGTGGAGAACACCCGCTCCTAGCAGAACCGCCTGGACAAGGCTCCACGCCACCGCAACCAACGCAATGCAGAACGGCCACGACGGAGGACACGCCACGGCCCCGAGCACTGCGGAAAAAATGAGAAGGGTGTTGACCGGAACGGTCACCCGTGTCGAGACTTTCCAGGGCTCATTCGTTGCGTCGACAACTGCGCCTCTCGAGAATCTCCAGTTCTTGACAGCCTGCGTTTCAGAGATCGTCCGCTCACCCCTGACCAGCGTCCATCGTTCTCCGACGACCGGTTCGAGTCCGACGACCGCTGAGATGTTGTCCTCCTCGTCAATCGCGTCCGTGTTCTGAAACCACGTCTTGGCGACGACACCGACCACCAGCGGCACCGCGACCAAGAGTATGACGAGGCTCATCGCGAGAACCCCGTAGGCCACCAACTTCGACATCCACGTCACGAGGACCACGTTGTCGGAGATTGACCGCTGCAGGGTCACCACATCGACCATGACCGGAAACACCTCCTTCACGGGCTCGTTGACATGAAAAGAAATCCACGTTGTCGCGTTCATGACTGCTTCGACGATGAAGAAGACGTGGAAGAGCAAGGTGCGGGTGAAGCTCGTCACGCGCGACTTCTCGGTCTGGAGGGCGTAGTGCACTTGTGCCCAGAACACTTCCCACACTCGGAACCCGCCCACGATGCCGACGACCCACAAAATGACGAGTCGATCTCCCCCGGACGACGAGCCTCGATCAGACACCAACGCGGCGACGAACCAGAGAACGGCAAGGGTCGACATGCGCAGCACGTATCTCTCGGAATAGAACGCCTGCTTCCTCGGAGTCCACCTTTCGGATGTGAACTGCCGGCGCATGAACGCGCCATACGGAGTCGCGACGTATTGGAGATAGTTGAAGAGCCAATAGCCGACAACGATCCCGCCCTGCCCCCTGACTGCCCTCAGCAGGAACCATCGATGATGCCTCTGAGGAACCACCGACGAGTAATTGGCGTCATCCGGGTCACGAGGTCCCCGCTGTTGAAAGGTCGACACCAAACCCCCGATGTTGAAGACGACTACACCGTAGACGGCACTGAGACCTCAGAGATGACCTCGGGGTCGGGCGCTCCTTTGACCAACAAGACGAGTCTCGTCACGCCCTCGGCCGCCAATTCGCGCCGGAGCGGATGATCGGCATCGCACAGGTCGGGCTCGAACCACGCCCACACCGAGCAGTCGAAGTCGTCGCGCCCGCTCGCCTCGCGTGCGATCGCGAGCAGCTCGCCGCGCTGGTCGTGGTTGAAGCGCACGTTCACCCCGTCATACAGTGCCCCCGCACGGCGCGCGAGGGCCGACGAGTTCAGCCCGACGATCACCGGCGGAACGGGCACAGGCACCGGGAACCCGGCCAGGTCTCCGCCGCGATCAGCCGTCCAGATGCGCCGCACCTCGGCCATGGTGTCGATCAACTTCTGGTGGCGGTCGGCCATGCGGGGCAGCATCTCGATGCCGAGCGCGCGTTGCTCGGCGCCGTACGGGCTCGCAGGTGACGATCCCGCACCGACGCCGAGAATCAACCTCCCCGCCGAGATCGCCTGAACGGTGCTTGCCGCGTGTGCGAGCAGCCCGGGCGTGCGGTTCGCGACGTTTGCCACGAGCGAGCCCAGCTTGATCGAAGTCGTCATCTGCGCCCATGCGCCGAGCACGGTGAAGCACTCGAGCATCGTGTCGGAGCCGAACATGACACCGGAGAAATGGTCGAGATTCCAGACGGTCGAGAAGCCGGCCTCTTCGGCGGCTCGCACCGAATCGGCAATCTGTGCCCAGTCGGCCGATCCCTGGTCGAACTGAATGTCGACGATCATCGCGGAACTCCGTCGTGCACCCACACCGGGTGCGTGTGCGGCCAGATGCGCTCGATCTCATCGACCATCCAGCGGCAGTCGTCACGCTCGCGCCACGCGGCGAGCGAACCGCGCATCCAGTGGCGGCGAATGAGCGCGTCATGGATTCGCGACAACTCGGTGTCGGTGAGATGCGTGCGCCGGGGCGGCACTGCCGCGATCATCGGGCGTCCGTCACCTTCGTGGTCGATGTCGGTCACATGATGCACCTGCTGCAACAGCGCGACCTCGTCCGGGCGCGGGGTGTGACCGGCCTGCATGAGGGCCGCCCAGACTGCGTTGCCGTCAAGGTCGTCGATGCTGACTCCCGAGTGGTGGGAGCGCTCGAGCAAGGCGAGCGCAGAATCGTGTGCGGCGCCTGCGACACGACCGACCACGCTCTCCCAGGCGCGGCGTTCAGGTGCGGTCTCGGCACCGATCGGCTCTCCGTCGTCGGTGAAATCGACGACCGATCCGTGCGCCGCGGTCACGAGCGCCTCCATGAACTTCACGACACCGAGCAGGCGCAGATTGTCGTCGAGCGGCGCGAATTCGTCCATGGCCACGCCTCGCATGCCGAGCCGCGTGCGGTTCGGCGTGGCATCCCAGTAGAGACCCGTGAACAAACCCTCGATGTGCGCGCGTCCCCCCGACTCGGCGGCGACGAGATCGGCGAGATCGGCAACCGTCGATGCCGTCCAGCCGAGGTCGACCACGAGGTGACGGCCGGGTTCGAGCATGCCGCGCGACGCGAGATGGGCAACGAACCGCGAGCGCAGCGCCCGTGACGCCTCGGCAATTCGGCCTGCGTTCGACAGCAGCAACTGGCGAGCGACAACGGCGTCGAACTGCCCGCTCGGTGCGCCGGTCAGGTTGCACCCGACGCGCCGACCCAGGCGCACGGCGTCGAGCACCTCGTCGTCGCCGACGAACCGATGCACATTGTCTGCATTGAGCACGTCGAGACCGGCGCGCCACACCACCGAACGCGAAAACGAGGTGTACGACGCGGGAGGAATCGTCGCATCGTTCGACCTCATCTCTTCCCAGAGACGGTGCGCGATGTGGCCGTCTCGCGCGGCGAAATGCACGCGCACCGCACCGCGCGCCGACGCCTCGGTGCGCGCCGATTCGACCTGCGACGCCACCACGATCGCGATCGCGCCCGCCCCGAGTGAGATGGCCGCGTCTCGCACGCCCGAGTCGCGCAGGTGCGCCTCCATTCGCGACAACGGCAGCACCGCCGGACTGGTGTTGTCGGGCATACGGTGCGAAATGCGCATGCTGCCCTCGAGATGCACCGCGATGCCACGCTCGGTCGGCATCGCGCCGTCTGCCACGGGATCGTCACCCACGTGGAGCACCTGCGATGCAGGCACCCCAAGGTCATCGAGCAACACGTCGAGGAGAACGCCGTTGTGCTTCATGCCGCGGTGTTCGCTCGACACCCAGATCGTGTCCACAGTGACCCAGTCGAGACCTGCTGCACGTGCCATGTCGACAAGGTGCGCGGCCGGCATGTAGTTGTCGCTCACGACCACCGTGCGAAGTCCGCGTCGATGCGCCTCAGCCGCCAGCGTCACACCATGTGCCACCGGCCGTGCGGCGGCCGTTTCATAGGCCCGCTCAACAGTTGCGAGACGCTGACGATCGGAGAATCCGAGACCCTGTCCGGGGCCGGGCATGCGCGCGAACTCGCACCAGATCTCCTCCAGAGTCACATCGCGCACCGGATCATCGACCGCGGCGCGAGTCCGCGCGCGACGCTCCGCCTCCACGCGACGACGCGCGAAGCCCCGCCAACGAGGGTCGGCTGCCGCCAGGTCTCGTTCCATCTCTGCGAACACGTGTGTGGGTTGTGCAACACGCCGGGTGACGAGCGTGTCGAAGAAGTCGAACGACACCACGGTGACACCGGGATGTGCGTCGAGGATCGCGGCCGCTGCCGCCTGGTCACTCACCGTCCGAGTCGCCGCCTCACGACGCGCGCACCATGGGCAGGGTTGGCAACGGCACGCACCACCCGGCGCAGCGGACTGCGTGCGCGCAGAGCATCATTGACCCGGCGTTGGATCTCTTCTTCGGTTGTGGCCTCGATGCGCAACCGAGTCTCTTCGGCCTCGATCGCCGCCTCTGCGCGCACCGACAACTCGCCCTTGTTGACGCCGTTCACGGCCGGCTCGGCCAGCCAACGGTCCTGGAGCATCTTCTTGACGCTGCGATGCAGGTCGACCCCGGCGGTGATCGAGTTGCCGGTTGCCGGATCGGACTCGGGCGTGCGCGTGTGATATCGCGCCAGGACGTCCGGCACGAACATGAACGGGCCCGCCTCGACGGCGCGCAGGTTGAACTCCCAGTCGCCGAGCACGGGCAGGGTCTCGTCGAAGCGGCCCACGCGGGTCAACAGATCGGTGCGGAACAGCGCCGCGATCGGTGGAAACGGGTTGTGTCCGATCATGCCGCGAAGGGTGACCTTCCCTTCGTCGAGCGGCATCTGTTCCTCGCGTACGGGCCACACACGCGAGCCCTGCATGGTCTCGTGCACGCGGGTCACGCCGGTGACGGCCGCGACTGCATCGACACGAGAAGAGAGCACTGCCGTCGTCGTCTCGAGGAAGCGCGGGTGCCAGGCATCGTCGTCGTCGTGGATTGCGAAGTAGTCGGTCGCCGCCTCGGAAAGCGCGGCGTTCGACGCAGCCTCCATTCCGAGACGCTCACCGAGGTGGAGCACTCGAACGCGATCGAGCCCGGACACAGCCGCCACCGAGTCGACCACCGAGGGATCGCCGCCATTGTTGACCACCACCACCTGGATGTTCGGGTGGGTCTGGCCCCGCACACTTGCGAGGGCGCGGGCGAGCAGCACAGGGCGCTCGAATGTGCGCATCACGACGAGAACCGAATTCATCACGAATTGTCTAACAGGAGCGTCGCAGCCGACCCTGCCACCATGGTGGAGCTGAGGGGAATTGAACCCCTGACCTCTTGCATGCCATGCAAGCGCTCTGCCAACTGAGCTACAGCCCCG
>JBMTOT010000072.1:0-9086 GCA_049442935.1 Ilumatobacteraceae bacterium | reverse complement strand
CCCCCCACGGCAGGGTCTCCGTGGTGAGGGCAGGCGCAGCGCTCTGGGTGGCCGACACCTGTGCCACCGGCACCGTCGTGGTCGGTGCGGGGGCTGGGGCGGTGGCGGCCTGCTCGGCCGGCGGCACGAGACCGAGTGCAACCGCTGTCGCGTTGTCGAGGAGGCCGTTCACCGTGAGGCCCTTGATTCGCTGGAAGGTCTTGATCGTCTCGGTCGTGCCGAATCCGAAGTGGCCGTCAATACCCCCCCGAACGGTCAAGCCGGTCGCGGCAAGGGCCTTCTGAACCACGCGAACGGTCGATCCCTTGTTGCCCCGCTTCGGGAGTCGCTTGCCGGCAAGAGGGAAAGAGGACTGCTGCGGGGCCGTCACCGTTTTTCCGGCCGGTGCAGTCAACTTGAGAACCTGTGCGGTCCGCATGTCGACGACGCCGGTGACCGGGATGCCCACCACACGCTGAAAATTGCGAAGTGTGGTGCGGGTCGCCTTCTGGAAGCGGCCGGTGACCCCGCCGCGAAGCGTGAATCCGTTTGCCACCAAAGCTCGTTGCACGGCCTCGACCGTGGGGCCTGTCTCGCCGAACTTGGGCTGACCGGGGGCTGTCTTGGTGCCGGACGTGGTGCTGGAGGCCGACGCCACGAACGTCGAACGCGCACTGGTGGCCGCTGACGCCGAGCCGCTGGCCACACCACCGACGGCGACGATGCTTGCAGCCGAGAGAAGAGTGATGGCAACTGTCTTGTGGGGGCGGTTGAGCGACATGTGGGGGACTCCTGTTCGTGTTCCGGGAAAGGGATCGGCAGGAGTCCGGCGGACTTGAGGAAAATCTCACAGAAAATGTTTGGCTCACCACACAGAGTGGTTGCAGTGGGGGCTCGGTCACAAGGAGTGATTACTGGACGGGCAAGGTCAGCCACTGGGCCCTGTGCGACACTGGCGAAGGGACTTGCGTCGGAGCAGCCGGACATGTCCCGTTCGGGACAAGGTCGCAAAGGAAGCTCGTCAATGGCTCGTCTCACATCGCTGTCGCGTTCTGTCGAAGGGGCCCGCGTTCTGGTGACCGGCGCCGCCAGCGGAATGGGTCGCGCAACCGCCTGTCTGTTCGCCGACGAGGGCGCCCGGGTGTTCCTCGCCGACTGGTCACGGGACGCGCTCACAGTGGTGGTGGACGAGATCTCAGGTGTTCACGGAGATCGTTGCGCGGGATCCGTGCAATGCGATGTGTCTGATGATTCAGATCGTCGTCGGCTCGTTGACGAGGCCGTTGTGGCGATGGGTGGTGTCGATGTCCTGATCAACAACGCCGGAATCAGCAGGCACACGTCTGTTCATGCCGACGACACTTCGTTCACGAAGGGCTGGGACGAGACCTTGGCCGTCAACCTTTCGGCGCACGCTCATCTCGTTCGCCTCTGCCTTCCATGGCTCGAGGCGGCTCCCGCCGGCGGTCGCGTCGTGAACGTCGCCTCCACGGAGGCCCTCGTCGCAACCCGGGGGTTGTCGGCCTACACGGCCTCGAAGCACGGCGTGATCGGACTCACAAAGGGCCTTGCGGTTGAACTCGGACGCCGAAATGTCACAGTCAATGCGGTGTGTCCCGGCCCGATACTGACGGGCATGACCGCCGGGATTCCAGAGGAGTCGAAGATGGCGTACGCGAAGAAGAAGGTTCCTCTCGGCCGGTACGGCGACCCGGAGGAGGTGGCGCACATGACTCTCAGCCTGTGTCTGCCTGCCGCATCGTTCGTGAACGGTGCGGCCCTCGTCGTCGACGGCGGGATGTCGGTGAGCCATTCGTGACGCCGCGCAGATTTCGTGTCGCGTCGGGTGTCGCGCTCGGCTCTCTGTGCGTGATCGTTCTCACCGGCGCGCTCGTCAGGCTGACCGGATCGGGGCTCGGTTGTGTCGATTGGCCCCGCTGCAACGAGAGCAAATTCGTCGACGTGTCGTCGTCGCACACGGCGATCGAGCAGCTCAACCGCCTTTTCACCGGCGTGGTGTCGGCATCGGTCATTGTTGCGGTGTTGTTGGCCCACCGTCTCCGTCCGCGGCGCCGGGATCTGGTCTGGCTCGCATGGAGCCTCGTCACCGGCGTCGTCGTACAGGTGGTGATCGGAGGCATCGTCGTTCTGACGGGACTCAGTCCGTTCTCGACGATGGCCCACTTTCTCGTCTCGATGGTTCTCGTGTCGTGCGCGATGGCGCTGTATCGCCGGTCCGGGTCCGAGGAGGGGTCGGCCTGGTGGAGTGATGTGCCGGCGGGGGCCGCGACACCCATGAGGGCCTTGCTGTTTCTGATGCCGACGGTCATCGTCACCGGAACGGTGGTGACCGCAAGCGGGCCGAATGCGGGAGACGAGACGGCTGTGCGTTTCGGTTTCGCGCTCACCAGCGTTGCGCGCGTTCACGGCATCTCCGTGGTCCTCACGATCACATGTCTGGTGTGGGCGGCATGGGTCGCGATGAGGGGCGGCGACACGCGCTGGCGCGAATCTCTGCAGACGGTTCTGTTCGTTGCTGTGCTCCAGGCGGCGGTCGGATGGACGCAGTACTTCACGGGCGTTCCTGCCGCCCTGGTGGCGGTGCACATTGCCGGCGCAACCGGTCTGTGGCTCGCGTGGTGCGCCCATCTTCTGGAGCCGGCGACCGTCAAGGACGCACCGGTGTCGGAGTCCGCCGCGCTGCACGGCTAGTTTTCGGCCATGACCGACACTCAAGAAGTCCTGCTCGACGTTCGGGATCGGATCGCGACGATCACCCTCAACGCACCCGGTCGCATGAACACCATCTCTGGCATGATGTTGAGGCTGCTGTCGGAAAAACTGTTGGCCGCCGATGCAGACCCGAATGTCAGGTGCATCATCCTGACGGGAGCGGGAAAGGCGTTCTGCGCCGGGCTTGACATGGGTGCGATGTCGGGCAAGAGCGAGTCTCTGGGGGTGCTCGACAGTGCCGGCGATGCACCGATGACCGAGTTCGACCTCCGAAACGCTCCTCCGGTGGTGCTGCACAACATCGACACGCCGGTGATTTGTGCGCTGAACGGGGGGGCAGCCGGGTACGGTCTCGACATCGCACTCGGTTGCGACATTCGCATCGCCTCCGAAGCCGCCAAGCTTGCGCCGGGATTCGCCAAGCGCGGAATTCTTCCGGAGAGCGGCGGGACGTGGTTGCTTCCCCGAATGGTCGGATATGCGCGCGCCGCGGAGATCTCGTTCGTCGGGCGAACTCTGTCCGCGGAGGAGTCGCTCGATCTCGGTCTCGTGAATCACGTCGTCCCTGCCGAGGAGTTGATGGCCCGGGCGCTCGAGATGGCTTCCGACATCGCGGCGAATGCGCCGCTCGCCGTGCGGGCGATCAAGCGCATGATGCGCGCCGCAGAGACCGAGACGTTCGAGCAGAACATCCACCACGTCTACCTCCAGTTGCTGCCGCTGTTCCGCACGCAGGACTTCAAGGAAGGTGTCGCCGCGTTCATCGAGAAGCGGCATCCGAACTTCACCGGTCGCTGAGCCGCACCGTTTCGTCAGCGCGCGGCGGCCCGCTCGAGTCGATCCCGAACTGCCGACCCCAATCCGTGCCTGTCGGGCACGACCGCGCAGACAATCTCTGCTCCGGCGTCGTCGGCTTCGCGGAGTTCCGAGTAGAGCAGGCGGGCATAGTCGGCCGGGTCCGCGTGCCAGATGACTCGTGCCGACATTCCTTGTGATTCCACCTCGGTGGCACGTGCGTGGGCGTCCTCGGGGGTGTCGAGGAGTTCCACCACCGCGCGCGGTGCATAGTGGCTGGCAAGCATTCCGGGTGCTCTCGCGCCGCCGGTGAGCGCGCCGACGGAGGTGCCGGTTGCGGCTTCGACGTCGGCAGAGGTGATGGCGCCAGGACGCAGAATCTGGAGACCGGCCGATGAGCATTCCACGATCGTTGATTCGACGCCCACTCTGCATGGACCGCCGTCAACAATGAGATCGATGGAGCTCCCCAGATCGGCGACGACGTGCGCTGCGGTGGTCGGACTGACATGTCCGAACCTGTTCGCCGACGGCGCGACCACGCCCTCTCCGAGCGCCTCGAGAATGTCGATGGTGACCGGATGCGCCGGAACGCGCAACGCGACACTCTCGCGTCCGCCGGTGACCCAGTCGGGAACCAGTTCCGTCCGCGGAACGAGCAGCGTCAACGGTCCGGGCCAGAATGCCGCGGCGAGCACGAGGGCGTTGTCGTCGAAGTGTCCCCACGCCGTGGGATCCGCCGACGGGGCGAGATGCACGATGAGAGGGTGGTCCTTGGGTCGTCCTTTCACGGCGTAGACCCGCTCCACGGCCGACTGGTCGAGGGCGAGCGCGGCAAGCCCGTACACGGTCTCGGTGGGCACGGCGACCACTCCGCCGCGTCTCAAGATCTCAACGGCGCGGGACGTAGCGGTCGTCACCAGCCCCTGCACGGACAGATCAGGCTCCGAAGAAGTCGAGCAGGGTGTCGATGAACGAGAACGACTCAGGTGTTGCGAAGTGGTCGGTGTTTCGGAGCACGACAAGGTCGGCGTTCGGGAATGCGCCGGCGAGGCGGTCGGCAGGAGCTGCGAAGTCGCCGTCGCCGATGACGACCCGTACGCGGTTGTCGATGCGCGCGAGCACGGAAGGGTCGAGAGGCGGCGAGGGTGGCCGCTTCATGATCGCGGTGAGAGCCGCCTTGTCCTTTCCCGGTGCGTCTGCGTATCTGGCGAACACCAGCGCGCCGGTGTCGGTTTCTGACGCGCGCCCTTCGAGGGCGTCGACGATGCGGGAACTCTCTGCCGGGTCTCGCTCGTCGAAGACGCCGTTGCCGATTCCGGAGAGAAGCACGCTGCCGAATCTGTCCGGCTCGCGAACCAGTGCCCCGAGCAACGTGAGGGCACCGAGAGAGAATCCAGCGGCGTCAATGGGTCGTGGCTCGTCGACGATGGCGTCAAGCAGCCACCCCGACATGTCGGCGTACGCCTGCGGCTCGTGCGGGGTGGGCGAAGCTCCATGGCCCAGCAAGTCGAGTCCGATGACTCGTCGACCAGAGTCTCCGAGCAGAGCGTCGACGCCGGTCGACTGCCATGTTTCACGGAACGATCCCGCCCATCCGTGCAAGAGCAAGACGGGCGCGGCATCACCGGTGGTCATGGACACACGGTAGTCTTGCATGGCTCTATGCGCTTCCTCCACGACGTTCCCGCTCACGATCTGACGTACAACGACGTCTTCATGGTGCCGAGCATGTCCGACGTCGCCTCGCGCCTCGATGTCGACTTGAGCACGCCCGACGGAATCGGAACGAACATCCCGATCGTGGTGTCGAACATGACCGCCGTCGCAGGGCGCCGCATGGCCGAAACAGTTGCTCGTCGCGGCGGCCTGGTTGTTCTTCCCCAGGACATACCCCTCGACATCGTCGCCGAGGTCGTCGACCATGTGAAGTCGCGACATCCGGTCTTTGAGACCCCCATCACCCTCGGCCCGACCGACACTGTCGGCGAGGCGTTGAGTCTGATCCACAAGCGCGCCCATGGCGCCGTGGTCGTCGTGGACGGCGACGGTCGCCCGGTGGGGATCTTCACCGAGCACGATGCGGCGGGGTTCGACAGGTTCACCCAGCTGCGAAATGTCATGAACACCGAGATCATCTCGGTGCGCGAACTGCTCAGCGTGGAGGAAATCCACGATCTCCTGGTCGACCAGCGACTGAGTTTTGCCCCCGTCGTCGACGACGGGGGACGCCTCGTCGGATGCATCACCCGGCGCGGCGCCCTTCGCAGCTCGATCTATCGCCCGGCCGTGGACCCAGCCGGACGGTTCCTCACCTCGGTTGCGGTGGGCATCAACTCTGATCCGGCAGGAAAGTCGAAGGCGCTCACCGACATGGGCGTCGATATCTTGGTGATCGACACTGCGCACGGCCACCAAGCGCGAATGCTGGGCGCGATCGCTGAGGTTCGCAAGGCTGTGCCGTCTGCGACGATCGTTGCCGGCAATGTCGTCACGGCCGCGGGCACGCACGACTTGGTGGAGGCGGGAGCCGACATCATCAAGGTCGGGGTGGGCCCGGGGGCCATGTGTACGACGCGCATGATGACCGGTGTCGGTCGACCGCAGTTCTCCGCCGTCCTGGAGTGCGCCGACGAGGCTCGACGTCTCGGCAAGCACGTGTGGGCAGACGGTGGCGTGAGATATCCGCGCGACGTGGCGCTCGCATTGGCGGCCGGAGCCTCGAGCGTGATGTTCGGCTCGTGGCTTGCCGGTACCTACGAGTCGGCCGCCGACACGCTCCGCGACACCGAGGGTCGCCTCTACAAGGAAAGTTTCGGCATGGCATCGAACCGCGCGGTGAAGAATCGCACGCGATCCGAGACGGCGCTTGAACGGGCCAAGAAGGAACTCTTCGAGGAGGGAATCAGCACGTCGCGGATGTACCTCGATCCGCACCGCCCGGGTGTGGAGGACATCATCGACCAGATCGTTGCCGGACTGCGTTCGTCGTGCACATACGCCGGCGCGGCCAACATTCCCCAGTTCCACGATCAGGCAGTGGTGGGTGTCCAAAGTGCCGCCGGCTACGACGAAGGTCGCCCGGTCGGAACCAGTTGGTAGACGTGCGCGTGATTGCCATCGACGGTCCGGCCGGAGCCGGAAAGTCGACAGTTGCGAGGCTCGTGGCAGAAAAGACCGGCCTGCCGTTTCTCGACACCGGAGCGATGTATCGGTGCGTGGCTCTCGCAGTTCTGGAGCGAGGTGTCGATCCGTCTGACGAATCGGCCGTCGGCGCGCTGGCCGCGTCGTCGGTGATCGAATTGGCGGGGGACGCCGTCGCGCTCGACGGTCGTGATGTCTCACGCGAGATTCGAGGCCAGGCAGTATCCGACACCGTGAGTCTCGTCGCGGTGCACAGCCCCGTGCGCACTGCGATGAGGGAGCAACAGAGGACGTGGATCGTCACACAGGGTGGCGGAGTCGTGGAAGGCCGCGACATCTCCACGGTTGTCTTTCCCGATGCCGTGCTGAAGGTGTTTCTCACTGCCTCGCCCGCCGAACGGGCGCGGCGCCGGGTCGCACAGTCGGGCGGCGACGTTGCCTCGGTGGCGGCGAGCATCGAAGAGCGCGACCGCATCGACTCGTCTCGCGCCGACAGCCCGTTGCGCTCTGCCGATGACTCTGTCGTGATCGACTCGAGTGATCTCACAACTGACGAGGTGGTGGCGAGAATCATCGCCGAGTTCGAGTCTCGAACCGGGGTGTCTCGTGCCTGAGGTCAGTGTCTTGGGTGGCTCTTCATCCCGTGCCAGTCGGCTCCTGTACTCCGTCGCACACGCTCTCGTGGTCGGCCTGACGATGCTGGTGACGCGCACGAGGGTGATCGGACGACACAACATTCCTGCGCACGGTCCTTTTCTCCTGGCGCCCATTCACAGATCGAATGTGGACACTCCGCTGGCCGCGGCCGTCACTCGTCGTCGGTTGCGTTTCATGGGCAAGGACTCGCTCTGGAAAGTGCCCGCGATCGGCTGGATCATGTCTGCACTCGGTGCCTTCCCTGTCACGCGCGGAACTGCCGATCGTGAGGCGCTTCGCACGTGCATTGCAGTGCTCGAGCAGGGCGAGCCGTTGGTTCTGTTCCCGGAAGGAACCCGTCAATCGGGTCCTGTGGTGCAGCCGTTGTTCGACGGTGCCGCATACGTGGCGGTGAAGGCCGGCGTGCCGATCATCCCGGTGGGAATCGGCGGGTCGGAGATGGTGATGCCAAAGGGAAAGAAGATGATTCGTCCGCACAAGTGCGTGGTCGTGATCGGAGAGCCGATCACAGCTGTACTCGACAGTGAGGGTCGCGTTCCGCGGTCGGCTGTCCGAGACGTGACGGCAACACTGGCATCGGAACTTCAGAGACTCTTCGACGAGGCCCAGCGTCTCGCAGGCACTCCGAACGAGCACTGACTCGTGACGAACCCGCCGGAGCGGGCGGCGAGAGATCAGTTGGCGATGAACGCAGACATGAGCGACGAAAGACGCGACGGGTCGTCGGCTCCGCAGGTCTCTCGGGCCGAGTGCATGGCCCACTGGGGGACGCCCACGTCGATGGCCTCGATACCGAGGACCGTCGCGGTGATCGGGCCGATCGTGCTGCCGCACGGCATGTTGTTTCTCGACATGAACACCTGCAGCGGCAGCCCGGCTTCATCTGCCACGCGAGTGATGTGGGCGGCTCCTCGTGACGATGTCGCGTAGCGCTGGTTTCCGTTCAGTTTGAGCGCGGGTCCGGCATTGATGCGGGGCGCGTGCCGGGGCTCGTGTCGCTCCGGATAGTTCGGGTGGATCGCGTGCGCGTTGTCGGCCGACAGGCACCACGACTCGGAAATCCGATCGCGACGAGCGGATGCGTCGAGGTTCTCCTGTTCGCACAGTGCCGCGATCACGTCGACCAGCAGGGGGCCGGCCGCACCGGTCGCGCTTGCCGACCCGACCTCCTCGTGGTCGTTCAGCACCATCATGGCAGTGGTCTCGCCGGGGGAATGGTGTGCCATCGCCTCGATGGCCGCCCAGCACGACACTTGATTGTCGAGGCGCGCGCTCGACAGAAGCGACGCATCGTGGCCGACGAGCGACGCGGGCGTCACGTCGAAGAGATGTGCATCGAAGGCGGCGATGTTCGAGGTGCCGCTCACTTCGTGGAGCCATTCCTTGAAGACTGCCTGGGCCGTGCCCCAGACGGGAACGAGGTGTGCCTGCTTGTCGAGAACGAGACCGCGCTCGGAGACGTCTCTGTCGAGATGAATCGCCAGCTGGGGGATTCGGGCGACCGCCGAAGACGACCGGAAGAGCGTCACTTCGCCGTCGGTCGACACGACCCGTCCCGCGATGCCGAGGTCGCGGTCGAGCCAGGAATTCAGCAGCACCCCGCCGTACACCTCGACGGCGAGCTGCTGCCAGCCGGCCGATGCCGTGTCGGGGCGGGGCTTGAGACGGAGGCAGGGGGAGTCGGGGTGTCCACCGACGATGCGCAGTGGCGGCAGCTGGGCGCCACCGTCGGCCGAGCCGCCGACGTGCGTCCATGCCACGAGCGATGCACCGCGGCG
>JBMTOT010000071.1:0-9491 GCA_049442935.1 Ilumatobacteraceae bacterium | reverse complement strand
TAAGCACGCCGCCAGCGTTCGTCCTGAGCCAGGATCAAACTCTCCGTCAAGAACTTGCCGATGACTCGGCGTCGTTCTGGAAAGTCCGTGCCGCATTGGGGGAATATCCCTTTGCGGCAGTTCTGACTTGATATGTGTTGGGTCGGATGGGTATCCGACCCGAATTGACAAGCAACACAACGGCAAAGCCGCCGTGCTGCCCGCACTGGCGTTCAGTCTTCTCTTCTGTTTTCAAGGAGCTTCTGCTCACGGCATATGGCCGAGAGACCAGTGATGCCGTCCCATCGAACGCCGAAGCGAGCCGAGGGGCGAGTAGCAAGACTAACGACCTCGACGCAGGCTCACAACGTGCCACCACGCGATTTTCTGGGGTTTCAGTTGTGACCTGGGATGCGGGTCGAGGCCTCTTGGCCGAACGCACACACGACGCGTACCAGTCCCCCACACACCCCTTCGTCTTGCTGTGGACAAACCAGTGGAATGAGTCAGCGTCGAGGGGCCGTGTCGTGGCTCAATCGGCCACGGACAGGAGCAGGTAGGCCGATTTCCCGCGTCGGACCAATATCCACCGGTTGTGGAGAAACCCCGCGACATCAAGCCCTTGACCCTCTTCCAGGACGACACCATTCACCCGGACACCTCGCTGGGCCACCGTGCGCCTGGCTTCCGAAGTTGACGAGAAAAGGCCAACCCGCTGCAGGAGTGCCATCCCGTCGGCGAGATCGGTGCGGCCTACGACGGCCGACGGGACCTCTGCCGAGACGATCTTCAGCGTCTCCTCGCTGGCTGACGTCGGATCGCCGCCGAAGAGAACACCGGCGGCCGCCTCAGCCGCGGCCGCCGCGGCGTCACCGTGAACAAGTTGCGTCATTTCATCGGCCAGCGTGGATTGAGCAATCCGACGTCCTCTGTCTGCATCGTGTGCCTCAACGACCGCCGAGATTTCATCGAGAGTTGAGAGAGAAAATTGCGGGAGGTACCTGACCACGTCGTCGTCGGCGAGCTGCATCCAGAACTGCCGGAATTGGTACGGCGTCGTGCGGGAGGGGTCGAGCCACACTGCCCCGTCGGCGGTCTTGCCGAACTTCTGTCCGTCGCTGCGGGTGACAAGAGGCCACGTGGCTCCGTGTGCATGCCGACCGAGCGACTTGCGGATCAAGTCGATGCCAAGTGTGATGTTGCCCCACTGATCGGATCCGCCCAACTGCAGCTCGACTCCGTGGTGTTCGTGCAGATGACGAAAGTCGTTGGCTTGGAGAAGCATGTAGCTGAACTCCGTGTACGACAATCCCGTCTCGGACGACAAGCGGTTCTTCACCGATTCTTTGGCCATCATCTGATTCACGGTGCCGTGCTTGCCGACGTCGCGAAGGAATTCGAGGGCGGTGACTCCGGCGGTCCAATCTGCGTTGTTCACCAAAGTCGCGGCTGACGGTCCGGGCGCAAAATCGAGAAGCGACTCAAGCTGCGCTTTGATGCGATCGATGTTGTGCCGAAGGGTGTCCTCGTCGAGAAGATTGCGCTCCTCGCTCTTGCCGGAGGGGTCGCCCACCATTCCGGTGGCACCACCCGCCAACGGAAACGGCCTGTGCCCGGCCAGCTGGAACCGACGCAGCGTCAACTGTCCGAGAAGATGCCCGACGTGAAGAGAATCGGCCGTTGGGTCGAATCCCACATAGACGCCGATCGAACCATCGGCGAGACGCTTTCCGAGCGCATCGGCATCCGTCGTGTCGTGGATCAGTCCACGGGACCTGAGATCATCAAGAAGTGCGGGTGGTTGCACGCCTCCATGTTGCCAGAGACTCGCTGACTGACGGCGATCTATTGTCCGATGGTGCCCAAGGACTCGACAGGCGACCAAGACCGTGATGACGCGATGTTGTCTGCACTCGAGCAACAACGTCAGTCGTGCGCGAGTCTCGGATCGCAGGTCCAAGTGCACCTCCTCGACGGCTTGATCGACGATTTCCGCAGCGGCGGAACAGTGCGACATCTTCTGGCCGAGCGCAAAGAGAGACCGCTGCATGACGCCGTCCCGTTGCGGCTGCTGGGGGGACTGCATCGCCTGGTGTTGGCGGGGATAGCCCCCCGGCTCGCCCGCCACTACCCCACTGTCGGGGGCCACCCCGGGGATTCGCTTGTCTCAGATGCACTCGACACCCTCAATGAACACACGGCTGAGATCCGGCAGTCTCTTTCCCGTCCGGTGCAGACCAACGAAGTCGGCCGGTCGGTTGTTCTCATGGCCGCGGCACGCTGGTTGCACGGTCTCGGAGAGTCGCACTTTGATCTCGTGGAAGTGGGATCGAGTGCTGGCCTCAATCTTTTCTTCGAACAATTCCACGCCCCCGTGACGGCGGGAGGCTGGGGGCCGGTTGAGTCATCAGTCCACCTTTCCGCCGACGCGGTGCGCCGGCCACCGCCGTCGGACGGGAAGACGGCCATTGCCGTGCGACGATGGGGTTCCGACCCGAACCCAGTCAATCTCGACGATGACTCGCAGCGCGTCGGTTTGCTGTCGTTTGTCTGGCCTGACCACGTGGAGCGGTTCGCCCGACTGGCCTCTGCCGTCGAGCTTGCCCGTGCCGACCCGCCACGTGTCGACACGGCTTCGGCCGACGAGACGGTCGAACGCCTCAGAGCCGACGAACTCGAGCGATGCACCGTCGTGTTTCACTCGATTGTGTGGCAATACATGGGGCCGCGCGTTCAGCGCCGTTTCGTGGACGGCCTGCACGAGGTCGGGGCACGCTCTCGACGTGGCCACAAACTGATCTGGTTGCGGATGGAGCCTGCGGGCCCGACCGCCGACGTCAGAGCCACCGTCTGGACCGACGACACGGTCGAGGAATTGGTCCTTGCAACCGTCGGCTATCACGGTGTCGATCTGAACTGGAATCCGCGCCTGGCCGCAGACGACGACTAACCGAGAGCCGCCCTCACATGATCGGGCACCGAGCAGGGCGTGTGAGTTCCCGGCGTCACGCTCACATACGTAATGCGGGCATCGAAACACGCCTCACCCCCGACGGTCATCGCGACCGCCACATCGAACGAGGTGTTGCCCCATCTCTCGACGGCGCATTGTGCGGCGATCACGTCACCGTAGGCGGCCCCTTGGTGCCACGTACCTTCGGCCTTCTTCAGCATGAAATCGAACGAGCCGCCAAACAAGTCCTGGGCGGCGTCGCCCGACGTGGCCCCGAGTGCGGCGCGCATCCACTGTGCCACCGCATCGTCTGCATACACCCAGTAGTTGGCGTTGAACACCACACGCTGCATGTCGCACTCGTGGTACTTCACACGAATCATCTCAACATGGGTCATGCGAACCTCCCGCGTGCCTCGGCGATTGCGGCGACCAGCATCTCTCGCTGAACGCCCGCAGCCTGCGGCCCGGCCGCACCGGGTGATGTCCGCCGCGCAAGCGCCGCCCCCGGTTCGAACATTTGGGCCGCCTCGCCACCAAGCGAGGGGGCGGCCTCGACCAACGCGCGAAGCGGTACGCCTTCTTCAAGCGACCTGCGCACGAGGTTCCCGACAACGGCGTGTGCGTCACGGAACGGAACCCCCCTCGCCACCATCCATTCGGCGAGATCGGTCGCGACGAGCGCTTCAGCATCGGCTTCCCGCGACATCGCCGCGGAATTGAAGACCGCAGTGTCCACCATGCCGGCGATGGCCTCCAGTGCCCGGGAGACTTGGTCCACGGAATCAAACAGCGGTTCCTTGTCCTCCTGGAGATCGCGGTTGTACGACAACGGCAGACCCTTCAAGACGGTGAGCATCGCCACCAGATTCCCGACCAGACGTCCGGTCTTTCCTCGTGCCAGTTCGGCGATGTCGGCGTTCTTCTTCTGCGGCAACATCGACGACCCGGTCGCATAGGCGTCGTCCAGGGTGGCGAAACCAAACTCGGACGACGTCCACAACACCCACTCTTCGCCGATGCGAGACATGTGCACGCCGAGCAGAGCCAGCGCGAAGAGACTCTCGGCAACGAAATCGCGGTCGGACACCGCATCGAGAGAGTTCGCGAAGGGTCGCGCAAATCCCAATGACTCCGATGTGCGGGAGGGATCGATCGGCAGCGAGGTTCCCGCGAGCGCTCCGGCACCGAGCGGCGACACATCGAGTCTGTGCAAGGCATCGAAGATTCGATCCACGTCGCGCAACAGGGCCCAGCAGTGGGCGCGCAGGTGGTGCGACAGCAGCACTGGCTGAGCCTGCTGCAAGTGGGTGTACCCCGGAAGCCTGAGCGGCGGGTCCTGAGCTTCCGATTCGTCTGCGCGACGCGCAAAGACCTCGACCACGTCGAGCACAAGACCGGCCACTCGGCTCATTTCGCGCTTAGTCCACAACCGCAAGGCCGCCGCAACTTGGTCATTTCTCGACCGCGCTGTGTGCATTCGGGCACCTGCATCGCCGGCCAGCTGCGTCACCCTCCGCTCGATAGCCGTGTGGATGTCCTCGTCGGTCGGCTCGAATGCGAAGACTCCGCGACCGAACTCATCTGAAACCGTCTCGAGAGCCGCCGTCACTGCGGCGACATCGTCAGACGAGAGGATTCCGGTTGCCCCGAGCATTGCCACGTGTGCGAGGGAACCCCGAATGTCGTCGGGCCACAGCCGCACATCGAACGAGAGACTCTCGGTGTGGGCCCACAACGACGCCGCAGGACCACTCTCGAAACGGCCGTGCCACAGCGCTGACCCGGCGGCAACTCCGCCTGCCGCACCGCTGATCTTGTCTTCATGCGCCACGACGAATTCCTTTGGCTCGTGTCTGACTTTTCTTGGCCGGAGCTCTCCCCTTGATCTCGGCGAGACCGGCCAGGTCGCGCAATTCTGCGGCCAACTCCGGCCCCGAATCGACACGATCCGCCACGCACAAGATCGTGTCGTCACCGGCAACGGTTCCGATCAGACGCGGATTGGCGCTCCTGTCGAGCGCCGATGCAACCACGTGTGCACAGCCCGGCGGCGTGCGCAGAACAACGATGTTTCCGCTCGCGGTGACCTCGGCGACCCATTCGCTCAGGACCCTGCGCAACTGGTCGCTCGGCGCCATGCGCGCGGGCTCATATTCGGGAATCGCATACCGCACCTCACCGCCTGCCACGCGCACTTTGACGGCCCCGAGATCCTCCAGATCGCGTGACACCGTTGCCTGAGTAGCTTCGATTCCGTGTTCGCTGAGTCGAGCCTGCAACTGAGGCTGACTCGAAATCTCCCCTGCACCGATCAACTGGGCGATCACTCGCTGACGCTGCTGTTTGCTGCTCACAGTCCACCCTCCGTGAGATACGCGAGAGCTCCCCTCGACGCCGTCAGACGATGGTGGCCTTGGGTGATGACGAGACTCGACGGTCCGTCGAACACGTCAGCGCTCACTTCCTCACCTCGATGAGCCGGCATGCAGTGCATGAACCATGCTCCCGAGGCGGCGCACGACATGAGATCTGCGTCGACCCGATAGGCGCCGAAGATTTCGCGGCGCTCGTCGGCCTCCGACTCCTGCCCCATCGAGATCCACGTGTCCGTGTGCACGAATGCGGCCCCATCGACTGCCTCCCGTGGCGACTCACTCTGGCGCACAGTTCCCCCGAGACCGGCAAGTCGCGCAAGTTCGGAATCATCGGCATCATGCCCGGCCGGACACCCGAGAGAGATGGTTCCCCCGAGGAGGCACACGGCCTCCGCAAGACTTCTCGCGACGTTGTTGTAGTCGCCGATCCATGCGACGACCTGCCCCTTGATCGGACCCGCCGCCTCTTCCATCGTCACGACGTCTGCCAGAGCCTGCAGGGGGTGAGAGCGGTCGCTCAACATGTTGACGACCGGCACGACCGACACTGCGGCCATTCGTTCGACGGTCGCATGCGCAAAGACGCGGGCGGCAATCACTGCGTGGTAACCCGCCAAGATTCGTGTCACGTCCTCGACAGTCTCTCGCACGTCGAGGCCGACCTCCTCGCCGCGTGTGTAGATCGGATGACCTCCGAGTTGCACCACGGCCATCTCCATGGAGTGGCGCGTCCGGTTGGACGGCTTCTCGAACAGCATCGCGACGCCCCGGCCAGCAAGCGGCAGTCGGGCTGCCGAACCGAGGTCGACCGCAAGGTCGATCATGCGTCGCACCCCGTCTGACCCATGATCGACAATGTCGAGCAGATGGTGCCGGCGAGAGAGTGCGTTCACGAGAGCACTCCGCGGAGCACGGAGGCTGCCTCGTCGATCTCGTCGCTCGAGACGATCAACGGCGGTGCGAGCCGGATTGTGTCGGGCGTGACTGCGTTCACGATCAACCCTCGCGCGAGCGCCTCCGCCGCTACCTCACGGGCGTCGATTCCGTCCGCAAGTTGCGCCCCCAACAACAGCCCTGACCCGCGCACACCGCGAACATTCGGTATCGACCGCAGCTTTTCCGACAGGTCCGCTCCAGCCTCACGTGCGAGCCGCGGAGCGTCGATGCGTTCCATTTCCTCGATCACTGCGAGCACCGCCGCTGTGGCCAGCGCGGTGCCGCTGTAGGTCGATCCATGGTCGCCCGGTTTCATCACGGAGGCCACGTCACGGCGAGCCCACAGAGCGCCGACGGGCATTCCATTGCCCATCCCCTTGGCCATGGTCACGGCGTCGGGCGAAAGGCCGGCGTGCTCGAACCCGAACCATCGCCCGGTTCGGGAAAAGCCGGTCTGTACCTCGTCGATGATGAACAGAACTCCGCGCTCCCGGCACAAGGTCTGCACGTCCTGGAGGTACGACGCGTCGCCCGGCACGACACCACCCTCTCCTTGGATCACCTCGAGAACGACCGCCGCCACGGACGAGTCAAGCTGTGCGGCGAGCGACGGGAGATCTCCGAACTCGACGTATCTGAAGCCTTCGGGCATGGGTTGGAACGCCTCGTGTTTGGCAGGCTGTCCCGTCATCGCGAGTGCGCCGAGAGTCCTTCCGTGAAAGCTTCCGTAGGCGCTCACCACGGCGTGGCGGCCGCGCCCTCCGAACTTGCGTGCAAGTTTGATGGCGGCCTCATTCGCCTCGGCGCCGGAGTTGCAGAAGAAGACCTGCCCGTCGCCGGCACCTGCGTTCCGCAGCAGTGCGTTCAGCCGTACTGCGGCCTTCGTGGCCGTGGTGTTCGCGAAGAAGTTGCTCACGTGCGACAGCCGTGCGATCTGCTCGCACACGGCGCGGGTGACGGCCGGATTCGCATGGCCAAGCGAGACGACGGCGATACCCGAGAGGAAGTCGAGATAACGGCGCCCGTCCTCCGTCCACAACTGGACACCCTCGCCACGGTCGAAGATGACCGACGGCGCCCCGAAGACCGGAATGAAGGGACAATGACCGGCAGCCAATGAATCGAGGTCGCCCCCGTCGAGAAATGCGTGGGTCATGCTGCGCCTCCGGTGATCATCGTTCCGACCCCTTGGTCGGTGAACAATTCGAGAAGCAGCGCGTGCGGCACTCTTCCATCGAGGATGTGGGCGCTGCGAACGCCGCCCTTGACTGCCCGAAGACAACTCTCGACCTTCGGAATCATCCCTCCCTGCACGGTGCCGTCGGCGATCAGTCGCTCGAGACTCGCCGCATCGATGCGCGCGATGTGGGACGACGCGTCCTTCACATCGCGTCGCAGTCCTGCGATGTCTGTGAGATAGATGATCTTCTCCGCCCCGAGAGCCTCTGCAATGGCACCAGCGGCGGTGTCGGCGTTCACGTTGTGCGCCTGACCATCGGCGTCGACCCCCACCGTCGACACCACCGGCACCAAACCGTCGGCGAGAAGTCCCTCGATGACGTGGGTCCGTACCCGTTCCACGTCGCCCACGAAGCCGAGTGCCGGATCCCGCTTCACAACCTGGAGCGTCCGTCCGTCTTCTCCCGACACTCCGACCGCGAGAGACCCGTGAGCGTTGATCTTGGTCACGATCTCGGGGTTCACTTTCCCGGTCAGCACCATGCGAACGACGTCCATTGTCGCCGAATCCGTCACCCTCAGGCCGTCGTGAAACCGCGACTCGACGCCGACCCGCTCCAGCATCTCGTTGATCTGGGGGCCGCCGCCGTGAACCACCACGCACCTGATCCCGACCGAATGCATCAGAACGATGTCGTCGGCAAACAACGAGAGTGCGTCTTCTTCGGTGGCACCCGCCAGCGCATTTCCGCCGTACTTGACGACCACGGTCCTGCCGGCGAATCGACGAATGTAGGGCAGCGCCTCGGCCAGCACCCGTGCCGTGTCATTCGGCGCGATCACGGGTACACACCGACCGATGAGAGTCCGGCCGTCTCATCGAGACCGAGAACAACGTTCAATGACTGGACTGCGCCGCCTGATGCCCCCTTGGAAATGTTGTCGAGGGCGGCAATCACCATCACCCAACCGGTTCTCTCGTCGAAGCGGGCAGTGATGTGAACACAGTTCGAGCCGAGCGTCGCCTTCGTCGAGGGACTCTGGGGACGAACGACAATGAAGTGCTCCCCCGCATACGCACGGGCAAGAGTGGCGAGCAGAGACGCGGTCGACACCGAACCGGCGTCGACCGGGCGCGCGTAGCAGGTTGCGAGTATCCCCCTGTTCATTGGGGCCAAGTGCGGGGTGAAGAGCACCTGGGCTCCAGTCACCTGTTCGATTTCCGGAGTGTGGCGATGATCGAGCAAGCCGTACGCGGTGAAGTCCTCGTCGACAGTGGAGAACATCGACGTGTGTTTCAGTCCTCGCCCTGCCCCGCTCACGCCCGAGGCGGCGTCGACGACAACCCCGGCCGGGTCGATCACACCTTCACGCACCAGTGGTGCAAGAGCCAGCGAGGCTGCCGTCACATAGCACCCCGGAGTCGCGACCAATGACGCACCCGGGAGGCTGGCCCGGTACAACTCGGGCAATCCGTACACGGCAGACGCCAAGAGCTCCGGCTGATCATGCTCGAAGCCGTACCACTTCGGGTACAGCGATGAATCCTTGAGGCGGTAGGCCGCCGACAGATCCACCACGCAGCCGACGCGTCCGACCAGTTCCGGCGCGATCGCGAGTGCGGCCTCGTGGGGGACGCCGAGGAAGACCGCATCGAGCCCGTCGAATGCCGACGCGTCGAAGTCGGAGAACACGAGATTCGGGTACACGGCGGCGAGCGATGGATACAGGTGCGAGGCCAATGTCCCCGACTGAGAATCCCCCGTCGCCACGACCACCTCGAAATCGGGGTGCTGTGCACACAGACGCAACAATTCAGCCCCGGTGAACCCCGACGCTCCAATGATTCCCACGCGACGCATAGATGTATTACTATACGGCTCAGTGAATGTTTATGCAAGCACTCCCCCGACTCCGGGGGATCTTTTGGTCGCGTTGCCCACAATGGACGACCCGAGATTCGACCGCAGCGTCGCCCTCGTGTTGGCCCACGACGACCACGCAGGAACCGTCGCGGTCATCCTCACGTCTCCAGAAGATGCGTCGGGCCCGGTGAATGGAGTCCT
>JBMTOT010000070.1:0-9547 GCA_049442935.1 Ilumatobacteraceae bacterium | reverse complement strand
CCACGACCTTTTCCTTACCATGGAAACGCTCTGCCGACTGAGCTAAGAGGGCGTGCGCGACGGAGCAAAGCCCCGTCGAGCCAGACGGGAAAGGCTAGCGGTGGCTCAGGCAGAACCGCCACTAGGTTCAGGAGCCGTGCAGAAGCCCGACCCCGTCACGATCCGCCATGCGACCCCGGCCGACGCCGAGGCGATCCGAAGCATCTACAACTACGAGGTCGAGCACGAAACGGCCACTTTTGACCTCGTCCCAAGGACCCTCGAGGACCAATTGGCCTGGCAAAACGCCCGCCAGGGGGCGTTTTGCGTCTTTGTCGCCGACCGCGACGGCGACGTGGTGGGCTTCGGGGCGCTCTCCCCCTACAAGGAACGAGCCGCCTACCGGACCACTGTCGAGGACTCGGTGTATGTGCGGCGCGACCTGGCGCGACTGGGAATCGGGCGGATCATGTTGCAGCACCTACTCGACACGGCCAGTGCCGGTGGTTTCCACTCGGTCATGGCGCGGATCACCACCCTGAGCGAGGGGTCGATCGCCCTCCACCGCGCCGTGGGCTTTGAAATGGTCGGTGTCGAGCGCGAGGTGGGGCGGAAATTCAACCGCTGGCTGGATGTCGCCCTCATGCAGTACCTCGTCCCCTGAGCGGGGGCCGGACCGGGGCCAGACAGCATTCGACCCCGCCGGCGAACCGGCGAGGTCGAACACGGGTTGGGCTGTCTGGCTTTCGCCATCAGTTCACGGATTTCTCCGTGGTGGGCCGGGGAGGATTCGAACCTCCGTAGGCAGTGCCGGCAGATTTACAGTCTGCTCCCTTTGGCCGCTTGGGTACCGACCCATGCAGGGCAAGCCCCACGTGGAGACGTCAGGTTAGCGGTGGGGTTAGCCTTCCACCTCATGCCGTCATTCGATGTGGTGTCAGAAGTCGACCGTCAGGAACTGCGCAACGCCGTGGACCAGGCCCAGCGGGAGATGTCCAATCGCTTCGACTTCAAGGGCACGAACTCCTCAATCGAGCAGAACGAGCTGGTCATCACGATCCGCACCATTTCAGAAGAAAAGGCCCGGGCCGTGCGGACCCTCCTCGAGGAGAAGTTCGTCAAGCGGGGCATGTCGCTGAAGGGCATCGACTGGGGCAAGTTCGAGCAGGCCTCGGGCGACACCGTGCGCCAGGTGGTGACCGTCAAGGTCGGAATCTCGTCAGACAAGGCCCGGGAAATAAACAAGCTGATCAAGGAAAAGGCCCCCAAGGGGGTCTCGAGCCAGACTCAGGGCGAGCAGGTGCGGGTCACCGGCAAGAAGCGGGACGACCTGCAGGCCGTGATCGCGCTGCTGAAGGGCGAGGACCTCGGCATTCCGCTTCAGTTCGAAAACTTCCGCGACTGAGTTTCTCGCGCCCGGTCGGAAGTCTGGTCATCGCGATGATCATTGCTCTCGTGCGCTGACGCTCAGTCTTCCGTCGGTGATTCGTTCGCGCGGCGTTGAAGTTCTGACACCACGCTCGCATCGGCGAGAGTCGTCGTGTCGCCAAGATTGCGCCCCTCTGCGACATCTCGCAGAAGTCTGCGCATGATCTTGCCGCTGCGGGTCTTTGGCAACTCGGGCGTGAAGTAGATGGTCTTCGGTTTGGCGATCGCGCCGATCTCGGTTGCCACGTGATTGCGCAATACCTGCTCGTCGACGTCCATGCCTCCAACGAGTGTCACGTACGCAATGATCGCCTGACCAGTTGTCGTGTCGTTTGCCCCGACAACGGCCGCTTCTGCCACCGACGGATGCGACACCAGTGCCGACTCGACCTCGGTCGTCGAGATGCGGTGACCCGACACGTTCATCACGTCGTCGACGCGGCCCAGCAGCCAGAGATATCCGTCGTCGTCGAGCTTGGCTCCGTCACCGGCGAAATACCGTCCCGGGAAACGACTCCAGTACGTCTCGCGGAATCGCTCGGCGTCACCCCAGATGCCGCGCAACATGCCCGGCCACGGCTTCGTCAACGTGAGATAGCCGCCGCCTTTTGCGACCGGCTGACCGGCATCATCGACCACGTCGGCACCAACCCCGGGAAGAGGGAACGTTGCCGAGCCGGGCTTGGTCACGGTGAGACCAGGCAACGGCGAGATCATGATTCCGCCGGTCTCGGTCTGCCACCACGTGTCGACGATCGGGCAGCGACCGCCTCCGATGTGTTCGTGATACCACATCCACGCTTCCGGGTTGATGGGCTCGCCGACGCTCCCCAACAGACGCAGCGACGAGAGATCGTGCTTCGCAGGTTCTTCCACTCCCCACTTCATGAACGTGCGAATGGCCGTTGGAGCGGTGTAAAAGATCGTCACCTTGTGGCGTTCGATGATCTCCCACATGCGGTCGTTCCCCGGGAAGTTCGGCACCCCCTCGTACATCACCTGCGTCGCCCCGTTCGCGAGCGGCCCGTACACGATGTAGCTGTGACCGGTGATCCACCCCACGTCGGCAGTGCACCAATAGACGTCGCGGTCGGGGTCGATGTCGAAGACGTAGCGATGCGTGTAGGCGACATGCGTCAGGTAGCCGCCGGTGGTGTGCATGATGCCTTTCGGCTTGCCGGTGGTTCCCGACGTATAGAGAAGGAACAACAACTGCTCGGAATCCATCGGCTCGGCCGGGCATTCCGCATCGGCCCTTGCCATGAGGTCGTGCCACCAGTGATCACGACCGTCGGTCATTGCGATCTCATTGCCGCCGCGACGCACCACCACCACGTCGGTGATCGTGGGTGTGTCGCGCAGGGCTTCGTCGGCTTGAGTCTTCAACGGAAACACTTCGCCGCGCCGCCATCCGCCGTCTGCGGTCACGAGAACTTTCGCTGATGCGTCGTTGATGCGGTCGGCGAGCGCCTGCGACGAGAAGCCCCCGAACACGACCGAGTGGGCGGCACCGATGCGCGCGCATGCGAGCATCGCGACGGCGGCCTCGGGGATCATCGGCATGTAGATGTTCACTCGGTCGCCCTTGTCGACGCCGAGTCCCTTCAGGACGTTTGCGAACTTCTGCACATCGGCAAGCAGATCGGCATAGGTGACCGTGCGCTCGTCGCCGGGCTCGCCGACGAAATGGAAGGCAACCTTGTCACCCTTGCCCGCCTCGACGTGGCGGTCGAGGCAGTTCCAGGAGACGTTCAGTTTTCCGCCGGTGAACCACTTGGCGAAGGGCAGATCCCACTCGCAGACTGAGTGCCACGGCTCGGCCCAGTCGAGCAACTCGCCCGCCTGACGCGCCCAGAAGGCTTCATGGTTCTCGGACGCCTCATCGTGGAGGTGTCGGTCGGTGAGACGCGACGAACGACGGAACGTCTCGCTCGGTGCGAACGTTCGCTGCTCGAGGAGCAGGTCGTCGATGGCGTCGTTGTGTTCGGTCATCTCGCACCCCCTGTGCCGTCTCCGACGCTAGTGGAGAATGAATCAGCGACCGAAGGGCGCGAGCGGCGAGAATGTCCCGATGTCCCTTCCGACCCGCGCGAGCGACACCGCGCACACGTTCGGCGCCCCGGAATGGGGCATGACGGCCGCCGTCGCCCTCACATGGGGTGCCTCGTTTCTCTTCATCGCGATCGCGATCGACCATGTCGCCGCTCCGGTCGTGCCGATGGCTCGTCTCGCCTTCGGCGCCGGTGCACTCTCGCTCTTCCCCGCGGCCCGAAGGCGCCTGCCGGCGGCCGACCTGCGGCGTGTCGCGCTCCTCGGGTTCGTCGCCATGACGATTCCGTTCCTCTTGTATCCGATCGCAGAGGAGACGGTGTCGTCGTCTATAACCGGAATGATCAACGGCTCGATTCCCGTCACGACCGTGGTGGCGGCCGCGATCCTCACGCGCACGCTCCCCTCCAGACGGCGCGTCATGGCCGTCGTGCTCGGGTTCGGCGGCATCGCACTCATCTCGTTCGGGTCGGTCGGCGACGACAAGGGTGCGTCGCTCCACGGCGTTCTGTTGCTGCTGCTTGCGACATGTTGCTATGCGTTCACGAGCATCTTGTCGCGCGATCTTCAGGTGCGTCACGGAACCCTGCCGGTGTTGCTGTGGCAGGAGGTGTTCGCGCTTCTGTTCGTGCTGCCGATCGGTCTTCCCGCACTTGCCGACAGCACCTTCGACTGGTCGGCAGTTGCGACGTTGTTCGTCCTCGGCGCCTTCGGAACAGGTTTTGCATACGTGATGTACGGAATGCTCATGGTGCGCGCCGGCGCCGTGCGTGGGGTGATTGGCGTCTTCTTCACACCCGTCGTCGCGACGATTCTCGGTGTTGTGTTCCGCAACGAGACGGTCACGTGGCTCGCGATCACAGGCATGTGTGTCGTGATCGCCGGTGCGTGGTTGACCAGCAGGCCTGACACCCTCCGCTGAACGTGCGTCAGGCGATGCGCCACTCGAGCACAGTGAACGCACCGAGCCCCGATGAGTCGAGCAAGGCTTCCGATTCGCTCACGCGACTGCGCATCTTCATTGCCGCCAGCGTCGGCGCGGCCGCCGCCGCCTCCCATGCACGTTTTCCCTCGTCGACCAGGTCGTCGATGCCCCACAACTTCAGGAACTGCGATTGGGTCCGCACAGCGTCTGGCTCGCGCACAGCGGCCAACTGGTCGATGCAGACCTGCGTGGTGATGTCCTGCGTGCCGACGTCGCGCAAATAGTGCCTGCCGCGCTCGTGACCGGAATACGTGCGCAACCATTCACGCCACGGCATCTGGGTAACCTCGGCGGTCAGCGCGGTGCAATAGTCGAAGGCCAGCAAAGAACTCGCGCCGGGCCGTGACAGCACGTCGGCGAGCCACGTGGCGGCGGCTGTGTGCACGGGTGCCCGAGCGCCGTGGGGCGCGCGCGCCGGCAGGCATCCCGGAACGGGTTCTGCGACCAGCACCTCAGAGAAAGCATCACCATTCGCGGTCACATGTGCGAGTCGCCACGAACCGTCGAACACCCAGAGATCGAACGGCAGGTTGTCGAACAACTCGTTCGCAATGACGACGCCCGCATCGATGCTCTTGGGCACCTCGGCGACCGACACCACCCCGTCGGGATGCATTGCTCGCTGCGCGGCACTCGTCTCCACTGCGACGTACTCCCCCGCCGCGAGACACGCCGGAGTAGCGGCGAAGATCGATCGCGCGAGCGTGCCGGGACCGGCTCCAACCTCGACCACGGCGAAACCGCTCGGCCGACCGAGGCGCGTCCACTCAGCATCGATCCAGCGTGCGAGCACCGTACCGAAGAGCGGGCCGACCTCTGGGGACGTGAGAAAGTCGCCGCGACGACCGGCGCGGCCACCAGAGGTGTAGAAACCGTGGGTCCCGTAGAGGGCGATCGACATGAACTCGCGGAACGGGATCGATCCTCTCTCCGAAGCCGCGATCGCGGCGCGGACGTCGTCAGCCGCCGATGGCACCGGCGAGACCGGCGAGGTCACCGAAGTGGATCACCAAGCCCGGCAATGCGCCGAGCACGATCGTTGCAACGCCCGTGATGGTGAGCGCAACTGCGATCGACGGGCGCACCTCGACCGGCGACACGTCACCGTCAGGTGCGGGCTTCATCCACATCTCGCGCAGCACGTTTCCGTAGTAGCCGAACGCCACGGCCGAGTTGACGCCACCGATGACGGCGAGGGCGTAGCTCCACGCCGTGCCGGCAGAGATCAGCGACTGGAACGCGGCGAACTTTCCGAACCAGCCGCCGAGCGGCGGAATGCCCGCGAGCGACGCCATGAAGATCGTCATCAAGACCGCCAGCCCGGGCGCGTAACCGAAAAGTCCGCCGTACGACGAGATCTCGCCGCTGCGCGTCTTGCGCGCGACCGCCATGACGATCGCGAACGTGCCGAGGTTCGTGGCCGCATACAGCAACAGATACGTGACGACCGCACGGAGCGCGTCGTCGGCGACGCCGCTCACGCCGGCGACGGCGAGCGGCATGAGAATGAACCCGCCCTGGGCGACGCTCGAGTAGGCGAGCATGCGCACGATGTTCGTCTGGCGCAGCGCCAGCACGTTGCCGATCGTCATCGTGAGCGCCGAGAGAATCCACATCACCGGCTGCCAGACATCTGCCGAACCGGGAACCGCGACGAAGAGAATCGTCACGAGCGCCACGAACCCGGCGGCCTTCGAGGCGACCGAGAGGAAGGCAGTCACCGGGGTGGGCGCTCCCTGGTACGTGTCGGGCGCCCAGGTGTGGAACGGAACCGCCGAGACCTTGAAGGCGAACCCGACAACCACGAAGAGAACGGCGACGGCGCGAATGGCGGTCACTTCTTCACCCAGCGTCGCGCCGATCTCGGTGAGCAGGGTCGACCCGGCGATGCCGTAGAGGAGCGACATGCCGTACAGCATCACGGCGGAGGCGAACACACCGAGCAGGTAGTACTTGATGCCCGCCTCGTTCGACAGTGCATCGCGCTTGCGCCACGCGGCCATCATGTAGGCCGGAATCGAGAGAAACTCCAGCGCGACGAAGATGCTGATGAGGTCGCGGCTGGAGGCCATCATCACCATGCCGAGAAGGCTCGTGAGCATGAGGAACCAGAACTCGCCCTGGTGGTAGTCGCCCTCGCGCAGGTGGTCGGCCGACAGCAGCACGGTGACGTACCCCGCGAGCAGGAACAGCGCCTTCATCACGAGCGAGAAGTTGTCGACGACGTACCGCCCGTCGAACATCGAACGCGCACCGCCCTCGTCGAGAGCGAGCGTGATCACGGGAAGGAACGCGGCCAGCAGCGAGAAGCTCGCGACCGGGGCGAGAAGCCACTTGCGGGCGTCGGTGACGAAGAGGTCCACGACCAGCACCGCCACCACGCCGGCGGCGAGGATGATCTCGGGCGCGAGGGCGTGGTAGTCGACGACGGGCGAGGCCCAGTCGGCGGCGGCGGCGAGAAGCGACATCGGGTCAGCCTCCGAAGGCCTTCAGCACTCCACCCACTGCGGGGTCGAGCACCTTGAACATGAGCTGCGGGTAGACACCGAACACGACGATCGAGATCAACAGCGGCGTCCATGCGATCCACTCGTAGCGACCGACGTCGTGAATGTCGCTGTGGTCGTCGCCGTGACCGTGATCTGCGAACTCGGGGTTCGGTTCTCCGAACGCGGTGCGCTGGTAGAGCCACAACAAATACGCGGCGGCGAACACGGTGCCGATCGCGGCGATCACCATGTAGGTGCGGAACGTCTCGACGGGCAGACCCTCGGCCGGCTGGTACGCAGACAGAATGGCTGGGAACTCACCCCAGAAGCCGGCGAGACCGGGTAGACCGAGCGAGGCCATTGCGGTGAAACCGAGGATCCAGCCGAGGCGCGGCATCTGCTTCAAGAGACCCGAGAGTCTCTTGATTTCGAGCGTGTGGTAGCGCTCCTTCACGCTTCCCGCGAGGAAGAACAACATGCCGGTGATGAGACCGTGCGCGACCATGCCGAACATCGCCGCGTTCACGCCGAAGTCGGTGAGCGTCGAGATGCCGAGCATCACGTAGCCCATGTGCGCCACCGACGAGAACGCAATGAGGCGCTTCATGTCGGTCTGGGCGAGACAGCCGAAGGCTCCGTAGATGATGCCGATGACCGCGAGCAGGCCGATCCACGGCGCCCACTCGATCGCGGCCTGAGGAAGCGTCGGGATCGCGATTCGCACAAAGCCGTAGGTACCGAGCTTCAGGAGGATCGCGGCAAGGATCACCGAGCCCTGCGTCGGCGCCTGCGTGTGGGCGTCGGGCAGCCAGGTGTGGAACGGGAACATGGGCACCTTCACGGCGAAACCGATGAACATGCCCGCAAAGATCCAGACCTGGGTGTTCTTGGCGATGCCGGCACCGTTCTCGACGAGGTAGGGAATGGCGAAGCTCTCGGCACCGGTCTTGAAGAACAGCGCGAGGAAGGCGACCAGCATGAGGGCCGAGCCGAACATCGTGTAGAGGAAGAACTTGAGCGACGCGTACTGGCGCTGCTCGCCGCCCCAGACACCGATCATGAAGTACATCGGCAGGAGCACAAGTTCGAAGAACACGAAGAAGAGCACCAGGTCGCGGGCGATGAACGAGCCGGCCATACCTGTCTGCAGCACCAGCATGAGGATGAAGAAGGCCTTCGGATTGCCCGGTGACGGCACGTGATCCCACGAGTAGATCATCACGAGAAGCGTGATCACCATTGACAGGAAATACAGCGGCAGGCTGATGCCGTCAAGGCCGATGTAGTACGTCGACTTGATCACCGAGATCCACTCGGCTTGCGCCACGAACTGCATCTCGCCCGACTTGCCGTAGTCGAAGAGCACCAGCGTCACGATGCCCACGACCAGTGTCGCCGCGGCCGTTGCGATGCCGATGGCCTTTGCCATGACCTCGTCCGACTTCGGAACGAAGAGCATGATGAGGGCACCCGCCAACGGCAGGAACGTGCCCACCGTCAGCACCCAGTTGTTGTCGCTCAGGACTTGCATTCCTCTGGCTCCCTCACGTGTTGATGATGACGAGCACGAGGGCGCCGATGGCGGCTGCGCCGAACAGGAGCGCCCCGTACTGGTTGACCTTGCCCGATTGCACCGGCTGCAGGGCGCCACCGGCACCCCGCGCTCCGCTGCCCGCGGCGTTGACTGCACCGTCGACCACTCGCTGGTCGACGTTCTTGTAGACCCACCCCGCGACGGTGCGCGAGATCGTTCCGGCGGCGTTGACGATGCCGTCGAGCACCTTCTGGTTGAACCAGTAGGCGGCCTTCGCGACCGGGTGGGCGAGGGTTCGCACGATCACATTCTCGTAGAGATGATCGAGCCAGTATTTGTTGACGAGGAAGCTGTGACCGGCGCCGAGCAGCTTGTTTCGCTTCGTCAGCCCGGCGAGCGGACCCGACCTGCGCGCGAACACCTGGATGGAGGCGAACCAGCCGACCAGGATGCCGGCGAACACCATCGCAAGAGAGATGGCGGCCTTCGACCACTTGAACTCCGCGTGCTTCACGTACGGCGCCGGGCACACGCCACCCTCGGGCTTCTCGCTGCCGCAGGGCGACTTGTGCTCGCCTTCCTTCTCGGCGGCGATGCGCGCCTCACCCGCGCCACCGACGACGGTTGCGATTCCAGTGGCGCTCACGACCTCGGCCCGCGGCTCGACCCACTTCTTGAAGTTCTCCCATGAATGGCCGAACGGCACCGCATTCAAGAGGCCCGAACTGAGCGCGAGGGTCGCAAGGATGACGAGCGGCACCGTGATGAGCGGACCCGACTCGCGCGGGCCGTGCGAGGCGTGATCGTCGTGACCGTGGTCGTCGTGACCGTGGTCGGCATGGGCGTCGTGTCCGTGGTCGGAGTGATCGTCGTGGGCGCCGTGCTCGTCGTGATGCTCGCCCGCGGCGGCACCGCGCGGCTCACCGAAGAAGGTGAGCCAGGTCGCACGCGTCATGTACGCGGCCGTCATGAGGGCACCAACGAGGCCGACCCACATGAACACGTCGTACCCGGCGTGCCCGACGTTGTCTATGATCTCGTCCTTCGAGGAGAAGCCCGAGCACGGGAAGCTGCCCATGAGTG
>JBMTOT010000069.1:0-9658 GCA_049442935.1 Ilumatobacteraceae bacterium | reverse complement strand
TAATACTGCCCAAGCCGCCATTCGATGCATACGTAATGGTCGGAAGAGCCGTCCATTGAGCAAAAAGCATCACCGGAGACGTGATGGTGAACGTGTCGCCGGCTGAATACGGAGTTCCCGATCCGTTGGCCTTGGTATTCCAACCCGCAAAGATGCTGCCGGTCTTTGCGAGTGTCCCCGTGTTGCCGGCGACAGTGACCGTCGCACCCGACGTATAGGGAGTCGACCCGTCAGACGGTGCCGTGCCGCTGGTGCTGCCATTCCCGTTGTAGGCCATAGTCGGCTGACAGGAACCCGAGAGCCCCTGCCAGGTGAGGAACGGGTAACCAGATGCCACACCTGAGCAGATCGACCAGGTCGTGCCGGTAGTGACACCATCGCCGGAACTGATGCCGTTGGTGATGCTCCAATTCAAGTTGTCGGAGTTGTAGAGCACGTAGTTGCGGAGCTGCTGAGTGGTGAAGCCCTTTGCAAAACTGCCGCCACTGGTCGCACGCCCGCTGGCAGTCATGTCCCACACACTGTTCAAGAGTGTCCCGCTTGCATAGTTGCCGAACAGGCCTCCAGTCGTCGAAGTACTTCCCGACGACGGCGGTGTCACTATGCCAGCGGCAAATGAGTGTTCCACTTGTGCGCCACTCACCCAACCGATCAACCCGCCCGCACGTCCACCGTTCGTCCCCGATGTCGCCGTGACGGCACCGGTCGAATAGGTGCTTCTGACCTGCCCTCGCAGCAATCCGCCGATGCCACCCACGATTTCGGTCGCCTGCACCTGACCGGTGAAGAACGACCTGTTTATGTCACCCGAGTTGTTCTCATAGCCGACGAGCCCACCGGCTTTGTCGGCACTCGCCGTGACACTCGCCGACGAAGACGATTGGTTGATGAAGTAGCAGTTCGCGGCACCAAACAATCCGCCGACCTGGGTGCTGCCGCTGATGGTTCCCGACGTCGTGACGCCCGTGAGAGTTCCACACGACGGCCTGACGCCGGCCACCGAGCCGACAGCACCTGCCACTCCATATGATCCCGTCACATTCCCGGTCGAACGGCTGCTGATGAACGTTCCTGCGTACGACATGGCGCCGGCCAGCCCCCCGACATTGTTCGTGCCTGTGACATTCACACTCGACACTGCCGAGGTGATGGTCGCCTGTGAGTCACCTGCAATTCCACCTGCCCATGTTCCAGTTCCGGTGACGATGCCGCTCACAGACACCGTCGAGATGGTCGATCCACTCGCGGCCTGACCGACGAGACCACCGGAGAGTTGGTTCCCGGAGATGTTGACCGACGTCGCTGTGACGTTCGAGATGGAGCCAGTCGCACCCAACCGACCGGCAAGCGAGCCTTTCCAGTCGTTTGTGCCACTCACCGACGGGGACACAAGGGTCAAATCAGAGACTGTGCCGTTGAGGAAGTCGATCAATCCGAGATTCTGTTGGTTGGCACCCGACACTGTGAGGTTGCTGATCGTCTTCGAGTTGCCGTCGAATATGCCCGTGTACGGCGTTGCCGACGACCCAATTCCGTTCGACCACGTGCAGCCGGTCATGTCGATGTTCGCGGTGAGCTTGTAGTTGTTGCTCATCTGACCTACGTCCTTGGCCCACTGCAGCTTGTCCACGGTGTCGATCTCGTAGACGCCGCCCACCTGGGTCGGGGCCGCAGCAGTTGGGCAGCCCGTGTCAGCGGCGACCGGGCCAGCGGGCGAAAAGAAGACAACTGTCGTTGCCGCGACCGTCATGGCAGCAAGCGTGAGAGACGAGCCTTTGCGAAAAACCATACACAGAGTATGGCAGAGCCATACCAATGGTGTGTCAAGTTGTCAGCAGCTCTTCCGGCCCTATTCGACGCTCTCTGGAGGGAAGACAGCCCCGATGAAGAACGACATCAGCCCCCACCATGCCTCAGGGGTGGGGCCGTGGTCGCCGAGCACGTCAATGATGTTTGAGCCCAAGTTCATCGCGCTCAGAGCGACCGCCACCGCGGTCGGGTCGACGTCGCCGCGCAAGATGCCGCTCTCCTGCGCGCGGTTCATCAACTCCACGAAGACAGCGAGATTGCGCGACTGCACCTCTTGCATCATCGCGGAAAGTTCGGGGTCCTTCCTCGTCTCGGCCATCACCATCAGGCGCTGCCATCTCTCTTGCACCTGCTCTACGTTGTACGGGTCGACAATGAATGGCGCGATCTGCACGAGATAGTCGTCTTTGGACGTCGCAGACGAGATCGCAGTTGACACTCCCTCAACCACGTCTCTGTTGAGCCGACGCAGGTGCTCGGCGAGAGCCTCTTTGATGAGGGCCTCGCGATCTTCGAAGTGCCAGTAGAGCGAGCCCTTGGTGACGCCTACTTCGGCGACGATGTCTTCGATGCGCACCGCATCGATGCCTCTCTCGAGAATGATGCGAAGTGCAACGTCGATCAGCTGCGAGCGTGAGTCGGCCGTGACGCGCGGAGGGGTCTCTGCAAGAGTCAGCTTTCTCGGTGACTTCTTCTTGGCGGCCGTCTCTTTTTTGGCCGTCTTTCGTGCCGCCGTCTTCTTGGCGGCTGCTTCTTTTGGTGGAGTCCTCTTCCCGGCCATGCTTCTTCCCCCTACCCGAAGACGACCGTTCGATTGTTCCAGGTCAGAACACGGCGCTCAACATGCGCGCGCACTGCCCGAGCCAGCACGACCGTCTCGAGGTCGCGCCCACGCCGCGTCAGCTCGGCGACGTCGTCGCGGTGGCTCACCGACGCGACGTCTTGGGCAATGATCGGGCCTTCGTCGAGAACCTCGCTCACGTAGTGCGCGGTCGCACCGATCACCTTGACCCCGCGGGCATGTGCCTGTCGATACGGATTCGCGCCGATAAACGCCGGGAGGAACGAATGGTGAATGTTGATCATGCGTCCCTGCCAGGCCTCGACCATGTGCGGCGGCAGCACCAGCATGTAGCGAGCGAGGATGACGAGGTCGAGATCGAGCGAGTCGAGAAGAGATGACACTGCAGCTTCTTGCTCGGTACGGCCGGTGGCAGTGTCGGCGACGGCGAGATGATGGAACGGCACCTCGTGTGCACGTGCGAGCGATGCAGCATCAACGTGATTCGACACGATTGCCCGCACGTCAAGGCCGAGGTCGCCGTAGGTCGTGCGCGTCAGGAGATCGGCCACGCAATGCAACGGCTTCGACACGAGAATGGCCGTGCGTGGCCGCCATGGGAGGGAATCGAGCGAGTGGTCCATGCCCCAGTTGGTGGCAACGGCCGCGAACCCGGCGCGCAAGGTGTCAATGTCGACAGAGTCGGCGTGGGTGAACTCGACTCGCTGAAAGAACATCTGGACTTCGGTGTCGGTGTGCTGCTCGGCGTGCACGATGTTGCCGCCGACACTGGCCACCCAGGTGGAGACCGCCGCCACGATGCCCGGCTTGTCGGGGCACGAGATGAGGAGAGCGGCCGTGGCCATGGTGGAGACGATGGGAATCGAACCCACGACCTCCTGCTTGCAAAGCAGGCGCTCTACCAATTGAGCTACGTCCCCCCGGCGCGGGAAGCCCGCGGAGCGCCTGTCAGGCTATCTGCGCCGTCATGCGAACGGCCTCGTCGCCGTAGCCGCCTTCGGCGTCGCCGCTAATTGCGAACCCCCGCGCCTGCCACCACGTCACCGAGTTCTGCACGCTGACCAGTTCAACCGAGCCAATGCCATGCTCTCGGGCAACCACAACAAGTTCGTTCCACAACACATCGCCGAGCCGATGCCCCCGGTGGCTCGCGGCCACAGCGAGATCGTGCACATAGAGACACGTCGCCTCGGCGAGTGGCACGTGTCCGGTCGGGGCGGTGTCGAGCGGCATCACGAACCCGGGGTGGCACGGCAGGGCAACCAGGTAGGCCACCAACTCAGGGTCGAACACCCCGAAACATGAGCCACCCCCGGCGCTGAATTTGGCCCGAAAACTCTCCGATGACTCGTGGTATCTCGGTTCATACGCCGACATCTGAACCCGTGCGATGCCCTCGACATCGTCGCGTGTCAAGGGAGCGACGCGCCACCGAGTGTTCATCTCGTCGTCGCCACCCAGCACCTCGCTGACGGTATCGCCGCGGGGTGATCGAGGTCGTAATACTCCCCCCGCCCGGAAAGTCGCCTCGGTACCCTTGCCACATGGCAAGCGAACTGATCTACGCCTTCAGGGTCATGCGCTTGCCGCTGCTCGACGCCGGCGGGGCCGCCATTGGTCGCGTCGACGACGTCGTGGTTGTGCCCGGTCGTCAGGGCGACCCCCCGCGCGTGACCGGGTTTGTCGCCTCGAGCCAGCGCCGGCGCATTTTCGTGAATGCGAACCGCATCTCACAGATCGACACCGAGGGCGTTCGCCTGCGCAGCTGGGACGTGGACCTGAACCCGTTCAAGCCGCGCGACGGTGAACGCATGTTGGGTGCCGACATCATTGACCGGTCGGTAAACGCCGAAGTGGTCAGCGACGTCGCGTTGCGACCGACAGAAACAGACCGCGAGACCGGGTGGGAGGTGGCAAAGGTGCGCCTCACGCGCCGGGGCATGTTCGGCCGGCGTGCGTCGTACCGGCTCGTCGACTGGCATGAAGTGCCGGGCCTCTTCGCTGCCGTCACCGAAATGGCGGCCGAAGCCGCGCGCCTACGCGACATGCACCCGAGCGACGTGGCGGCCGTCGTACGACTCTTGCCGTTGCACCAGCGTCAGTTGCTCGCCAAGGAAATGGACGACGACCGCCTCGCCGACCTACTCGAGGAACTGCCTGAGTCGGAACAGTTGGCTCTCGTCTCGTCACTCGACATGGACCGCATGGTCGACGTACTGGAAGAGATGGAGTTCGACGACCTCGCCGACCTGCTGGCCGAAATGCCCGCGCAGCAGCGCACCACGGTTCTCGAAGCGATGGACGACGAAGATGCCGACGTCGTGCGCCAGTTGCTCAGCTACTCGCGCGGCACTGCCGGTTCGCTCATGACGCCAGAGATCATCATCATGGGGCCGACCGCCACTGTCGCGGAGGCTCTCGCCGAGGTGCGTGACCCCGAGTGGCTCGTCTCAATCGCGGCCCAGGTGTTCGTGACCCAACCGCCGTTCAAGTCGCCGACCGGTCGATATCTCGGTGTCGTGCACCTGCAGAGGTTGTTGCGCGAGCCGCCCAGCACCGAACTCGGCCGCATCGTGGCGAAAGAGCCGACCATCACGCCCGACACACCAGAGCGTGAAGTGGCCGAGTTCATCGCCTCGTACAATCTGCTCGCCCTCGGCGTCTGCGACGACCACGGTCGCTTGCTCGGGGCAATCACCGTCGACGACGTCTTGGACCGCATGCTGCCCGCCGACTGGCGCCAGCGCAGACGACAGGCGGCAACGACGTGAGGCGCCGCAACGATCTCACGAGACCGCGCGAGCGTCGCCGCGTCGGCATTCACTACGACCCGGAAGCATTCGGCCAGTTCTCCGAAGCGATCGCACGGTTCCTCGGCACAAGTCGCTATCTCATCTTCCAGTCGGTGGTCGTTGCCACATGGGTTTTGTTGAACGTGTTCGACATCGTCGAATTCGACAAGTACCCGTTCATCTTCCTCACGCTGGTGCTGTCGCTTCAGGCGTCGTACGCGGCGCCGCTCATTCTTCTCGCCCAGAATCGGCAGGAAGACCGCGACCGTCAGCAACTCGAGCGTGACCGCGAGATGGCGGCGCGCACACAGGCTGACACCGAATACCTCGCGCGCGAGTTGGCTGGAGTGCGCCTCGCGCTCGCCGATGTCGTGACGGGCGACGACATGCGCGAGCACCTCACGAAGGTGCTCGAGGCGATCGACGAACTCAGTGCGCGCGTGAACGACGCACCACGAGATCGACAGCTCGGCGCGTAGCGTCTGCGAACTCGCGCGGGTCGCTGAGGGGCGCAAAATGATCGCCCGACAGTTCAACCACTTCGGCAGAGATCGCCTCGGCGAGTGCGTGCTGCTTGCCTGGTCGCACCAGCCGGTCGCTCGTTGTCAGCACCATCGCCGTCGGCACGGCGATCGCGCCGGCAAACGGTCGAGCGTCGAAATGCGACAGTGCGCGGCCCGCTTCTGACACCTGCCACGGGTCGTTGCGGCGAATTTCTCCCACAAGCCACGGGATGTACCGCGCGATTTCGTGACCGCGCGGAATGGCCTTGCGTACACCGAACCGCACCGTGGTGGGTGTCACCACGCGGCGGACTACTGGCGAAAGAGCGCGGCCGACGTGCCACCTCAGACGCTCGGCACGAGTCGCAATCCACTCGAGCGCGGTCGCCTCGAGCACCATTGCCTCCACGAGTGTCGTGTGCCGCTGCCAGAACAGCAAACTGATCGGCCCGCCCATGGAGTACCCCACGGTCACAACCTTGTCGATGCCGAGTGCACGCACCACATCTGCCGCGTCGTCAGCACAGTCTTCGAGTGAAAACGGCACGTCGGGACGAAGACCACGACCGTGCCCGCGGTGGTCGACGGTGACCACAGACCATTCGCGAGTGAGTGCCTCGTACGCCGTGAAGAACTGCGTGTCTGCCGATGCTGTCCAGCCATGGAGCAACAACAGAGTTGGCCGCGAGGTGTCATCGTGCTGGTGGTGGCGCACGATGATCTCACCCCGACCAGGAAGGTTGACCACCTTCGCGGGCGGCAGGAACGGAATGTCGATGCTGCTCTTTCCGCGCCTCATAACGTGGTTTCCTCACAGATTTTGCACGTGCCGACGGCATCGAGTCGGTGATGATCGAGCGTGAAACCGGCCTTCTTTGCAAGCGACCCGAGAACACGATCGATCTCGTGCTCGAGCGAATCGGGCACGTGCACGTCGGCGACCGCACCGCAGCGAACACACACCAAGTGATGGTGATGCCCCGCGAGTGCCTCGCTCAATTCGTATCGAGCCTTGTCATCGCTGCTCTGAACCCTCGCCACGAGGCCTGCTTGCTCGAACACTGCCAGGTTTCGGTACAACGACGACTGGCTCAAGTGCGGTGCAGCCGCGAGAATCTCCTCGACGGTCAACGGGCGACCAGCGTCGGTCAAGACCGCAAGAGTCTCTCGACGGGCGCTTGTCAGACGTTGATCGATCTCGATCAGCCTCGAGGCGGCAAGTTCCTCATGCAATGAATGATCGTGCTCAAGACCCATGTCACGCACCCACGAATTCGTGCAACGTGATGCCAGCGGCGACGACACCGTCGAGAATCTCTGCATTCGGCAGCCCATCCTGACCGAGGTTGTGCACGCCGGCCGGCACACCTCCCCTGGCCAGAGCCAGCGCCGTGCGCGCCGCTACCGCACCGGCCACCAGCGCAGTGCGTTCGGCAACACCCACGATCTCGACACGACGAGCACCGTTGCGGGTGCCACGCACCTCGAGGCGAAGTCCGCCGACGCCGCCTTCTTTGTGCGGCGGAGCGAGCATCGGCAGTCGCGCGGTCAAACGATCGCGGCGCGTCGCCGACACGCGAGCGGTGATACGACGAAGCGACGGGGAGATGCGCTGCAACAACACCGGCTCGGGGCTCGCATAGCGATAACAGTCGCGAGGGCCCACAGGGTCGGGGAACCAGCACAGCTCGCGCCCGCTGCCGGCTGGGCGCTGCAGCCACTCGCCGTCGTGCCAACCAATGGCCGTGCCGGCCAGCGCGTCGTGGTGCTGACGTGCGCACGCCGGGCCGCCGGTGCCATGCGTTGCCACGTGCACCTCGTCGACGACGTCAAAGGCCCGAGCGACATGCGAGAGCAGGAGTCCACTCATTCCTGGTGACGACGCCGCCCCGACGACCACCGCCGTGCCACGCGACAAAGCCCTGTCATGTAGGTCGAGCGCGGCCATCACATCTTCCAGGTCGTCGCTCACCGACACAGCAGCCACCCCTTCGGCGGCGAGAGTGGAGAGAAGGCTCGTGTGACGACCACCATGGGCAAGCACAGCGACATTGCACGCGAGGGCTTCGCGGGTCTCGCGAGACGAGAGAAGTCTCACGTCCACACCCGACGACGACAGGTTGAGCGCGACTCGAGATCCGACCAGCCCCTCGCCGAGGACGCCAACCACCGGCCTCGCGCTGCCGTTCCCCTCGTTCGTGCCCATGGCTGTCAGCGCTGTGGCGTGACCTCACGCCAGCCGCCGTGGCGCGGCCCCTGCACCGGCTTGCCCTTGATGCGCAAAGCCGTGGCAACGCTTCCCGCGACGACGAGTGCGAGAGCGACCTGTCGGAAGAACTTCACCGGGTCAACCTATCGGCACCCCGACAGGCCAACCCGGGGACACTCGCCCGGGGACGTTTGTGCGTCTCTAGCTGGCGCTCTCTGCCTTCGAGGCACGGCGTCGGCGTTCGGCGTACCCAACGACTGCCAGAACAACCACGACGAGCACGATGATCCACCATGGGAAAGACCCAGAGCCGTCATTCGTGCCGTCGTCCGCGCTGAGGGGTGCGCCTTCGACCTCGGTCCTCACCTCGCCGCCGACCGACGCGCCATAGGCGTTGTTGAGGTCTTCGCGCGTGATGATCGCTGCGTATTCCACGGGATCACCGGTCTCGGGGACGACCCTCACACGCAACGTGGAGGATCCCGCAGGGACGACGACAGAACCCTCGGCCTCCTGCCATTCATCGGCGCCGAAGGCGACCTCGACCGATCCGCTCTGGACACCGGAGCGAGACAACACGTCGGCAACGCACTTCTCGTCGCAGACAAGCAGCGATGTGCCGGCGGGGAGCGCCACTGCACCGACGCTCGCTTCCGCGTCGGCCGGCACGACCTTGGTCTCCGGCTCGATGGGCGTCAGCGCGGGCAACGGCAGACGAGACGTTCCCTCCACCGGGCCGTTCGACACCACGCCGGTCTCCTGCGTGGGAACCTCGTAGACGATGTCCATCTCGGTGAGGTCACCGATCATCTCCCAGTCGTTGTTGTCGCTCGACATGAGATGCGACAGGTACACCTTGTACGAGCCGCTTCCGAACATCTGAATGAGATCTGTTTGGGCGACGGCCGACACGAGATATCCGTTGAAACGGGACGTCATTTCTTCACCTTCGACAGAGAAGACGCTGACATGAACGACTTCGAAGCCGTCACATGTTGACGTAGCAGTGAACGTCCCGCCATCGAGATTGGCGTCCCACATGCCCTCTGGAGACTTTCCGGAACACGGGTCTTTGCTACCGGTACTGCGGACAGTGAACGTCCTCGTGTGCGCCTCAGAATTGATGGCGTTGCTCGCGACATCGACCGACCGGAACTGAAGTGTCACAATGCCGGCGGTCGGGAACTGAATCTCGTGCACGACGACCTGCGGGTTGCTGAAGTCATGACCGACGATGACCGACTTGGCCCACTCGCTCGACGTCACACCGACGGTCGTACCCGGACCGCAGACGGTGAAGGAGAACGCGATCGTCGTACCGGCATCGATCACAGTGGCGATATCGCCCTGCGGAACCGGCGGCTGGCACGCGTCGTCCTGGTTCTCCGCGTCCTGGTTGCCTGGCTCTTCGCTCTCGGATCCGTCGACGAGGGTGGCTGGAGTCGTCTGTTCAGTTGTCGTCTCGGTGGCATCTCCACCGGCCGACACTTCTCCACTGACAGATGACGTCGTGGTGGTGTCGTCGTCATCGACGTCGTCGGTG
>JBMTOT010000068.1:0-9821 GCA_049442935.1 Ilumatobacteraceae bacterium | reverse complement strand
GGCCGAGGCGCGCAAGGGCGCCGAGACGAAGGTTGGTGACGAAGATGTCGGCACCGGCGAGCAACTCTTCCATTCGAGCGAGTCCCTCGTCGGCGCGCAGATCGAGGACCACCGACCGCTTTCCGCGGTTGTCGATCTCGAACGGGGGCACGCCCGCTTGGTCGGCGACGCCTAGGGCCCCAAACACCGAGCGCTGCGGGTCGCCGGTGGGTGGCTCGACCTTGATCACATCGGCACCCCAGTCGGTCATGATCCCCGTTGCCGCGGGAGCCGCGACCCACACGCCCAGCTCGAGCACTCGCACTCCGTCCAGTGGACCTCTCGACCCCGCACCGCCGTTCACGCCGTCCATCGCATCACCCCCGTTGCGGCCGAGTTTCGCGCCACACGACCGTTGAGTGTCATTGTGTCCGACGTCGCCGCCGCACGCCAAGGAGACCGTGGAGCATCCCGGCAGACTTGTCGACATGTCGACCCCCGCCGACGAGCTCCGTTCTCCCGACACGCTGTGGGGCAACTTCACGGCCGAGGGTCCGTGGGTTCTCGACCGCGACGCCATCGCCTGGTCGCGCATCGCCGTGACCCTTCGCGACGCGGCCCGACGCGAGGTTCCGGCGCTGGTGAAGGCGCGCAAGCTTCCGCCGGTCGGTCGACTCGCCACCGTCGTGTGGACGTTCGGCACGGCACTCGCCCCGTGGTGGCTGCGAAAGAAGCGGGGCACGTTCGCATCGCAGGAGGAATCGCGCGCATTCCTGTCGCTGCGGCTGCGACGGGCAATCGAGAAACTCGGCGCCACGTACATCAAGCTCGCCCAGATCATCTCGAGTGGCGAGGGCCTTTTCCCGGCCGAGTTGGTGAACGAATTCAAACGTTGCCGCGACCAGGTGCCGCCCGAGCCGTGGGACACCGTGCGCACGACGGTCGAGCACGACCTGGGTGCGCGCATAGACGACGTGTTCTCCTCCTTCGACAAGACGGCGCTCGCCGCCGCGTCGATCGCACAGGTGCATCGCGCGACGCTCCTCACCGGGGAAGACGTCGTCGTCAAGGTGCAGCGCTCGACGGTGTCGACCAAGGTGCGCCGCGACCTTCGCGTCATGGCGTGGCTTGCACCGTTCCTCATCGGGCGCATCAAGGTGGCCGCGCTTGCGAACCCGCCGGCGCTGGTCGAACTGTTCGCAGAGACGATTCTCGAAGAACTCGACTTCCGCATGGAGGCCGCGAACATGGTCGATGTCGCATCGATGCTGAGCGAACTCGACCAGAACGGCTATCTCGTGCCGCGGCCGCATCCTGCCCTGGCGGCGCGCCGCGTGCTCGTCATGGAGCGGCTCGAGGGCTTCAACTTCGACGACGTCGAGGGAATGCACGAGGCCGGCATCGACACCGAACAAGTGATCAAGACCGGCATGATCGCATTCATGGAGGGGGCCCTCATCCACGGTGTCTTCCACGGCGACCTTCACGGCGGAAATCTCTTCGTTCTTCCCGACGGCCGCACTGCACTTCTCGACTTCGGAATCGTCGGGCGGCTGACCCACAAGCGTCGTCTCGCGTTCATGCGCCTCATGTTGGGCGCGACCACGAACGACCTTCGTGGACAGGTCAAGGCACTGTGCGACCTCGGCGCACTCCCCCGCGACACCGACATCGACGCGGTGATCCGCGACCTCGGCCTCGACCAACCCACGGTCGACCCGACCACACTGTCGGGCGAGGAGTTGGTGGCAGAAGTGCAGCGCATCGTCAAGGCGCTGCTGGCCTACGGAGCAAAACTCCCGAAGGAACTCATGCTGTACGTGAAGAACATGGTGTTCCTCGACGGCGCGATCGCCCGGCTCGCCCCCGATCTCGACATCATCGGCGAACTCACGAACATCTCGATGGTGTTCATGCAGCGCCATGGCGCGCGCCTCGCCACCGAACTCGGCGTCGATCCCGACGCGATCCAGGTCGACATGGGCAGCCTGAAGGCGGGGCTAGGCGTCGACGAGTCGGTTGAATCCCTCACCTATCGCGATCTCCAGCGTCGGCGAGAGTTGATCCAAAAGCGCATGCGAGAGCACGTTCTGTCGTGACCGTGCCTGCGACAATGTCGCGGTGAGAATTCGCATCGCTCGCTGCAGCGTGGTCTATGCCGGCCGTCTCGAGACGCGTCTCGCAGAGGCCGTGAGGCTCGTGATGGTGAAGGCCGACGGATGCGTCGCCGTGCACGCTGACGGAGGTGCCTACAAGCCGCTCAACTGGATGAACTCGCCGAACACGCTCGACGACACGGGCTCTGAGTGGATCGTGCGCAACCCCAAGGGCGAGACGATGACCATCACCTTCCACGAGGTGCTGCACGAGTCGGAGCACCACCTCGGGGACGATCCCGGCCTCGACAAGGACGGTGTCGAGAAACAGCTGCAGGAATTGCTTGCCGCGAGCCCGGACGCCATGGAGCCGGGTCTCGTCGTGGTCAGGCGCGAGCACTACACCGCGCTCGGGCCGGTCGATCTCCTCTGCCGCGACACGGAGGGGCGAACCGTCGTCATCGAAGTGAAGAGACGAGGCGAGATCGACGGCGTCGAACAACTCACCCGATACATGGCCGATCTCGCGAACGACGCGACTCTCGGCGAATTGCGCGGCATGTTCGTCGCACAGCAGATCAAGCCGCAGGCGCGCACACTCGCCGAGTCGCGGGGCTACACCTGCGTCGAGGTCGACTACGACGCACTGCGCGGAATCGCTCCAGACGACTGGACTCTCTTCGGCTGAGTCGTCGTCGCTAGCCTCGCTCCGTGGCACGCGTCAGCACTTACATCAACACTGTGGGCCGAACCGAGGAAGCTCTCCGCTTCTACGCGGAAGTGTTCCGCAGCAACGTCTCGTCCGTCACGAGATTCAGCGACGTCGGGATGACCGACATTCCGGAGCACGAGCGAGACGGGTTGATGCACGGCGAGGTGGAGATCATGGCGGGACACGTGCTGATGGGCACCGACATGATCGCCTCTGCCGGTCACAGAATTGCCCTCGGCAACAACATGTCGGTGAACCTCGAACCAGACACGAGAGACGAGGCCGACCGCATATATGCGATGCTCTCGGTGGATTCAACCGAGAACAGCGGGGGGCTTGTCGACATGGATTGGGGCGCCTACTGGGGAACATGCGTCGACAGATTCGGGATCCGCTGGATGATCAACGTGGCGGACAGACCATGACAGTGCCTGACTGGCCGAGACCCCTGGTGTACTTCTCCATCGACGCCGTCGACCCTGAGAGACAACGACGCTTCTACTCGCAGCTTTTCAATTGGAATCTCCCTGCAGATCGATTCGCCCTAATTCCTGCAGGTCTCGGAGCGCCGGAAAACGGCATCTCGGGTCATCTTGCACGAGCGGAAACCCCCGGGCTCGTCTTGTATTTCCAGGTTCGAGACCTCCCGGCCTCGCTTGCTCTCGCCTCTGAACTCGGAGCGCGCGAAGTTCACCCGACAATCCAGATTCCAGGGGGCGCGACGATTGCGCGAGTCATTGACCCTGAGGGAAATCCGATCGTTCTCGTTCAGCAGTGAAGTCTCAGAGCATCGAGTAGGAGGCCGAGCTCTCCACCGCAATGCTGTGCTCCCACCGGGCACGTGCCGCCGAATCACCCGACATCACGCGTTCCGAGTCGTCCGACCACAGCCTGACCTCGACCCATGCGCCGTCTGCGCCGGCTGCCACCGTTCTCCTCAAGAGCCCTGGCGACTGATATGCCACCGCTTCCTGATACTCCTCATTCAGAGTGATGAACTCCGAGTGCTCAACGGTCGGACGGAACGCCACAACCTCGATGATCATCAGTCGAAGCGCACGAGACCCTGGTCGATGACTTTGCGGTCACCGACATACGTCTCGAACAGGGCCTCGCCCTTGCCGGTCTCCCACATCTTGATGGTGAGCGCATCACCCGGGAAGACCGGCGATGCGAAACGGCCCTCGATGTGGCGGAACTTGTCGGCGTCTCCTCCGCACAGCGCGTTCAGCAGCGCGCGACCGGTGAAACCGTAGGTGCAGAGACCGTGCAGGATCGGCTTCGGGAAGACTCCTGCAGCGACAGCCGGGTGGTTCGGGTCGGAGTGCAGCGGGTTCCGGTCGCCGTTCAGTCGGTAGAGCAATGCCTGGTCGGGCGAGGTCTGGAAAGTGATCTCGTGGTCGGGTGCCTTCGCCGGCGGCTCATTCACCGCGCCGCTCGGCCCCCGCTCGCCGCCGAACCCACCCGCATCGCGGATGAACACCGACGAACGAGTCGAGTAGAGCGGCTTGCCGGCGGCATCGGTGGCCTCGGCCTCGGTCACGATGACGGCGGCTTTCACCTTGTCGTACATCGCCACGACCTTGCTCTGCACTGTTGCTGTTCCCTCGACGGGAAGCGGCTGATGCAGCGTGATCGCCTGCGAGGCATGGACGAGATTGGCGAAGTTGAACTCGCCGACGTTGCGCATCGGGTTCGAGTTCGGACCACCCTGGCCCGACCCGAGCACCACCGGCATCGTCGGAAGTGCCTTTTGCGTCACGCCCGTCGAATTCTCGGTCACGTACTCGAGCTGGTCAGAGCTGACATTCAGACTGACTGCGTAGAGCAGCGAGTCCTTCGATGTCCACGAGATCTGGTACGGCTCGCCGACCGATCCCACTGCTGCCGGGTTGAGTGCCATTGTTCGTTCCCCCTCTGTCGAGAAATGGTCTCTTGAGATTGTTTGTGCTCAGCGAGCCCGCGTCACTTGGCGAGCGTGCTCTGCGGCCACGAGCCGTCCTTGCCGTCCATGCCGGCGTTCGGGCGGGCGTTCTTCAGCAGATCGGCGACGACCGGTCCGAGCTTGGTCGGATCGTCGATCGGCGAGGTGCTCGGTCCGCGGTGCCAGCCCTCGGCGACAGCAAGCGTCTGGCCCGACGCCTCAAACACGCGGCCGGTGACATGACCGGCTTCGCTTCCCGCCAGCCAGGTGACGATCGGTGCGATCCAACGCGGCGAGCGCATCTCGCGCTCCTCATCGGTCTCGGGCGCATTGCCGAGTCCCTCGGTCATACGGGTGAGAGCGACGGGTGCGACCGCGTTCACGGTGACGCCGAAACGCGCGAGCTCGAGGGCGGCAATGACGGTGAACGAGGCGATACCAGCCTTCGCGGCGCCGTAGTTGGTCTGCCCGACGTTGCCGTAGATGCCCGACACCGACGTCGTGTTGATGACCCGGCCGTAGACCTCCTTGCCGGCCTTGGCCTGCTCGCGCCAGTAGGCGGCTGCCCAGCGGGTCGGCCCGAAGGTGCCCTTCAGGTGCACCTTGATGACCGCATCCCACTCTTCCTCGGTCATGTTGGTGAGCATGCGGTCACGCAAGATGCCCGCGTTGTTCACGACGATGTTGATGTCGCCGAACGACTCGACAGCGGTGTTGATGAGGCGCTGTGCACCCTCCCACGACGAGATGTCGTCGCCGTTCGCGACGGCCTCGCCGCCCATGCCCTTGATCTCCTGCACGACCTGCTCGGCCGGCGACAAGTCACCACCCGATCCGTCGACGTTTCCGCCGAGGTCGTTCACGACGACCTTCGCACCCTGGGCCGCAAGGCTGAGCGCATGCTCGCGGCCGATACCACGGCCTGCTCCGGTGACAACTGCAACACGGCCTTCGCACATCTTCGACACGATTCACTCCTCGGTGACTGGGGCGCCCGGGCGGACGCCGCGCCTCGATCTTACGAAGCCGGGGCCGGCGAGCCCTAGCCGAGCGAACGGAGCGACCGACGTCGCCACCCGTAGCCTTTGGGCTCGTGGCGAACCACCTCCGCACCGACGTATTGGTGGTCGGAGCCGGCCCGGCGGGAATCGCGGCCGCCGTCACCGCCAAGCGGCAAGGCCTGTCCGTTCGTGTCGTCGACAAAGCCGTGTTCCCCCGCGACAAGTGCTGCGGCGACGGTCTCACCACCAACGCATTGCGGCGCCTGGAAGAACTCGGATTCGACGCACGGGCCGTCGACAACTGCCAGCCGTGCCGGGATGTCGAGATTCGCTCGCCGAAGGGGCGCGACGTCCGACTGCAATTGCCCGAAGACGGACTTTTCGCGGCCGTCGCCCCGCGACTCGACCTTGACTCGGCCCTCGTTGCGTTCTGCCGTGACGCCGGCGTCGAGATCACCGAAGGCGCCGCGTGCGAGGGGGTGATCTCGAACGACACCGACAGCATCATCACGAGTGTTGACTCGCTCGGGCTCGTCGAGTCGAAGTGGGTCGTCGCGGCCGACGGCATGTGGTCTCCCGTAAGGCGAAGTCTCGGATTGTCGACTCCGGGATATCTCGGCGAGTGGCACGCGTTTCGGCAGTACGTCTCGAATGTCAGCGGCTCTGCCACCACCACACTCCATGTCTGGTTCGACGACGATCTCCTGCCTGGGTACGCATGGTCGTTTCCGTTGCCGAGCGGAAGGGCGAACCTCGGGTTCTGTCTCATTCGAGAAGACGGCGTCTCCGTTCAGCACATGAACGAACTGTGGCGCGGACTCGCATCTCGCCCCCACATCGCGCGAGCTCTCGGCGAGGGCGCGACCACCGAGGGGCGCCACAGCGCGTGGCCGATTCCGGCCCGTATCGACACCGCGGTCCGCTCCGCCGGGCGCGTGTTGTTCGTGGGCGATGCAGTGTGCGCCACCGATCTGCTCACCGGAGAAGGCATTGGCCAGGCAGTCGAGTCGGGCATGGCTGCGGCTCATGCCATCGGTGCCGGCGGTTCCCCGGGCACGGTGCGCGCCCGCTACTCCCGTGAACTCGACAGATTGTTCCTTGCAGACCACCGCATGTCTCGAGCCGTCGGGAGCGCTCTCGGTCGGGCGCGCATCGCCGAGGCGGCACTTCGGCTCGTCGACGCGAACGACTGGACGCGACGCAACTTCGCACGCTGGATGTTCGAAGACGAGATGCGCGCAACCGCTCTCACGCCTCGCCGCTGGCACCGTAGGTTTCTCGCACGTCCGGGCGCCTACCGAGACCACTGACACGACCGGCCGGTCGACTCCAGCCCGGCTCGCAAGGCTCGCCGCCTGGAGGTATACGGTGACCGTCATGAAGACGCGCCTCACCGAAATGTTCGGAATCGAACTTCCCGTCATGCTCGCCGGCATGGGCGGGGTGTCATACAGCGACCTTGTGATTGCCGTGTCGGAAGCCGGAGGTATCGGCACGTTCGGCGCGGCTCCGATGAGTACCGAATTGCTGGTGGACGAGATGGCAAAGGTGAGAGCCGCGACATCGAAGCCTTTCGGCGTCGACTTGCTCACGGCCTCCCCCGATTCGATTGCGCGCAACATTCGCGCCGTCATCGAAGGTGGCGCCAGCATCTACGTCGCAGGGCTCGGCGTTCCGCGCGAGGTCATCGACGAACTGCACCGCCACAACATCTTGGTCGGGTCGGTGTGCGGCAAGGTCCGCCACGCGGTCGCCGCCGCCGAATCGGGATGCGACTTCGTCATCGCACAGGGCACCGAGGCCGGCGGACACACCGGCCAGATCGCCACGATGGCCCTCGTGCCCCAGGTGGTCGATGCGATCGACGGCAAGGTGCCTGTCGTCGCCGCCGGCGGACTCTTCGACGGCCGCGGACTCGTCGCCTCGCTCGCCCTCGGCGCCGAGGGAGTCTGGATGGGCACGAAGTTCATTGCCACCCACGAGGCGCACACCGGTCGCGGCTTCAAGGAAAAGATGCTCGAGACCCCCGAAGACGGCACCGTCATCTCCAAGGGCTACACAGGCAAGACCTGCCGGGTGATTCGCACCGAATGGACGAACCACTTCGACCAGCACCCAGAAGAGCTTCAGCCATTCCCGCAGCAGGTGATGGCCGCGATGCAGGCCGGGGTGCAGCAGCTCGGCACCGGACCCGACGTCGCACTCGACACCAGTCGGGCGTTCATGGCATGCGGCCAGGCGGTCGGCGCGATCGACGAGATCAAGCCGGCGCGTCAGGTGGTCGAAGAGATCATGGACGATGCTCGCCGCACCTTGAAGCGCCTGTCCGCGTTCTCCTGACCCGCGCCTCGTCCTGCGTGGACGAGTGCCCCGTAGCCTGCCCACGGTGTTCTCCCTGCTGCGGCGCAACCGCGACATTCGGTTGGTGTTTTTCGCTCAGGTGGTCTCGTACCTCGGCGACTGGTTCACGTTCGTCGCCCTTGCCGGCCTCGTGGAGGACCTCACGGGATCGAGTTTCCTCGTCTCGCTCGTCCTGGTCGCCTTCTCGCTGCCGTCGTTCCTGATGTCGCCCGTGGCGGGGCCTGTTGCCGACCGCTTCGACCGCCGAAAGATCGTGGTCGTCGTGTCGGCCGGACAGGCGGTTGCCGCACTCGCCCTGCTGCTCGTCGATGCCGGAACAGTGTGGTTGGCATTCGTCGCACAGAGCATCATCACCGCTCTTGCCTCGTTCGTCGGGCCGGCGACTGGCGCGGCGATCCCCAACCTCGTCGACTCCGACGACGACCTGCGTCTCGCGAACTCTCTCTTTGGCAGCACGTGGGGCGTGATGCTCGCCGTGGGAGCCGGCATCGGTGGCGTGTTCTCGGCGACTTTTGGCCGTGACGCGGCGTTCGTGGCCGATTCGATCACGTTCGTTGTCGCCGCCCTGCTCGTCGCGGGAGTGAAACGCCCGATGCAACAGGAACGCGCAAGCGATGCACCTCGGCGTGTGCGTCCGATCGCCGACATGGCCGAAGCCGCGCGCCTCGCGCGCAGCAACAAGGTGATCATGGCACTCATGGCATCGAAGGCGACGTTCGCCGTCGGTGCAGGAATCGTGAGCCAGCTGGCGGTTCTCGCGTCGAACGCATTTGACGCGGGCGATGCAGGGCGGGGCGCTCTGCTCGGATCGCGCGGCGTGGGGTCGGGGCTCGGCCCGATCATCGCGGCCCGTCTGGTCGGTCGCGACATGCCGAAGCTGCTGCGGGTCTGCGGTTTGTCGGGTCTCGGGTTCGCCGTCGCGTATCTTCTCGCCGGGCTGAGTCCTGCGCTCTGGATGGCCTGTGTGTTCGTCGCCTTCGCCCACCTCGGCGGGGGCGCACAATGGACACTGTCGACGATGGGACTGCAGATCGAATCCCCGGACGAGCTGCGCGGCCGGGTGATTGCCGGCGACTTCGCGCTCGTCACGTTGATGCTCGGAGTCACCAGCGCCCTCGCCGGGGCCGTGTCCGAGGCGATCGGAGTGCGGCCGACCGTTGTGTTGTTCTCTGCGCTGGCGGCGTCAGCCTCGCTCGCCTACCTGACGGCGACGCGCAACCTCAGACGGAGTCTGCGCACCTGACCGCGGCGGCGATGAGCTCCTGCGGGCGCGGGTCGGCCTCGTACGTGGTGAGCATCGTGTTCATCACGTAGGCAAACCCGAGTTCCCGCTCAGGCTGGGCGAACGCGCACGAACCGCCAGCGCCGTTGTGTCCGAAACTCGTCGGCCCGGCGAAGGGCGAGCGCTCACTGTGCACCGTGAAACCCTTGGCAAACACAGTCTCTTCCTTCAGAACGATGTCCATTTCCCCCGCAGGAGTCTCCGATGTCGTCGCGAGTCTCACGGTTTCATCGGCGAGAAGACGCACTCCGTTGACCTCGCCGACGCAGGCCGCATAGATCGCCGCGAGACTGCGCGCATTCGAGATCCCGTTTGCACCGGGCACCTCGGCGGCGCGCACATCCGGTCGGTTGAACACTCCGGGGCCGTACGTGCCGAGAAGCGACAGCGCCTTGTCGCCTGTCGTTCCGGGACCGCCGCGCTCGAGCATGATCCTTGCGATCTCAGGCGGGAACGACGGCACCGG
>JBMTOT010000067.1:0-9837 GCA_049442935.1 Ilumatobacteraceae bacterium | reverse complement strand
CAGCATCGTCTTGTCGCCGAGCTCGGCGACGAAGACGACACCGAACGCGATGAGAAACGCCTGGATCATGTCGAATCCCTGAGCGCGGCCAGTCAGACCAGTCGCTGCATGCGAGCCGACAGCACTCGGTGCACAGACAGCATCTCGTCGACCTTGCCTGACACCAACGCACCGCCGCGCACCACGAATTTCCCGTGCACGATCGTGTCGCGCGCCGACACCGGTCCGCACCGCAACCATGCCTCCACCGGGTCGGCGATTGCACCTGCGAAACGTGGGCCGTCAAGCGACCAGACCGCGACATCACCGACTGCCCCGACGCTGAGAGTGCCGATCTCACCGACACGACCGAGACATCCTGCACCACCGACGGTGGCGATCTCGAGCGCGGTGCGTGCATCGGCAGCAGACGCACCGTCGCGCAACTTGGCGAGCAACATCGCCTGTCGAGCCTCGAGCCACAGCGAGGCCGAATCGGCACTCGACGACCCGTCGACACCGAGACCGACGTGCACACCGGCGGCGCGCAACGACGTGACCGGCGCGATTCCCGACGCGAGGATCAAATTCGACGACGGGCAGTGCGCCGCGCCGATGCCGACGCGCCCCAACTCGACGATCTCTGCCTCGTTCGGCATCACGCAGTGTGCGACCCAGGTGCGGTCGGACAACCAGCCGACATCGCGCAAGTACTCGAACGGCCGGCAACCGAACGTGGCTAACGAGAACTCGTCGTCTTCAGCGTTCTCTGCGAAGTGGGTGTGGAGGCGAACATCGAGAGACTCGGCGAGCTCGGCCGAGCGCACCATGAGTTCTCTCGTCACACTGAACGGCGAACACGGTGCGAGTGCAACGCGCACCATCGCCCCGTGCGAACGGTCGTGGTGCCGCTCGACGGCACGTTGTGACTCGGCGAGGATCGTGTCGTCGTCTTGCACCACATCGTCGGGGGGCAACCCGCCGTCCTTTTCCGAGAGCGACATCGATCCACGCGTCGGGTGGAAGCGCACACCGATGTCTCGGGCCGCCGCGATCTCTGCCGACAACAAGTCGCCGCCACCGTGCGGGTGGAGATAAAGATGGTCGGTCGAGGTGGTGCAGCCTGACAATGCGAGCTCGGCGAGCCCGACCCACGCAGAGACGTGCGCCGACTCTTCGTCGAGGGCGCGCCACAGCGGGTAGAGCGTCTTCAGCCACCCGAACAGCGGTGCGTTCGTCATCGGCGGAAAAGCCCGCGTGAGGTTCTGATACAGGTGGTGGTGCGTGTTGACCAGTCCGGGCGTCACGAGACAGTCCCGCGCATCGAGGATCGTGTCGGCCTCGGGCGGTGCATCGGTGGAGGCACCGACACCGGTGACGAACCCGTTGGTGATCGCAACCCAACCACCGGCGAATTCCCGGCGGTCGGAGTCAACGGTCGCGACGTGACCGCCGGTGATCAGCAGGTCGGCACGCCCAGTCCCTGTCATCGCAAAGACTCCAGCACGAGCGCGACGTCAGCGGCGGTGGTCTCGGGATTCACGATGCACAACCGTAGACAGGACTCACCCTTCCAACTGGTTGGCACAATGAAAGCCAGTCCCTCAGCCAGCACCCGGTCACTCCAGGCATTCATGTCGCTCGCGTTCCACCCGATGCGGCGGAACAGCAGCACCGACAACTCGGGCTCGATCACCAGTTCGACGTGTGGTGCCTGCCTGATGAGATCAGCCGCCTCGTCGGTCACCCTGAGCGTCGTTTCGACGGCGTCGGTGTAGGCCGCGGTGCCGTGCGTGGCAAGACTGAACCACAGCGGCAGACCCCGCGGACGACGCGAGAGATGATGCGCATAATCGCTCGGGTTCCATTCGTTGCGTTCGTGCAGCACTTCGAGGTATTCGGCATGTTGCGAGTGGGCGGCACGCGCGACGGTCGGGTCGCGATACACGAGTGCACACGAATCAAACGGCGCAAACAGCCACTTGTGCGGGTCGACGATGAATGAATCGGCCATCTCGATGCCGTCGAACAAGTGCCTGCGCGACGGGGCACACAACGCGGCCGCACCATACGCACCGTCGACATGGAACCATGCGCCGATCTCGCGTGCGACGGCACCCAACCCTGCGAGATCATCGACGATGCCCGCATTCGTCGAACCGGCCGTTGCAACCACGGCACAAATGCGCTCGCGATCAACAACTGACAATCGCGCCACTGCCTCACGCACGCCTTCGCCGTCCATCCGTCCGCGGTCGTCGACATCGACCACCGCGACATCGGCATCCATCACACGTGCCGACTGCGCCCCACTCGAGTGTGCCGACCGCGAGGCAACGATCAGCGCACGTGTCGCATCTCGCTGTCCGGTCCCGTCACGTCGCCACCGCCATCGCGCCGCGACCAACGCCGACAGATTCCCCGCGGTTCCGCCCGACACGAACACTCCGCCGGCCCCACTCGGAAGCCCCGCAAGGTCGGCCAGCCAGCGCAGCGTCTCGTTCTCTGCAAAGACCGCACCGGCGCCTTCCTGCCACGATCCGGCATAGACATTCGCCGCCGACACGGCAACGTCGAACAACCCGGCCGCCTCGGTGGGTGCGGCGGGAACATAGGAAAAGAAGCGCGGATGATCGACGCTGATGCACGCCGGCGCGAGCACGTCTCGCCAGATGCGCAGTGTCTCGGAGCCGCCGAGTCCATGCTCGGTGATTGTGCGACCGGCGCGTGCGCGGAGAGTCTCTTCCGTTTCGGCATGGTCGAGCGGCGGATCCATGCGGATGCGCCGCAAGGCGTAGGCGAGTACTCGCCAACTGAGTCGCCGTGACCGACGATCGAATGAATGCATGCCCGTCACGGGCAGAGACCTAGACGTTCGTGTCGAGCAGTTCGCTGCCCTCGTGGCGCACCTCGGCGTCCTTCCAGAGGAAGTGCCCGATCACGCCGGCGAGGGCCGCCGTCGACAGGCCGACCACGATCGGGAAGGCCAACAGAACAATCACCAAGACGATGGCACCGGCCATGGTCTCACCGTCCCTTCTTGCGTGCAGCCGACTTCTTGGCCACTGACTTCTTCGTCACAGACTTCTTTGCGGCAGATTTTTTCGCTGCCGACTTCTTGGCCGCGGGCTTCTTTGCCGCAGTCTTTTTCGCAGTCGACGTCTTCGACGCCCCACGCGAGCCAGCCGGCAGATATGCCCACGCCTCGATCTCGACCGCTCCACCGAACGGGAGCGATGCGACACCAATCGTGCTGCGTGCCGGCCGCGACGTGCCGAACCCCTTCGCATACGACTCGTTGAATGTGGCGAACGTGTCCATGTCAGTGAGGAAGCACAGGGTCTTCGACACATCGGCGATGGTTGCACCCATCGAGGCGAGCTGTGCCTTCAGATTCTCGACCGCTTGGGTGGTCTGTGCGGCGACGCCACCGGACACCAACGCCCCGTCTTTCATGCCGAGTTGACCCGAGACGATGATCCAGTCGCCCGCGCGGACGACAGGTGTGTACGGAGGATGTGCTGGCGCTGCCATGCACCGAACACTACGCCACCAGACACGGTGCGTACCATTGACACGTGTCCTTCGCCCCGGGTCAGTTCTCTCGCAGGCGATTCCTCGGACTCACGGCAGGCGCAGGACTCGGGGCGGTACTGGCAGCGTGCGGTGGCAACGGTGGCACCGCGGGAAGCGGCGTGCTGAAGATCGAAGGCGACCTTCAACTGGTCAAGAGATTCCCCACGTCGGGGCTCGTTCCCGGCCCGGTGAGGCTGCCCGTGTCGCTGGCGGACTCAACCGGCATTCTCGGCAACAACCAAGCGCGCACCTTTCCGAGCGAACTCCTCGCCACCGTCACCGACTCGACCGGTGCGACGGTCGCCGCCGGCATCGTCGCCGTGCGCCGCGGCGACAGCCACTCTGTTCCCTACTGGGCATTCATCGTCGACGTGCCGACGACCGGCGTCTATTCGCTGCGCCTCGACGCCGCATCGTCGGCCGAGGTCGCATTCCAGGTCGACGACCCCGCCGACGTGGCAGCCCCCGTACCGGGCAACGTGCTGCCACCGTTCGACACGCCGACCTTCGACGACGGCCGCGGAGTCGACCCGGTGTGCTCACGTGCAGGAGAACCCTGCCCGTTCCATTCGATCACGCTGACAGACGCACTCGCCGCCAAGAAGCCGGTCGCCTATCTCATCGGCACCCCTGCCTATTGCAAGACAGGAACCTGCGCACCAGGACTCGAGGATCTCATCACGGTGTCGAAAGAAGTTGGAGACACGTTCGTGTTCGTGCACACCGACATCTACACCGACTCAACGGCAACGGTGGTCGCGCCGGCGGTGCGCGCCTACGCGCTCGACTTCGAGCCGGTTCTGTACGTCACGAATGCAGACGGCACGATCGAGACCAGGCTCGATGCCGTGTTCGAGGCGGCAGAAATCAGAGACGCGTTGTCGCGCGTCGTGGCGTAACCAGAGAACGACTCGTCGAGTGGCGAGTCGGGTTCAGCTGAACGACTTGCCGCAGCCGCAGGAGCGGGTGGCGTTCGGGTTCGAGATCTTGAAACCCTGCTCGGTGAGACCATCGGCGTAGTCGAGGCTCGCACCTTCGAGCATGGGAGCCGATGCCGGGTCGACGACGACCTTGACCTGACCGAACGTGAGCGTCACGTCGTCGGCCGCGATGTCGGAGTCGAAGTACATGTCGTACGAGAATCCGGAGCAGCCGCCCGACTTCACGGCGACGCGAAGCGCGAGATCGGCACCTTCGGCTTCGATCAGCTGTGCGACCTTCTGGGTTGCGGAATCGGTGAGAGTGATCATGTCTGTGGTCCTCCGTGAACGTCCTGCCTGTGCTTTGGCAGATGGTACCGGTGTCTGCCCATATCCTAGTTTCAAAGTCAGGAATAGGGCGAAGCCCGTAGGCTTCTCCCGTGAGCCAACGACAGGTTCCACCCCCCACCGAAGAGGACGTGCGCACCATGTTGCGCGCCGTCATTGACCCCGAACTCGGCGACAACATCGTCGACCTCGGCATGGCCGGTGACATCCGCATCGCCGACGGCACAGTCACCATCGGGGTGAAGCTCACCATTCGTGGATGCCCGCTAAGGGCCCAGATCCAGAAAGACATCCGCTCGCGGCTCGAGGTGCACCCCTGGGTGACGAAGGTGAAGATCGACTGGGGTGAAATGACTGCCGACGAGCGCTCGGCCGTCATGACTCGTGCGCGTTGGAATGCTCGCGAGAACTCCACCGACACCGCCGTGCCGGCGGGTGCACGCGTGCTCGCGATCGCCAGCGGCAAGGGCGGAGTAGGCAAGTCGTCGGTCACCGTCAACCTCGCCGCCGCGCTCGCGGCGCAGGGTTTGGTGGTCGGGGTGCTCGACGCCGACATCTGGGGCTTCTCCATTCCGCGCATGCTCAACATGCCCGACCGCTTGCAGGCCGAAAAGATCGACGGTCGAGACAAGCCGATGATCGTTCCGAACGAGCGTCGCGTCGGTGAAGGCGTGCTCAAGGTCGTATCGACCGGCATGCTCGTCGACGACGAGGGCACCGCGCTCATGTGGCGCGGCCTCATGCTCACCAAAGCCGTCGAGCAGTTCTTGAACGACGTCAACTGGGGACACCTCGATTTCCTCCTCATCGACATGCCGCCCGGCACCGGCGACGTGCAGATGGGACTCGCGCGCATGCTGCCCCGCACCGATCTCGTGATCGTCACGACGCCCGCGGTGTCGGCGCAGAAGGTGGCGATTCGCGCGGCCGACATGGCGCGCCGCAGTTTCCTGCGCGTCGCGGGCGTGATCGAAAACATGAGCTCGTTCACCGATCCGCAGGGCGGGGTGCACCCACTGTTCGGCTCGGGTGGCGGCAAGGCGCTCGCCGACGAGATAGGAGTCGAGCTTCTCGGTCAGGTGCCGATCGAACCGGCGGTGGCGGCCGGCAGCGACGCAGGTGAGCCCGTGGTGTTGTCGCGCACGGGAGCGGCGGCGGCAGAGTTCTCTCGCATTGCGGCAAAGATCATCGAAGAAACGCCCGATGCGATCGAGATGTCGGGTTGCTCGGCACGCACCGAACCCGAACCGGTCGGTGTCACCGTGCGCCGCACCGCGGGCTGACGCGTCGACCGCGCCGCAGACGAGTCAGCGCCGGCTGATCAGAGGTCGTCGTATCCGGGCTGTCCCGGCATCACGATGCCGGTCACGCGACCGTCGGAGTCGACCGTCAACTTCGGCAGCACCGTGGTGGGAGTGCCGATCTTGGCCGCAGCGGCGAGCACCTCGTCGGTCGTCTTGTGCGGCAGCAAAAACTCGATGTTCGCCTTGGTGGGCGGCATCAACATGAGATCTTTCTCGCCCGCGCGACGAATCGCCTCCTCGGGTCTGATCCACATGCTCTCGATCGTCTCGCCGTCGTCGTGCAGAGGGTCCTGGGCAGCGGGTGCACGCGCGACAAAGAAGCGCGTGTCGAAGCGGCGACGCTCACCCTTCGGGGTGATCCAGTGGCTCACGTAGAAGATCTCGTCGGTGGTGAGGTGAAGATTCTCGCGGCGGCACAACTCGAGGAGCGCCACCGACCCGTCGTGGATGTTCTCGCGCTCGGCCTGGAACTGCGCCGCGATCACGCCGTCGTCGAAACGGATCACTTCCCCCGTTCCCGCGTACCGCGCCAGCAGCACGCCCGCTTCCTCGAAACACTCGCGCACCGCCGCCACCCAGTAGGCGAGACCGCCCGAGGGAATCTGCAGCAGGCTGCTCGCCTCGGCGTCGCTGAGGCCGTCGCAGATCTCTGAGATCTCCGCGACACCGTCGAGATCATCGACCTTGCCGCCGGGGAACACGAACATGCCGCTCGCAAACGCCGCGCTGAAGGTGCGGCGCAACATGAAGACCTCGATGCCTCCACCCTCGGCATCTCGCACCAAGAGAACGGTGGCCGCCGGCTTGACCGGCACCAGATCTGGATCGAACGGTTCGTCAATTGCCCCCACGTGCTTCACCCTATGTCGTGGCCGGCGGAGACGGCGCACCGAGGCGTCAGCGCTTCTCGCGCATCTCGCGGTAGTCGCGCGCACCGCCCTCGATCGGCTCTACCTCGAGCGTCACACCGTCGATGCCGGTGACGCGCAGCTCTGCACGGTCGGCGAGCGGCGTCGCACGATTGGTGCGCGCTCGCCACTGCGCACCGCTCACGAGCGCGATGCCATCGGGCGAGATCTCCCCGACTGCGGTGCCTGTGGCGCCCACGAGGCTGTCGCGGCCGATGGTCGGCGTGCCGAAGCGGGTGCGCACCATCGACGGCATGCCGCCCACGAACGTCAGCGCAATACCGATGATGCCCGTCGACAGCGTGATCCAACTCGGGCGCATGGTGAGCCCGTCGGTTGACTCGAACAACGTGAACGACGACACCACGTAGAGCACCATGCCGACCCCGGTCCAGAAACGCGGAATGCCGACCTGAACGTCGACTGCAAACGCGATCATTGCGAGCAACAGCAGAGCCAAGCCGACGCCGCTGATCGGCAGCGCACCGAGCCCGAGGCTGCCCAATACGAGACTGACCGCACCGACAAGACCGGCGACACCGATTCCGGCGGTGAAGAACTCGAAGAGAAGCAGCGCGAGCCCGATTGTGACGAGCAGGTATGCACTTGCCGGGCTCGACACCGTGTGCAGGACGCGCGGCACGAACCCGAGCTTGAAGAAGCGGGCGGTGGTCGCTTCGAGCACGACCTGGCCGTCGTCGTCAACGGAATCGGTGACAGTGTTCAGCACCGCACCGCGAGCCTCGACTCCGTCGAGTGCGAGAAGCATGTTGCGCAGCACCGGCACGCCGCGGTCGTCGTTCGAAAACTTGAGAACGCCCTGTTCGCGCGCCTCCTCGAAGCCGAGAGTGCCGGCGCGCAGAACCGCAGATGCCGCGCCGAACGAGATCTGTTCGCCGGCAACTTCCAGAAGCGTGCCGGTGCGACCGACACGGGTACCCGGGGCCATCGCTGAGACGTCGGCCACCGCGAGCATCTGTGCAGGCAATCCGAGGGCACGTGACCCTGACGGGCCCACCCACACCGCAACCGGCACCTTGGCGTTCGCGATCGCGGTGAGCAGGTCGGTCATGCGGTCGCGGTCGACGATCGCGCCCTTCGAGTTGACCTGAAGAATCACGGCCTGGGAACCGTTGGTGGCCGATCGCTGAAGAGCCTCTTCGATCGAGTCGGCGACGATCTCGTCGACGAGCCCGCTCACTTCCACGACGTCGACCGGAGCCATCTCGCCCGCTGCCGTCGCGGGGGTTCCCGACATCATGAAGGAGGCAGATCCTGCGGCCAGTGCCACAAGAGCCCACCTCACGCGCCGTTTGACCCCTACCCTCACTGTCACTCCTCAATTCTGCGGGGCACATGGACGTACGCCACTTTTTCACCGCATCGCGAATCCTCATTGTTGCCGGGAAGGGCGGGACCGGGAAATCGACCGTCTCGGCCGCCCTTGCGTTGGCGGCCGCACACGCCGGGTTGCGCACGCGCCTGGTCGATCTCGAGGGAGCGGTCGTCGAGGTGCCCGATCACGACCTGCTCTCACGCGAGACCGTGAGCCCGGGGCGCGCGCTCTCTGACTATCTCGACTCGCACGGGCTCGGGTTCGTCTCGCGCCGACTTGCGACAACGGGAATCGTCGAACTGGTCGCCTCCACTGCGCCCGGCATCGACGACCTGCTCGTGCTCGGCAAGGTGAAGTCACTCGCCAACTCCCCCGATCTCGACCTCGTGGTGGTCGACGGCCCCGCATCGGGCCATGCGCTGGACATGCTGCGTGCACCCACGCACCTGCGCCGCGCCGTTCCCGGAGGACCAATCGGGCACCAAGCAGACGAAGTGATCGAGATGCTCGCCGACTCGTCACGGTGCCGCACGATGATCGTCACAACGCCGGCGGTGACGCCGGTGCACGAGGCACTCGAGGCGGCGCACCAACTCGCCGACGAGTTCTCCGTCGCACTCGCTCCGGTTGCCGTGAACATGGTCGACGAGGCCCCACCCGCGGTCGACGATGCAACATCACTGCCGACGCACCTCCGTGATGCATGGACGTGGGCGACGACCCGGGCGCACTCACAGGCCGGTGCCGTTGCAGAGCTCGACGCGGCGCTCGCGGCGCACTTGCATGTCGCACGCATGTTGCTGCGCCGTCACCGACTCGACGGTGTCGAACTCATAGAAGCGCTGTCCGACGACCTGGCCGCAGAGATCGAGCGGCTACCCGAAAGTGGCGCCACATGAACAGGGAGACCATGAACCCGGTTGTGGACGCATGCCGCACGGCGCGGGTGATCGCGACATGCGGAACGGGCGGTGTCGGAAAGACGAGCATCGCGGCCGCGATGGGTCTTCTCGCGGCGCGTTCGGGCCGCCGGGCGGTGGTGCTCACCATCGACCCGGCCCGACGACTGGCCAATGCAATTGGTGTCAGCGACTCGATCGGCAACGAACCCGTGCCCGTCGACGTCGACGCACCGGGCGAGTTCTGGATCGCAATGCTCGATGTGCGGGCGACGTTCGACAACCTCGTCACGTCGACCGCGGCTTCACCCGAGCGCGCACAGCAAATCATCGACAACCCGTTCTACAAGAGCCTCTCGCAGTCGCTGTCCGGCACCCGCGACTACATGGCGGCGGAACGCCTCTACGAACTCGTCGACGACGACCGGTTCGATCTCGTGATCGTCGACACGCCGCCGTCGCGCAACGCACTGGATTTTCTGGAGTCTCCCGAACGGCTCGCGCGGTTCCTTCGTCACCCGATCGTGAGACTGCTCATCGCCCCCGGTCGCGGCGGGCTGCGCATCG
>JBMTOT010000066.1:0-9872 GCA_049442935.1 Ilumatobacteraceae bacterium | reverse complement strand
CCCCACGGCCGGGTCACCGCAGTCGTGACGCGCGACGGCGATGTCGAATGTGACGAGGTGATCATGTGCGCCGGTGCGCTCCTGACGCCGGTGGTGCTGCTGCGCTCGGGTCTCGATCGAGTCGCGCCGACCATCGGGGCGGGACTGCAGAACCACCCGAGTGTGGCGGTGGTGTTCCATGCGCTCGCAGGCACTGGGCGTTTCGACGCATCGGTCGTGCACGATGCGATGACGTCGAACGGTCGGCCGGTGCTGACCGTTGCCTACGAACGCGCTTCGGCGGCCGACGCAGACGTCGGGCTGCTGATGTCGTCGCTGATGGCAGTCGAGTCGCGCGGGCGGGTGATGCTCGACGACGGCGAGCCGCGGTTCGACTTCGGCGAACTCTCGACCCCGGGCGACCGGGTCGCGCACACCGAGATGGCCGCGCGCCTCGTTGACCTTGCCGACGAGTGCGGCTTCATGGTGCACGGAATGCCGGCGCCTGCGATGGTGTCGCACGCATGCTCGTCATGTGCTTCGGCGGTCGACCGATGCGGACGACTGATCGGTGTCGAGGGCGTCACGCTTGCAGACGCGTCGGTGCTGGTCTCGGTGCCGCCGGAGACGCCTGCGGCTGCTGTCACAATGGAGGCGTTGCGCATCGCGACGGGTCTCGGGGAGGAACTCACATGACGTACACGCTCGGTCTGCACGAGTTGGGAGACGGGTGCCACGCGTGGTTGCAGCCCGACGGCGGCTGGGGCTGGTCGAATGCAGGTCTCGTGGTCGGCGAGGGTCAGTCACTCCTCGTCGACACCCTCTTTGATCTGAAGATCACCCAGCGCATGCTCGATGCGATGGCTCCGCACACCGGTGGTGCGCCGATCGCCACGGTGGTCAACACTCACGCCAACGGCGACCATTGCTACGGCAATCAACTCGTGCGTGACGCCGAGATCATCGCAACTGAGTCGGCCGCCGAGGAGATGCGCGAGGTGCCACCGGCGATGCTCGCCGCTCTCAACAAGGCGCCCGGCGAGGTTGGAGACCTCTTCCGGTCGTTCTTCGGCGAGTTCGAGTTCGACGGCATCGAACCGGTTCTGCCGAGCCGGACGTTCACCGGTCGCTACGACTTCGAGGTCGGGGGCCGTGCGGTCGAGCTCGTCGAGGTCGGGCCGGCCCACACACGCGGCGACGCGCTCGTGTTCGTGCCCGACGCGAAGGTCGTCTACACCGGCGACATCCTGTTCATCGGCGGAACCCCGATCGTGTGGGCGGGGCCGCTCGCGAACTGGATCGCCGCGTGCGATCTCATCTGTGCCGCCGATGTCGACCACATTGTTCCCGGGCACGGACCCCTCACCGACAAGGCCGGTGTCGTGGCCATTCGCGACTATCTCGCCTTCGTCGAGCGCGAGGCGACCGAGCGCCACAACGGGGGCATGGACGCATGGGATGCCGCACGCGACATCGCGCTGAACGGGTTCGCAGAGTGGGGCGAGTTCGGCCGGCTGGCTGTCAACGTCGACGCCGTGTACCGGTCACTCGATCCGTCGCACAAGAGTCCGGATGTCGTCGAGCAGTTCCGTCGCATGCACCAGATGGAAAACTCCGGAGGCTGAGAGCAGAGTGATGTTTCTCAGGCTGCGGCGTCGGAGGTCGACTCGCGCGACTGGCGAATCGACCGGCGCACGATCACGAGCCATCCGCCGACCGCGACCGCCGAGAACAAGAACCACTGTCCCGCATACGACAGGTGCGACCCCTCGTCGAGCGGGGGCAAGGGAATACGTGCGGGCCACGTATCGCTGGTCTCGGGTGATTCTTTCGCGAGCAGCAGGAACATCGTCTCGACAGAACCGTCGTCGGCAGTGAGAAGCTTGTTGAGAAGCGGCACATCGAGGCGCTGAAATTCGACGGTGGAGGAGTCGGTCGAGTCGACTGCTCCGAGGGCGCCCCGCTTCTCTGATCGCTTGAGGTGGCCGACGACGGTGAGTGATCCGGTCGGTGCGGCGGGGGTCGACTCGGCGAGCGGCACAAAGCCTCGGTTCACCCAGATCCAGCGGCCGTCGTCGGAGCGGAACGGCGCGACCGAGTGGGTGCCGGCGATGCCCTCCGCCGAGCGGTTGAGCACGGTCACGGCGCGAGCCGGGTCGTAGGAGCCAGATATCACGACCGATCGCCATTCGTTCTCTGCCGGGTCGAGAGCACCGCTGCCTCGCAGGGTTGCGATGTCGACCGGGTTGTCGTCGGCTCGCGCCTCGATGATCGCGTTCGCGGCACGCTTCTCGTCGAGCCGAGAAAGTTGCCAGACGCCGAGATTCACCATGACCGCGACAAGCACAACCACGAGAAGATGCAGAGCCACGAAGCGGGGGGTGAGGAGACGCCTCATGCTCACGGAACGCTACCGGCGGGCGTGCTGGCAGTACCGTGGCGCCTGTGGGGGAGTCGAACTGGAGTCTCGAGACGTTGACCGACGAATGGTGGTCGGAGGTCTTCGGCACTGGCGTACGTGCGGGTAGGCCGACCCGCATAGGCGACGGTCTTGTGGGCATGAACCTGAGGTATGAGCTCGACGGCGACGGAGTGCCCGCGAGTGCGGTGGTCAAACTCGCCTCCACCGACCCGACGAGCCGTGCGACGGGCATCGCGCTGCGCAACTACGAACGCGAGGTGCGCTTCTACAACGAGATCGCATCGACCGTCGAGGTGCGCGCACCCCACTGTCATTTTGCAGACTGGAACCCGGCGAGCGGCGACTTTGTCATCGTGCTCGAAGACATGGCACCGGCCGAGCAGGGCAACCAAATCACCGGGTGCACCCTCGACCAGGCTCGTGTGGCCGTCGAGGAGTTGGCCCGCCTGCACGGACCCAGGTGGAACGATCCGACGTTGCGCGACATCGACTGGCTGGGTCGTCGCGAGAGCGGCGACGATGCCAGCCAGTTGAGCGGCATCTTCCACGCGGTAAAGGCCGGTTTCCTTGCGGTGTTCGGCGATGCCTTGCGCGAAGTAGCCGGCGACGACGGTCCGACAATGGTCGACTCTCTCGGTGACTCCCTTGCCGGGTACGTGGCGGCAAAGACTCCTCCGTACACCGTGACGCACGGCGACTACCGGCTCGACAACATGCTCTTCGCGGCCGGTGACGGCGGCGTCCCGTGTGCGGTCGTGGACTGGCAGACGCCCGGTCACGGAAACGGCATCTCAGATCTCGCCTACTTCATCGGGGCTGGGCTCCTGCCCGAGGAGCGGCGTCGTCACGAGTGGGACCTGGTCGAGGTCTACTGCCGGGGCGTCGAAACGTACGGTCACTCTCTCGATCGGGAGTGGGTGCGCGAGCACTACCGGCGCGAGTCGCTGTCGGGTCTCATCATGGCTGTCGTCGCATCCCAGATCGTGCAGCGCACCGAGCGCGGCGACCAGATGTTCGCTGCCATGGCGACCCGGCACGTGCTCCAGGCACTCGATCACGACGCATTGTCTCATTGTCGTTGAGTCACGGCGTTCTCAGGGCGGTGTGAGCCCGCGCCACTCCACCAGGTCGCGCACGAGTGCATCTCGATCGCTCATGGACAACGCGTCGATCGACTCGATCATCGACTGATCGGCGCCGACTACAACGAGCGCGGTTCGCAACGACCGCACCGGGTCGTCGTCGTAGGTGCCGAGCAGTCGTTCCACATCGCGCTTCGAGAGTCGAGTCACGCATCACCTCACGAGACATCTCGCACGACAGCCACGGCTGTCAGCTCCAACTCCGCCCGCTGGAAGGCTCCTTACGGTAGCGACCAGAGACGACCGTGCCAACCGGCTCCGGCGCGCGGGTTCTGTGCTTGCTACGGTTTGGCCACCGGCCGGGGGCCGGGTCATGGCGAGGGGGGCAAATGGCGACGTGGAACTACGGGCTCATGTGGAAGGCGATTGCTGAGGCGTCACCACAGCGCACAGCACTCGTTCACGGCGACATGGTGCGCACCTGGGGCGACTATCACCGCAGGGCGAACGCTCTCGCGGCCGACATGCTGGACGCCGGCCTCGGCAAAGACTCGAAAGTCGCCCAATACCTCTACAACAGCCCCGAATACTCAGAGAGCGTCTTTGCCTCGTTCCTCGCCGGATTTGTGCCGGTCAACACGAACTACCGCTACGGACCGGAAGAAATTGTCTATCTCTTCGACAACGCCGACGCCGAGGCTGTCGTGTTCCACGGTGTCTTTGCGTCTCTCATCGACCAGGTGCGCGGCCGTCTGCCGAAAGTGAAGCGCTGGTACATGGTCGCAGACGAAGTGGCCGACGTTCCCACGTGGGCAGTCGCCTATGAGAGCGTGGCCGACCGATCTGTCGCCGACATCGTTCCGCCGGCCCCGCTGACCGACGACAACATGTTGTTCCTCTACACCGGCGGCACCACCGGCATGCCAAAGGGTGTCATGTGGCGCCATGGCGACCTCGTCGAGGTTCTCGGATTCGGAGGCAATGCTCTGATGGGGATTGCCCCCGCGGCTGACATCGACGAGATCGCCGCGCGCATGGTGCCCGGTGAGGAGGGTCCGCGCAGTCTCGTGTGCTGTCCGTTGATGCACGGCACCGGGCAGTTCTCGGCATTCATCAACTTCGCCACAGGTGGCGCCGTGATCACGCTGCCGAACCGCAATCTCGACCCCGAGGCGATCTGGTCGACAGTCGAGAAACGCCGCGCGAATTCGATCGTGATCGTCGGGCAGGCGTTCGCCGGCCCGATGCTCGAGCACCTCGATGCGAACCCCGGCCGCTACGACCTCGCGAGTGTCGTGCAGATGGGCTCGTCGGGCGTCATGTGGAGCCAGGAGAACAAGCAGGGTCTGCTCGAACACATTCCGCAGATGGCGATCACCGATTCCTTCGGCTCGTCGGAAGCAGTCGGTATGGGTGCGTCGGTGTCGGTGAAGGGCGCGCCCGTCAAGACCGCCCAGTTCCAGCTGGGTCCGCGGTGTGTCGTGTTCACCGAAGACGGCCGTCGCGTCGAGCCCGGTTCGGGGGAGCGCGGACTGGTCGCCGTGGGCGGCGCGATTCCGCTCGGGTATTACAAGGACCCTGAGAAGACCGCGGCCACGTTCCGCACCTTCGAAGGGCAGCGCTGGACCGTGCCTGGCGACTGGGCCGAGGTGAATGCAGATGGCACCTTGCACCTGCTCGGGCGCGGGTCGGTGTGCATCAACACCGGCGGCGAGAAGGTGTTCCCCGAAGAGGTGGAAGAGACACTCAAGAAGCACCCGGCCGTGCGCGATGCGGTCGCGGTCGGCATTCCCGACCCGCGCTTCATGGAGACGATCTGTGCAGTTGTCGAGACCGAAGGTGACGCACAGCCGACGCTCGAGGAACTCTCCGAGCACGTGAAGACCCATCTGGCCGGTTACAAAGCGCCGCGTCATCTCGTTCTCGTGCCGACGATCGGTCGGGCGCCGAACGGCAAGGTCGACTACAAGCGTCTCAAGCAGCACGCACTCGACACGCTCGGTGTGAAGTGACCGACTCCGACGCGCTGCGTGCGCGCATCGCGTCGGGACCGGTGTTGATGCCCGGCGTGTGGGATCCGTGGTCTGCTCTCTTGGCGCAGCAAGCGGGATTCGACACAGTGTTCGTCTCGGGGTTCGCGCTCGCGGGAACGCTGCTCGGCGAGCCCGACATCGGCATTCTCGGCCGCGGCGAGGTGGCCGACGCCGCCCGACGCATCTGTGCCCAGGTACCCGACGTGTCGGTGGTCGTCGACGCCGACACCGGTTACGGCGATGCCGACGAGGTGCGGCGAACGGTTGGCCTCTGGGAAGGCGCCGGGGCTACCGGGATGTTTCTGGAGGACCAGGTGTGGCCGAAGCGCTGCGGCCACATGGCCGGCAAAGAAGTTGTCGACACGCGCGAGTGGCTTGAAAAGTTGCGCGCGGCACTCGACGAGCGACACGACCTGCACGTGACTGCGCGCACCGACGCACGTGCGGTGACCGGCCTCGCAGACGCACTGGAGCGCGCGAAGATGGCTCGCGATCTCGGTGTCGACGCCGTCTTCGTCGAGGCACCGGAGTCGGTTGCCGAGCTCGAGCAGATCGCCATCGCCCTTCCCGGCGTCGCACTGGTGGCAAACATGGTCGAGAAGGGCCGGACGCCGCTGCTGACCCCCGCCGAGTTGGCGGACCTCGGGTTCTCCCTCGTGGTCTCGCCCCTGTCGGGACTCTTGTCGGCGACGAAGGCTCTCGGCGAGGCCTACGCGCGTCTGCATGCTGACGGTTCCCTGCGCGATCACACCACAACCCATGCCACGTTCGACGAGTTCACGACCCTGGTCGGGCTTGAAAAGCACCTCGCCGACGACGCGCGCGACCGCTAACCTTCCCCGGAGCATTAGGAGAGACCGTCAGGTCCGGCAACCGGGGTGAAAGCCGCACGGTGCCTCCCCGCCGAGAGGTGGGGGATGTGGTCCCAGTCGGGACAACAGGCTGATCGACTCTCCCAGGTGCGACAGAGCCGCTGCGACATGCCGAAGGAGGGACGAGATGTACACGCCGTATCACGGTGATGGTCCCTACCCCGCGAGCGGTGCGTGGACGCCTGATCAACCCGCTGGAGAGCGCCAGTTCTTTACGTTCGCCACCGACCGCCCGTTCTCGCTCGAATGTGGCGAGCGGCTGAGTGACGTGACCATCGCCTACGAGACCTGGGGCACGTTGAACGCCGACGCATCCAATGCCGTGCTGGTGTGCCACGCATGGACCGGCGACAGTCACGCGTCAGGCCCGGCAGGTACCGGTCACCCGACGCCTGGCTGGTGGGAAGGTGTCGTCGGCGCGGGCCACGCGATCGATCCCGAGCGCTACTTCATCGTGTGTGCGAACGTGCTCGGTGGCTGCCAAGGGTCGACCGGTCCTGCCTCGCCGCACCCAGAAGACGGACGCCCCTACGGGCTCAGGTTTCCGGTGGTCACCATTCGCGACATGGTGCGCGCACAGGCACACCTTGCGGACCACCTCGGCGTCGAACGGTGGCAGGCAGTGGTCGGCGGCTCGATGGGCGGCATGCAGGCGCTCGAGTGGGCGATCATGTTCCCGTCGCGCGTCGGTGCCCTTCTCGCCATCGCCACGAGTGCAGAAGCGAGCGCACAACAGATCGCCTGGGGTGCGATCGGCCGTCGTGCGCTGTGGATGGACCCGAACTATCGCGGCGGCGACTACTACGACGCCGGTCCCGACGGGGGGCCGTGGCGCGGGCTCGCCATCGCGCGACAGATCGCACAGGTCACGTTCCGCAGCGACACCAAATTCAACGAGAAGTTCGGGCGCAACCTGGCCCGTGACAACGTGTTCGAACACGGCATCGACTTGTTCTCGGTGTTCGATGTCGAGGGTTATCTCGACTATCACGGCGACAAGCTTGTGCGCCGGTTCGATGCGAACAGCTACCTCTACATCGGCAAGGCGATGGATCTCCACGACGTCGGCCGCGGTCGCGGCGGCCCGGAGAAGGCTCTTGCGCGCGTGACCGCACCGACGCTGACCGTCTCGATCGACTCAGACATCCTGTATCCGAAGTACCAGCAGGAGTTCATCCAGGCGTCACTTTCGAACGGTGATGCTCGGAACACGCACGTTGAGGTGTCGAGCCCTGAGGGTCACGACGGGTTCTTGATCGAAACGCGCGCGATCGGGAATGGAATCAGAGAGTTTTTCGCCACACTCTGAACGCGGTGCGCATGTGCCGACACGTGCTCACTGTCGCAGCATCTCGTCGAACAACGACGCCAGTGGTCCGTCGCGGCGCGTGCGCACGAGGACCGGGTCGCGCGGGCCGAGCGTGTAGACCGCGTGGATGTCGTCGCGATCCACTCCGGTGAGGATCCATTCACCCGACAGGCGACCGGCCGAGAGCGCCGACTGACGGAGCGAGAGTCGATCGCCCGAGATGCGCCCGTGCACTCTGACCCATCGGCCGGGCTGGCCGTGGCCTGAGTCGACCCGGCATGCAAAGGTGATGAAGCGTCGTCGGTCGCGGGAGACCCACTGTGGCTGGCGCGGCGCCAGCCAGTACGAAGCGCCGGCCAGAAGTGCGATGAAGGCGAGCGAGGTGATCGCATTCCAGGCTCCACTCGACATGTGGCCATTGTCGCAGAGCCGCCACGAACGCCTCTTCCGTGAGAGACTGGGGGGGTGCATCCCGGGCATCTGGTGGCAACCAACATGGTCGTGAACGTGATCGGCGGCGGCTTGATCATTCTTGGTCTCGTCCTGGTCGTGGTCACGCTCGCGTTCTGGCGCTCGGCCGTGGAGGACCCCTCCGTTCTCGCGCCGCTCGAGGTGATGGGCGACCGCCGATTCGCGCGTGCCGCCGACGAACGGCGCGTCGACATATTGAATTCTGTGCGTCCCGATGGTGCCGAAAAGGTCTCTGCGCACGTGGCGCTGCCGGTCCTCGTCAGAGAGCCCGCCTCGGAGCCTGAGCGCCCGTTCCGTGACCCGTTTCCCCACGACGATGACGCGATTGACGTGGTGGAACGACCCCGTCCGGCCGTGCCCGACATCATCGACCCGCTTCTCAACCAGCGTCGTTCTGCAGCGGACGACACCGATGCAGACTGACCCCACACGTAAGGAGAGACCATGGCCGCTTTTGATCCCGACCAGATGATTGCCCGTTTCCGTGACCGAGCCGCATCGGTGAAGCGCCGTCCATTGCCCCCGGTTGCCGGGGAGGAGCGCCAGTTGTTCATTGCCCAGGCAGAGGCCGATTTCATGGATTTTGCGATCATCGGTGACGCGACTGCGACACTCGAAGACGGCGTACTCACGCTGCGCATCGACTTGAACGCCAATAAGTGACCCAGTCGCTCACTTCTCGCGAGCGCCTGCGCCAGCGCGACGACATTCATGTCATTGCCGCAGTGACGGCGGTCGTGGCATGGGGTGTCGGGCCGATCATGAATAAGGCGATGACGGTCGACACACCTGCCATCGTCTTTTGGCGAATGGCGGTCGGGGTTCCGTTGATGCTCTTCATGGCGCAGCGAGCGGGTGGGGGACTGCCGCGCGACGTGCTCCGGCGAACAGCGTTGCCGGGGCTGCTGTTCTCGCTCTCGTTCATCACTGGTTTCGCCTCGGTCAAGATGACGTCCATCGCAAACGCGACATTGGTGACGAACCTCCAGCCGGTGCTCGTGCTCCTCGTTGCGCCACGGCTCTTCGGCGAGCGTCTGCGCGCGCGCCAGTTGGGTCTCGGCGCTGTCTCACTGGCCGGGGTGCTGGTCGTGGTGCTCGCGGCCGCAGCGACGTCTGGTGCGAAGTGGACGGGTGATGTGATGGCCGTCGTCAACGTCGTGATATGGACCGGCTATTTCCTTCTCGCCAAGCGGCAGCGGGTCGACGGTGTCGATTCCTGGTCCTTTCTCGCGGGAGTTTTTCTCTGGGCCGCGGTCGTCGTGCTGCCGTTCGGGCTCGTCGCCTCGAACGACCTCGGCGCAATGACTGCACTCGATTGGTGGTGTGTGGTCGGCATGGCGCTTGGGCCTGGTGTGGTCGGTCACGGGCTCATGACATGGTCGCAGAGTCATCTCGACGTCACGCTTGCCTCGATACTCGGACTGCTGAGCCCAGTGGTGTCGACGGGGCTCGCGTGGGTCGTGTTCGGTGAGTCTCTGACCATTCTCCAGATTTTCGGGGCGGCCATCGTGATCGGCTCGTTGACTCTTCTGGTGCGCGACCAGCGGGGGTCGACCGCCGAGGCGGCGGCCGAACCCGAGCAATTGTGACGCTTTGGAAGGGGAGCCCCCGTTGTGAGGCGAGGGTCGCTCGCTACACTTGGAAGCCTTCGCGGACGTGGCTCAGTTGGTAGAGCATCACCTTGCCAAGGTGAGGGTCGCGGGT
>JBMTOT010000065.1:0-10341 GCA_049442935.1 Ilumatobacteraceae bacterium | reverse complement strand
GATGCAGAGTGCCGTGTGACGAGTGTCGACTTTCTGGCCTCTGACCCCACCCCCGGCCGCAGGCACCGCATCTTTCGGGGCCACGCTGGGTGGTCGCCCGGACAGCTGGCCCGCGAAATGACACTGGGGGTGTGGCTCGTCGCATCGGCCACGCACGACGACATCTTCACGGGCACGCCGCAGACCTTGTGGTCCGATGTGATGCGCAGACAGCCCTCACCGCTGTCGCGTCTCGCCAACCTTCCGAGTCGGCCTTCCCTGAACTGACTCCCTCTGGACTTCCCCGACAGGCCCGACCGTAAGGGGGTCAACTCCGAAGTTCGGCGCCGATCTTGGTCGCCGCCGCCACGCACGCGTCGCGCACAGAGGAAATCTCAGCGTCGGTGAGCGTCGATGACGCGCCCTGCAATCGCAACCTGAACGCCAGACTCCGCCGATCGTCACCGAGCGCGGCACCTCTATAGACGTCGAAGAGAACGAGTCCGACCAGTGTCTTTCCGGCGGCCTGTCGAAGTGCCCTCGAAATGACCTGAGCCGAAATCGAGTCCGCGGCCACGAAAGCAAGGTCAAGATCACTCGACGGCAGACGATTCACGACGCGCGCCTGTGCGGGCTTCGGGGCCTCGGCAAGAACCACTGAAAGATTCACCTCGAGACACGAGACTTTCGTCTCGATGCCGAGTCGATGCAAAACAGCAGGGTCGATCTCGCCGACGTGCCCGATCACTTGCTTGCCGCGGGCCAGCGACGCAGACCGGCCCGGATGGAAACCCGCAGGCACTCGTGACTGGTCAACGAGTGCCCCGACAGACAGCGCGTCGGCGAGAGTGACCCACTGCTCGACGGCGGTCTCGACCCCGGCGCCGGCAACGACGGCGCACAGCCATTCACTCTCGTCGGGCAGGGGCCCGTCCCCCCGCGGGTAGACGTGTCCGACTTCGAAGAGCCCAACCCGTTCGAGACGGTGCGACATGTTTCGACGAACCGCGTCGAGAAGCCCCGGCCGCAGAGACGTGCGCAAGAGCGACTCTTCGGCCACCAAGGGATTGGCGAGCGCAAGCACGCCGTCCTCGCTCAGCCCAACCCGGGCCAGATCACCCGGAGCGAGGAATGGCGACGGCATTGCTTCGTCGAGTCCGAGCCCACAGAGAACCCCACGGGTCAGTCGACGCCTGATCTGGACACTCGACAAACGACCGTGCACCGACGACTTGGGCACGGTCTTTCCGATTGTGTCGTATCCGATGTGGCGGGCTACCTCTTCGGTGAGGTCAGCGGCGATCGTGCAGTCAGGACGCCATGACGGAGGCACGACAGACAGTTCGTCGTCGCCGGTGACCTCAAACCCGATCGACTGGAGTACGCGGCGAACGGTTCCGGTGTCGACCGTCGTTCCGAGCTCACGGGATATTTTGGCGGCACTAGTCGAGATCACCTGAGCAACCGGCAATCCGTTCGTCGACTCGACTGACGCACCGGGGTGCAGTCGTACCTCCGGGCACGACTCGCGCAGGATCGCGACGAAACGCCGAACGGCGAGCTCGTGTCCGGCCGGATCGACGCCCCGCTCGAACCTGATCGACGCCTCGGTGCGAAGACCGTGCCGCTGCGCGGCGAAGCGCACCGCGTCGGGCGCAAACCACGCAATCTCGAGCGAGATATCGGTGGTCGACTCCGTGATCTCAGAGCGAGCATCGCCCATCACGCCGGCAATGCCCACCGCGACGTCTGAGACTGAGTCGCACACCAGGAGGTCGTCTGTATGGAGCTCCCGCTCTTGACCGTCGAGAGTGGTGATCTTCTCACCCGCGCGCGCCGTGCGCACCGAGAACGCAGTCACGACCCGGGCGTCATAGGCGTGATTGGGTTGGTTGGTCTCGAGCATCGTGAGATTCGAGGCATCGACAACGTTGTTGATGCTGCGCATCCCGAGCAGTTCGAGGCGACGTGCAACACGCACCGATGACGGCCCCACCTTCACGCCGCTGATCCCCCAAACCGAGAACATCCCGCACTCTGCGGGAGAGTCGATCCGCACCGGAATGCTCATCGTTTCGCCTGCCACTTCGACGCCGGTCAGGTCGGGACCGCGGTACGAGACCCCGAAATGAGCCGCAAGATCCCGGGCGACTCCGGCATGGCCCCAGCAATCAGGACGATTGCGCGTGAGATCAAGGTCGAACACAACGTCGTATTCAACGCCGAGCACCTCGAAGGGATTGCGCCCGAGCGGAGTGCCGGGATCGAGAATCAGGAGCCCGGCGGCCTCGTCTGCGAGACCGATTTCGACCGGAGAGCAGAGCATGCCTTCAGAGTCGATTCCGAGGATGCCCCGGCGAGAAATCTCCCGTCCGTCTGGCATCAACGTGCCGAGCATCGCCAGTGGCACGATGTCTCCCGGCCCCATATTCGTCGCACCGCACCACACGTGTCGTTCGATGCCGTCTCCGGCGTCGACCCAGCAACGCGTCACCTTCGCGGCCTCTGGGTGCTTCTCCGTCCGCAGAATCTTGGCGGTGACGACTCCTGCGACGGGCAGTCCCGTCTCGACACGCGACTCGACCGCCAGCCCGAGCGAGTCCATCGCTTCGGCCACGGCAGCCGCGTCGTCTGGCAGGTCGGCCATCTCGCGGAGAATAGAGAGAAGAACTTTCACGAGAACTGCTCCAAGAAACGAACGTCGTTCGAGAACATCTCTCGGATGTCTGCAACCCCGTGCCGCTCCTTCGCCATGCGCTCGATTCCGAAGCCGAAGGCGAACCCGCTCCATTCGTCAGGGTCGAGACCGCCGGCACGCAGGACGTGCGGGTGCACCATGCCGCATCCGCCGAGTTCGATCCACGACCCGTCGGCACCACGGATGTCGAATTCTGCGCTCGGCTCTGTAAACGGGAAGTAGCTCGGCCGCAGACGCGACGTGAAATCGGAGCCGAAGAAGGCCTTGGTGAAGGCCTCAATGGTGCCCGCCAGGTCGGCGAACGTGATGCCGCGATCGATCACGAGACCTTCGATCTGGTGGAAGACCGGCATGTGGGTGGCATCGGGCGTGTCGCGCCGGAACACCCGACCCGGCATCACCGCATAGATCGGAGGCGGCCACTCCTGCATCACCCGGATCTGCACGGGAGACGTGTGGGTGCGAAGCACGACACTTCCTGGCGGGTCAGATTCGACAAAGAGCGTGTCCCACATACTTCGCGCGGGATGGGAGGGGGGCATGTTGAGGGCTTCGAAGTTGAGGAAGTCAGACTCGACCTCCGGACCTTCTGCAATCTGAAAACCGAGACCGATGAACACATCTTCCAGACGCTCGGTCGCCTGCGTCACGAGGTGAAGACGTCCTCGCCTGCGGGCACCGGTCGTGCCGACGAGCAATTCGGTCACGTCGATCCGTTCAGCGGCCACCTTTTCGGCGATGTCGCTCTCGACCAGTTCTTTTTCGCGGTCGTGCGAGGCAGACGCCACCGACATCATCGCCTCGTTGATGAGCCGCCCCATCTCCTTGCGGACCTCAAAATCGGCGACCGCCCCGAGCGACGACTTGATCGCCGACAGCGACCCTTTCTTTCCGGTCGCGCCGGACACCACCGTGCGCAGGTCCTCGATGGACGCCGCCGAGGAGATTCGTGCCAGCACGTCCGAGACCGCGCGCGCGAGTGTCTCCTTCATGCCGTCCGGTGCTGCATCGGCGGAACTCATACCGATCGAAACGCTACCTTTCGGCCTCTGCGACCCGGAGGTTCATTATCGGGGCGTGCCGCCCCTCGAATGAGCAATGTGCATCGCAACGACCGTTGCCGCCATGGCGACATTCAAGCTCTCGCTGCGTCCCGCGTGCTCAATGGTGATCCATCGCGCAACTGGGGCATCGGCTGCGAGACCGTGCGCCTCGTTTCCGAACACTGCGGCAATTCGCCCACCGAGGTCTGCCTTGTGCAACTCGGTGGCGCCGAGTGACTCGCCGTGTGACGTCGTCCCGACAGTCTCAAAACCGGCCGCGACCACATCAGAAAGGGTGTCGACCCGAACCACAGGGACATGGAACACCGCCCCAGCCGACGACCGCACGCACTTGGGTGACCAGGGGTCGGTGGAGCCTCGTGTCACGACCACTGCCGTGGCCCCGGCCGCTTCTGCGCTGCGGCACATCGTTCCGAGATTCCCAGGATCGGACACGCCGTCGGCGACCATCACCCAGCCTCCGAGCGACGAGAGAGCCGGTGACTCGGGAATGTTGCACACTGCGATCGGGGATCGCGGAGTCTCGGTCGAAGCCACTGTGTCGAACACCGTCGCATCGAGGAAATGGCAGTCGACACCGTGCAGATCAACATGATCTACCGGGTCTCGTTCCTTGCAGAACAGATCGACCACCTCGATGCCCGCCGCGGAAGCCTCGGCCAACAGGACCGGACCCTCCACGACGAACAATCCTTCAGCCGACCGATTCGACGCGCTCGAGGAGAGGCGCCTCAGGCGCTTCACCTTCGGGTTCGACGCAGAGAGTCGTTCAGATGTCAGGCGAGAGCGGCCTTTGCGCTCGCAACCAGTGCCGAGAATGCGGCGGCGTCGGTTACCGCGAGATCAGCGAGGATCTTGCGGTCGACCTCGATGCCGGCAGCGTTCAGTCCCGCAATGAAGCGGCTGTAGGAAATGTCGTTCTGGCGGCAGGCGGCGTTGATCCTCTGGATCCAGAGACGACGGAACTCGCCCTTCCGTGCGCGGCGGTCGCGGAATGCGTACTGCCCGGAGTGCAGCACCTGCTCATTGGCCGCACGAAACGACCTGCTCTTGTTGCCGTAGTAACCCTTGGCCTTCTCGAGCACCTCGCGGTGCTTCTTGCGTGCGTGGACGGCCCTCTTCACTCGTGCCATGTCTCGACTCCTTCTTAGTTCCTGTTGATGTCGTCCGGGTGCTCAGCGCTCTGCGAGCAGCCGCTTGATTTTCTTGAGGTCACCGGGGTGCACGTCGACGTCGCCGTCGAGGCGGCGCGTGCGGGTGCTCGGCTTCTTTTCGAAGAGGTGCTGGCGCATTGCCTGCTGGCGGCGGATCTTGCCGGTGCCCGTCTTCTTGAACCGCTTCGCCGCGGTCTTGCTTGTCTTCATCTTGGGCATGTCAACCCTCTCCTTCTGTCGGCGCCGGGGTCGGCGCGGACTCTGTGGAACCGTCGTCGTCGGCGTTTGCCGACTTCTTCTGCACTTTTTTCTCTGGTACGAGGACCATCGTCATGTTGCGTCCCTCGAGACGCGCCTGGGTCTCCACCCTGGCGAGCTCTCCGAGCTGCGCGAGCGCCGTGTCGAGGATCTTGGCTCCGAGTTCAGGGTGAGCGACCTCGCGACCCCTGAACTGAAGCGTGACCTTGACTTTGTGGCCGTCCTCGAGGAATTCACGCATGTGCCGAACCTTGGTGTCGAAATCGCCCTTGCCGATCTTCGGCCTGAACTTGACTTCTTTCACCGTCACATGGGTGGTCTTCTTCCGCGACTCCTTGGCCTTTTGGGCCTCTTCGTAGCGGAACTTTCCGTAGTCCATGATCCGACACACAGGCGGACTCGCCTGCGGTGCGACTTCCACGAGGTCCAGATCGAGCTCCCTCGCGAGTGCAAGCGCGTCGGCTGTCGGGCGGATTCCCACCTGGCTTCCGTCGGGGCCGATCACTCGGACCTCTCGCGCCCTGATGCGCTCGTTGTAGCGGGGCTCGTTCTGTGGCGTGGCTATGGCTGCTCCTCGGTGTGCAACAGGATTCTTCCTCCTCGTTCTCGTGTCGTCGTCGTGGACGAAGCAGACACAAGAGCGGCACGCCGCTCGCCATCTCAACCCGGCACACTCCCGGCACAAACCGGGGCGGACAGGTGGGGGCCAGGGCCCCACTTCGCTCAATTGACCCAGTTAGGGTACCGGCTCGTGCCCGACGACAACACGAATCCCGAGACTTCCCGCCCGAATCCGTTCACGGGCATCACGGCCGACCCGGATGCCTCCGCCGACACTCTCGAGGCGGTGGCCGAGGCCAGGCGCCGGATCGCCGAAGTCCCCGCATCGGTGGTGGTCGCCAACCACACCATGGGATTGTTCGAATTGGCGGCCATTCACCTGTCGGACGTGCCTCCGCGTCTCGACGATGCCCGCTTGGCCATCGACGCACTGGGCTACCTGGTCGAGGGACTCGGCGAACGACTCGGCGAGCACCACGAGACGATCGCGGCCGCCCTTGCGAACATCCGCCTCGTCTTCGTGCAGAAATCCCAGTCGACCGAGGGCGGCGCCTGACAGAGCCAGTCTCAGGCCGGCAGTTTCTCCAGTCGAACTGCCTCGCGCCTCAGGGTGCAGAACCCGAGAGAGAATGCCGTTTTCTGGCCCACGTCGATGCGTCTCGACCCGTCGGCAATCGACACACAGTGAAACGGCCAACGCGCACCCTCGTCGTCGACAACAGCACCGAGCCCCGCAATTTCATCGAACTCGACGATGGTCCCGCGCCTCAACCCGTCTCCCATGGCCGCTGCCTCAGTGGATGATCTTTGAGATGGGGATCTCGAGCAGGTCGGAGGCCCCGGCATCAATCAACGACGGAATGAGGGTGTTGATACCCCGCTTCGGCACAACAGACTCCACCGCGTAGTCGCCCGACGCCAGACGAGCCACCGTGGGCGATTTCGCAGAGGGAAGCAGCGCAACCACACGGTCGTAGGACGCCTCGGAGACGTTCAACTTGAGCAACACCTTCTCCCTGGCCTCCAATGTCCCCGTCAGGAGAGTCATCAGTTGATCCATTGCATGCCGCTTGTCCGGATCGGCATGCGACTCGGGATTTGCGATCAGTTCGGTGTAGCTGGTGAGCATCGTGTCGATGACCCGGAGCCCAGCCGCCTTGATGGCCCGTCCGGTCTCGGTGATGTCGACGACACAATCGGCGATGTCGGGAATCTTTGCCTCTGACGCTCCGTAGCTGAGTTTGATGTCGGCGTTCACGCCCCGCTCCGCGAAATAGCGCTTCGTCATCTCCGGATACTCGGTCGTCACCCGCACTCCGTGCCCTAGATCGGCCACCGACATGGCACGCGAGTCGTTTGCCACCGCCACGACGACCCTCACCGGACGATCAGTGGCCTTCGAGTAGCGCAGCTCCCCGAGGCTCGCGACATTGCTCGACGTCTCCTCGATCCAATCCCGGCCGGTGATGCCGAGGTCGAACAATCCTTCGGCTACATAGACGGGAATCTCCTGCGGCCGCAGGATGCGCACCTCTGCAATTCGCGGGTCGTCGATGGTCGCTTTGTAGTCGACCGACGACGACCTCATCACGGTGAGGTCGGCGGCCTCGAACAATTCCATGGTGGCTCTCTCGAGCGAACCCTTCGGCAAAACGATCCTCAGCACGCGACGAGGCTACCGAGCATCAGACCCGCGGGCTCAGGGGTTTTCGCCGAGCCTGACCGCACCGTGCACTCCGCGTCGCCACTGCGTTGCGCCGACGGGTGGTTTTCCTTCCGGCTTCACCGTCAGCAAGCGCAGCGACCCGTCGCCGCAATCGACAACGGCATCGTCGTGGCACGTCCCCGGCACATCCGTGCGGCTGGCGCCTGCGGGCTCAGCGTCGAGAATCAGCAACCGTCGACCACCGATGCTCGTGTGGGCGCGAAGCGCCCTCACGACACGACTGATCGAGACAGAATCCGACGACCAGTCAACGAGGCTCTCCTCGCGGCGAATCTTGTGGGCATACACCGGCTCGCCGACCTGCGGGTGTGCTTCCGTACGCGGCCCACGAAGCACGTCAACCAGGAGATCGGATCCAATACCGGTGAGTGTTCGCATCAAATCCGCACGAGTGGCTCCGTCGATCGGCATCTCGCGGCGAGCGCGGACTCCGCCCGCATCGAGTTCGTCGACGACATCCATGATGCACACGCCAGTCACCTCGTCGCCGGCGAGGATCGCCCGCTCGACCGGAGCGGCGCCGCGCCACCGCGGCAGCAGCGAGAAGTGGACGTTCACCATCGGAACCCGGTCCAGGACCGATCGAGGGATGATCCGCCCGAATGCGACCACGACCCCGACCGTGTCCACTCCGTTCTCGATCAGATCGGTCACGTCATGGCTGACCGGAATCCCGGCCTCGAGGGCGACCTGTTTCACCGGGCTCGGCGACAACCCTCCCCCGCGACCCCGCTTGGCATCGACACCGGTCACGACCAATGAGATGTCGAATCCTTCGCTGATCAATCGCTCAAGAATCTCCGCCGCAGGTTCCGGAGTTCCGAGGAAGACGATTCGGCGACCGCCGAGAAAGGAGTCGGTCACTTGAGGGCAATGTGCCTGGTGTCGCCCTTGGCCCCTGCGCCGGATTCCGACAGCAGTCGGTATTCGCGCATCGCCTCCTCGCGCTGCTCCTCGGACATGCGCTCGAACATGAGGACTCCGTTCAGATGGTCAAGTTCGTGCTGGAAGAGACGCGCAAGCAATTCGTCGGCCTCGATTCGCACCTCGTTGCCGTCGAGGTCGACCGCCTCGAGCAGCACCTCCTTCGGGCGAACCATCTCGACGAACACCCCGGGAATCGACAGACATCCCTCGTCGAAGACCCACTCCCCGCTCGACTCGACGATGCGCGGGTTCACGAGCGTGACCGGTGAGCCGTCGAGGTCGTACACGAAGATCTGCTTCTGCACGCCGATCTGGGGAGCAGCGAGACCGAGCCCGGGCACGCGATACATCGCCTGAAGCATCGACTGGGCGAGTCGCACGATCTTTCCGTCGATGTTTTCCACCTGGTCGGCCACCGAGGCCAGAACAGGGTCTCCATAGGTGCGAATGTCGTAACCCACGGTGTGAAAGGCTACCCACGAATGGGAGCACCGTGAGCGACACAGGCAGTTCCAACCACTACTTCGATTCCGATCCCGTCGTGCGCGAAGTGCGGCGCGAGTTCACCGTGGACTCACCCCGCGGACCGCTTCGTCTCGAGGCCGCCACCGGCGTCTTTGCACGGCACGGTCTCGACAAGGGAACGTCGACATTGCTTGACGTCGTTGGACGCCACCCGACAGAGCCGCCGCCCCGGCAAGCGCACCTGTGCGACATCGGAAGCGGATCCGGGGCTCTTGCACTGGTGCTGGCCGCGACACACCCCGACTGCACCGTTCACGCAGTCGACGTCAACGAACGTGCCCGGCGTCTGTGCGCAGACAACGCACGGCGAAACGAACTCACGAACGTCGTCGTGGAGGCTCCCGACGATGTCGACCCGACACTTCGCTTCCATCTGATGTGGTCGAACCCACCGATTCGAATTGGCAAAGAGCCGCTCCACGAGCTGCTCGAGACATGGCTCGCACGACTCCACCGGGACGGACACGCCGAATTGGTCGTGGCCCGGAATCTCGGGGCAGATTCACTTGCACATTGGCTCGAGTCGCGGGGTCACCATGTGACGAGGATCGGAAGCGCCAAAGGGTTCCGCGTCCTGCGTGTTAATTCTCGTGACCTCGACCGCGCCGACTGAGCATCAGCCCTCGAGATCGTCAGTACCGCGACGGGCCGACATGGACCCGGACTCGCAGACCCAGATGATCTGCAAGTCGTGCCGCCACCACGGCGGCCTTGCCGCCGTCGAGCAATCGTGCACCGAGTGACTCTCCCGAGACCGACCACTCGACGCCTTCGATCTCCGGTGCATCGGCCGCGACGAGCGCCCGCTCCGACGAGAATCGAACAATCACCGAGAACGGCGGCATTCCGAGAGTGCGCCGCAGTTCGACGTCGGCAGACAGCCACCCGGCGAGGGCACCGTCGATGTCGCCGGCCGCGAGGCATCTCAACAAGGGGTGTTCCGGGTCCCTCGTCTGCACCACGACACGTCCGCGGACCCCGACCACCCGCGCAGCGCGCGCGATGTCGGCCAGAACTTCGCGTGGAGCAGTGACGCGCGGCGCACCGAGGTCGCGGTCGACGTCGCAGAACACGACCGCGTCGGCATGGTCGACCCTCCGCAGGCGGGCCTCGGTTCCCCCGCACAACCCCCCGCGGAGGTCGTCGAGCGGCGTCGACGACGTCACCTCGACCGCGCCGACACCAGTCGACCGCTCGAGCTGGGCGCACAATCCAGCTGTTCCTGTCCTCAGGATGCGAAACGAAGTTCGTCCGCATTCGATGCACACCGTTCCTCGCGACTCGACACACCTCTCGCATGTCAGCACCCCGTCGGACTCGGAGAGCAGAGATCTACACGTGGAGCATCGCTGCAGTGCATTGCAGGCTCTGCACCCCAACAATCGGGCGCGACCCTTGGTGTTCAGAATCGCGAGAGTCACTCCCGATGCGTCGCGTGCCGCCTCCAAG
>JBMTOT010000064.1:0-10699 GCA_049442935.1 Ilumatobacteraceae bacterium | reverse complement strand
CCTTGGTCAGTGCGTCGACGGAAACCGTGTGGTGCAGTTCGACCGTCGCAACGACCTCATCGTGAACGAGCGGGCTGTCATCGAAAAGTTCGGCGTCGGACCAGCGAGCATCGCCGACTGGCTGGGTCTGGTCGGCGACACAGCAGACGGTTTCCCCGGTCTTCCGGGGTGGGGTGCAAAGAGCGCATCATCGGTGCTCGCGAGATATCAGCACATCGAGGCGATTCCGCTCGACGAGGCGCAGTGGTCTGCCGACGGCGTTGCCGTTCGCGGAGCCGCCAAGTTGTGCGCCACTCTCAGAGACAACGTCGACGACGCGCTCCTGTTCAAGAAGATCGCCACCGTCGTGCACGATGTCTCGGATGATGTCGACCTCGGCGGCGTCGACGACTGGGAGTGGCGCGGTCCGACGAGAGAGGTGGCGTCGATCTCACGCGAGATCGACATGGCCGACCTTGCCGACCGGTGCGACCGGCTCATGCTGGGTCGCTAGGCATCGCATCTGGCCCATGGGCGCCGAGGTGACGGCCAGGCGACCTGCGGCGCACGATCGTTCCCGTGTGGAGGCTGCTTCCGTCAGGACCTGACCTGGTTTACGGGCGACCGTCGCACAGGACCCGACCGCCACCTCGCCGACCACGAACGTTGCCGCCGAGGTGCCCAAGGGTACCCGACGGATAGCCTCAAAGACTCGTGGCGACGGAGACGTCGCCGCAAGGAAGGGTGCGAGAGCGGCCGAATCGGCAGCACTGGAAATGCTGTGACCTTCACGGGTCCGTGGGTTCAAATCCCACCCCTTCCGCCATGAACCACACAGACGCAATGCGGATCGCGCTCGACGAGGCGAGAGAGGCGCTCGCCCACGGCGACGTACCCGTGGGTGCGGTGGTGCTGCGCGGCGGCGAGGTGATTGCGCGCCGCCACAACGAGCGCGAGGCGACCGGAGACCCCACCGCCCACGCCGAAGTGTTGGCTCTGCGGGACGCGGCCGCGGCGGTTGGCTCGTGGCGCCTTGACGACTGCACGTTGGTCGTCACGCTCGAGCCGTGTCTCATGTGTGCAGGTGCACTTCTCGCCGCGCGCATCGGCCGGCTCGTCTACGGCGCGGCCGACCTGAAGGCGGGCGCGACCGCCAGTCTCTACAACGTCACCAGTGATCCGCGCCTGAACCACAACCCGCCCGTCGAGCACGGGGTGCTCGCAACCGAGTGCGGAGAGTTGTTGACGTCGTTCTTCGCCGGCAAGCGCGGCTGATCAGCGCTCGTCGCGCACGAACGGCGTGCCGAGCGCGCGCGGCGCACCGAGGGCGTTCGATCCGCCGGGGCGGCTGAGAACGATGAGCGAGATGAGCGTCGCGAGATACGGCACCATCTGCAGGAAGGCCTGGGGAATGAATGTGATGTTCTCGGCCTGCAGCGTGTAGGGCAACTGCAGCGTGAAACCGAACAGGACGGCACCGGCGATGATCCTGATCGGTCGCCACGAGGCGAACACGACGAGTGCGAGTGCAATCCAGCCGACACCGTTCGTGGTCGATGCCTGGTGCCAGGCCGCACTCTCGGCGAGCATCAACCATGAGCCGCCGAGCCCCATCAGCAGACCGCCGAAGACCGTGTGGCGCATGCGAATCTGTGCGACCGAGAGACCCTGTGCGTCGACCGTGGCCGGGTCGTCTCCCGTGGCGCGCACTTCCAGACCGGCACGCGTGCGGAACAGCCACCACGACGACCCGACGGCGAGTGCGAGTGCGAGATAGGTGATGATGTCCTGGCGGAACACGATCGGCCCGAGCACCGGAATATCGGACAGCGGACCCATGGAGTAGTCGGTCAGTTTCACCTTGATCGTCTTGCCCTCGTACGGCTTGCCGAGGTAGTTGGCGAGGCCGGTTCCGAAGATGACGAGCGCGAGACCCGACACAATCTGGTTTGCCCGCAGAACAACCGCGAGCACTGCGTGAATCGACGACAGCAGTGCACCTGCGAGTGCGCCCACCACGAGTCCGACCCAGACGCTGCCGGAGGAGTCGGCAGCAATGAACGAGCTGATTGCGGAGGTGAGAAGGACTCCTTCGACGCCGAGGTTCAGGACTCCGGACCGCTCTGTGAACAACGCACCGAGTGCGGCGAGAATGAGGGTGGTCGCGATGGCGACCGAGTCGCCGGTCATGAGCACCCAGATGTTGTCGTTCATTGCGTGCCTCCCGCCGTGCGAATGACGCGAATTTTGTAGCGGCGGAATGCTTCGCCGCCGAGGGCGAAGAGCAGGATCGCGCCTTGAAGCATCACGCCGATGTGCACCGGCGTGTCAGTCGAGATCTGCAGCTTGTCGCCGCCGATGCGCAGCCCCGAGAACAAGATGCCGCTCAACACGACGGCGGCCATGTTGTTGCGCGCAAGCGCCGCGATAACAATGCCGGCATATCCGTACCCGAGCGCGGTGATGCCGGGGTCGAGTTTGCCGAACGGTCCGACGATCAGCGTCGCTCCGCCCAGCCCCGCAAGTGCGCCCGAGATGAGCATCACCTGCACGGTTGTGCGCTGGGCACCGATGCCGGCGTAGCGGGCGGCCTTCGGGGAATCGCTGATCACTTGAATGCGGTACCCGAATTCTGTGCGCCGAACGACCCAGTGGAGGGCGAATGCGAGCAGGGCAACCACGAAGAACGTCGGGTACAACTTCGTGTCGCCGAACGGCGAGAGCGATGCCGAGTCGGGAACTTGTCGACCCTGGGGGAACAACACGTTCGGTGCGCGGAAATAACTGCCCGCTCGGTAGATGAAGTGGTTCACGAGGCTTGCGGCGACATAGGTGAGCAGAAGTGTCGAGACGATCTCGCTCGTTCCCAAACGCGCACGCACCAGCGACGGTACGGCGATCCATGCGGCACCGAACAGGGCGCCGGTGGCGAGGACCATCGGAATCATGACGAACGTCGGCAGGTTGTCGCCGAAGTAGAGCCCCGCCCACGCGCCGCCGATCATGCCGAGATACAACTGGCCCTCTCCGCCGATGTTGTACAGGTTCATCTGGAAGGCGAACGCAGCGGCGATTCCGGTGCACATCAACACTGTCGACAGCCCGAGGGTGTCGGTGATCCCGGTTGAGGAGAAGAAGCCGTCGCTCAGCATGTTCGAATACGTGTCGACGGGCGAGTGACCAGTGGCCCAGACGAACAGAGCACCGGCAACGAGAGCCGCGAGCACCGACACGATCGGCACGAGGACCGAGAGTCGGCGCGGGGTCTCTGTTCTCTGTTCGAACTGGAGTCGGTACGGAGCGCGCATCAGGATGTCGATCCTGTCGAGAGGCCGGCCATTGCCGCACCAACCGTGTCGATGTCGGCCGTCTCTCCCTGCGTCTCGTGAACGATGCGCCCTCGGTACATGACCAACACGCGATCGGCGAGCGAGAGGATCTCGTCGAGATCCTCCGAGATCAGGAGAATTGCCTGGCCGGCGCTGCGCGCGTCATCGAGAAGGCGTCGGACCGTCTCGATGGCACCCACGTCGAGGCCGCGCGTCGGCGAACAGACCACGAGGACCTTGGTCGGCGCACGACCGCCTGAAAGTTCGCGTGCGAGAAGAACTTTTTGCGCGTTGCCGCCGGAGAGCTTGCGTGCAAGGTGCTCGGGACCGTTCGCCTTGATCTCGAACTCGCCGATCAGGCGCGTGGCCTCGGGCGCGACGACCCTTCGTTTGACCACCGCACCACGGCGACGGGTCAACAACAAGTTGTCGAGAATCGACATCGACGGCACCAGACCTACGCCGAGACGATCTTCGGGAACGTACGCGAGCCCGAGTTCGCGAGCGGCGACCGGACCGCGGTCGGTCGACATTGAGCCGGCGATGGAGACAGTCCCGGTCGTGGGGGAGATGAGTCCCGCAACCACGTCTGCAAGTTCGCGCTGACCATTGCCTGCGACGCCGGCAATGCCGACCATTTCACCCTCGTGCACGTTGAACGAGACGCCCTCCAGCACCGTGACGCCGTTGGAGACGAGCGACACATCGCGAAGCTGCAGCACTTCGTGGCCGGTGGGGTGGCCGGCGCGCTGAGCGGCAAGGTCGATGTCGCGCCCGACCATGAGTCGCGCGAGTTCGCGCGGGTCTGCGGCGCCCTTTCCCTCCACCACGCCGGTGACCCTGCCGTTTCGCAGCACGGTCACACGGTCGGAGATGCGGGCGACCTCACCGAGTTTGTGGCTGATGAAGACGATCGACTTGCCGGCGGCCGTCATCGAATGCACGTTCTCGAACAGCTTCTCCACCTCGGCCGGAACGAGAACGGCCGTCGGTTCGTCGAGCAGCAAGATGTCGGCGCCTTGGTAGAGAGCCTTGACAATTTCGACGCGTTGGCGCTGGCCGACAGAGAGTTCGCCGACCGTTGCGGTCGGGTCGACCGGCAGCCCGTACGTCTCGGCGACCGCGGCAACGGCATCGTCGAGAGCGGAGCGGTTCATGCGGAACGAGAGATCGCGCGAACCGAGTACGACGTTCTCGGCCACGGTGAAGCGGTCGACGAGGCGGAAATGCTGGTGCACCATCGCGATGCCGTGAGCGAGTCCGTCACGGGGCGACCCCAGCGTGATCTGTTGCCCGTTGCGCTCGAGGGATCCCGAGTCTTGCTGGTACAGGCCGCAGAGAATCGACGCAAGGGTGCTCTTGCCGGCACCGTTCTCGCCCAGCAAAGTGTGAACTTCACCGGCACGCAGATCGAAATCAACCTCGTCATTGGCGATCACGCCAGGGAATCGTTTCGAGATGCCGCGTGCCGAGAGCGCGAGAGGGGCCACACCACCTGAGTGGTGCGGCCCCCGCGCGTCCTCGTGTGAGGAGTTCGTCATTGAGACAGGTCAGCCCTTGGCCGAACCGATGACGCCTTCGACGAAGTAGCTCATCGAGAGAAGTGCACCGAGGTCGGCCTTCTCGCCGTCCGCGATGACTTCGTTGCCGTCCTGATCGTTGATCGGGCCGGTGAACGGAGCGAACGAACCGTCGATGATGGCCGCGGCCTTCGCTTCGATCTCAGCCTTTGCGTCCGCGTCGACGAGATCGGACGGATCAGCGAGCGTGACCATGCCGTCGGCCATCGAGCCGTAGTACTCGTCGGTCGGGCAGGTGCCGGACTTCATCGACTCGATGGTCTTTGCGTAGTACGGGCCCCAGTTCCACGTCGGAGCAGTGAGGAACGCCTCAGGTGCTGCCTCGCGTGCATCGGAGTTGTAGCCGACCCACTTCGCACCGGCGGCCTGTGCGGCGACGCCCGGCTCGGTCGTGTCCTGGTGCTGGGCGATCACGTCGACGCCACCGTCGAGGAGCGCCTCAGATGCCTGCTTCTCCTTGGTCGGGTCGAACCACGTGCTCGTCCAGTTGACCTGCACTGTCGCATCCGGGTTCATCGCGCGCGCACCGAGAGTGAACGCGTTGATGCCGCGGATGACTTCCGGGATCGGGAAGGCGGCGACGTAGCCGATCTTTCCGTTCTTCGTGGCCTTGCCAGCGGCGAGACCCGACAGGTAGCGCGCTTCCTCGGCGGCACCGAAGTAGGTGCCGAGGTTGCCCGGGACGTCATCGAAGGTCTCGAAGACTCCGCCGCCGTCCTTCGTGAGGAGGAACTTGGCACCCGTCGCCCACTGCATGCAGACATTCGGGTTGCGAACCGCGGTCTGTGCCATCGGTGCGCCGTAACCGAACGAGGTCGCGAAGATGAGGTCGTAGCCCTCGGATGCGAGCTGATCGAAGGTCTTTTCCGAGTCGGCGTTGTCGAGAATGTTCTCGACGCGCTTGATCGTCACGCCGGTCTCCTGCTCGGCAGCGGCGATGCCGAGTTCGTGCTGGTACGTCCAGCCCTTGTCGTCGGGCACGCCGAGGTAAACGACGGCAACCTGCAGGTCGCTTTCGTCACCGCCCGCGGCCGCTGTCGTGTCGGACGACGAGTCGCTGCCACCGCACGCTGCGAGCGTGAGAGACGCAGCTGCCGCCACCGCGACGAGCTTCCACTTTTTGCTCATGAAGGTTTTCTCCCCTGTAGGTGATGCCTCGGGCGGCATCGATCAACCAAAAACTAGTCGGATGAAAACGAGAGGCTTTCCTTCGAGTGTTTCGCGCGTGTGAAACATCGAGCGGCGGTGGCGGGAGCGCCGCGGCAACGGCTGTGGATAACGGGTGGCACGGGTGACAGGCACCGCTAGCCTCGCCAGACGGAAGGGTGCCAGAGCGGCCGAATGGGACGGTCTCGAAAACCGTTGTGGGTTTGTGCCCACCGTGGGTTCAAATCCCACCCCTTCCGCCACGCGACCCGGCTCCGGCCGGGTCGTTCTCGTTACCGGCGCCCGAACACCTCACGCGGAACGCGCTTTTCCCAGCCCTTTGGCATGAGCGGGGAACCGAAATCCCTCAGGGCGGCCAGGACCGGCTTGATCTCTCTTCCGCGTGGCGTGAAGAGGTAGGTCACGCCTTCTTCATCGTCGCGCCGCTCGAGAAGCCCCTCCTCCACGAGGTGCGTCAGTCGCTCGCTGAGCAACGTGGGTGAGATGCCGACGAGGTTCGTCTTGAGGTCGGTGAACCGCCGAGGGCCGAACAGCGAGACATCGCGCAAGATGAGCAAGGTCCACCTGTCACCCACAAGGTCGAGCGCGCGGGCGACCGGGCAGAACTGATCGTATGACTTCCTCGCCGATGGCGATGTGTTGTTTCGCCGTGCCATTGCCGTGTGATAGTACAGTTTTTGTACCAAGGGGACAACATGAGAGTTTCGACACACCCGACCGCGGGTACGCGCCCGCACAAGTCGCCGTGGGCAACATTCGCAGTCGCGGCCACCGCCACGTACATCTCTACGCTCGACATGTCGATTGTGAACGTCGCGTTCTTCGAGATTGGTCTCGACTTTCCCACGGTCTCGAAGGCGACCATCTCGTGGGTCGTGACCGCTTACTCGATCATGTTCGGGTCGTTGCTCGTTGTCTCGGGACGACTCGCCGATCAGTTCGGACGAAAGCGCATGCTGATGTGGGGGACGGTTCTGTTCCTGCTCGGCTCACTGGGGTGCGCAGTGACCAACTCGATGGGACTGCTCATCGCCGGTCGCGCCGTGCAGGGAATCGGCGGCGCGATGATGACACCGGCGTCGACCGGATTGCTTCTTGCCGCGTTTTCTCCGGAGAAGCGGGGCCAGGCGATGGCGTGGACCGGTTCAATCGGTGCGCTCGGCGTTGCGTCAGGGCCGACGCTCGGAGCCTTCATGGTGGCAACGTTCGGGTGGCGTTCCGCATTCTGGGTGAACGTGCCGATCTGTGCCGTTGCGCTCTACATGACGTGGCGATCAACGACCGAGTCGCCGCGTAACGACAGCGGTCGACCTGATGTGGCCGTCGCGGTGTTCTTCACGGCCGCTGTCGGTTCGCTCGTGTGGGGTATCAGCCGCGCCGAGGAGTCGGGTTGGTCAGACGCGACCGTGTTGCAGTTGTTTGCCGCGACGATCGTGTTGGGGTTCCTCGTCGCATGGCGTTCGATGCGACATGCCGACCCGCTGCTGCCGGGTGAGTTGTTCCGTGAGCGGACGTTCACGCTCGCGAACATCTCCACGTTTCTTTACGGCGCGGCCTTCAGCGGCAACATCTTGAACAACGTCCTGTTCCAGCGCACCATCTGGGAGTTTGGCGCGCTGAAGGCCGGCCTTTTCTCGGTTCTTTCGCCGATCACCGTTGCCGTCACGTCGATGTGGGTGGGCAAGCGCATGGCACAGATCGGGTATCGCCGCTTGCTCATCGCAGGTCCGCTCATCATGTCGTCATCGGTGACGGGGTCGGTTCTCCTGCTCGACATCGAGCCGACACCGTGGTTCCCGTTCACGCCGATCATGTTCTTCCTCGGCATCGGACTCGGCTCGACGTTCCCTGCCTTGTCTGCCTGCACGGTGATGCGTCTTCCCCAGACGCGGTTCGCTCTCGGCGGTGCCATCAACAACACGTTCCGACAGGTCGGCGCGGCGGTCGGAGTGGCACTCGTGGTCACCGTGCAGACGGCAACCGAAGGTATCGAAGGGTTCCGCAACGGCTGGAAGGTGGCAATCGTCTTTGCGATCGCGGCGGCCGCCGTGTCTCTGTTCCAACCGGGACGTGCAGAGCAGGTCTGATCAGCAGGCTTTTTCGCGGAAGGTGACGTCGCCTGTGATGAGGTACGTGTCGACCGCTTCCACGACACAGGCGTTCTCGCCGTAGCCAGTGTGACGGTTCGCCGTGACCACCACAAGTCGGCCGTCCTCGAGTTTCTGCGCCATCTTGCGTGTGCTGTCGAGCGGGGTCGCGGCGTCTCCCGTTGTGCCCACCACCACGATTGGGCCGGCGCCCTTGCCGGTGATGTCGATGCGCGGGTCGCGTTCCGCAGGCCAGAAGGTGCAGCCATAGCCGCCGGTGAATGCCGGCCACATGCGCGGCGCCACCTCTTTGTACTTGGCGACGTCGGCCTCTGACTCTTCGATCGTCGATGAGTCGCCGGAGTCGACGCAGCTGATCGCGTTGAATGCCTCAAGTTCGTTTCCGTACGAGCCGTCGGGCAAGCGTTGGTAGTAGTCATCGTTCAACTGCAGGAGGCCCGCCCCATCGCCCTTTTGTGCGTCGGCCAGCGCCTCTTCGAGTGAATCCCAGAGCGTCGAGGAATACATCGCCTGGGCGACCGCGGTGAAGGCAATCGCTTGGTTGACTGGCGCGCGAGTCGACGACACCACCAACGGTGTCTCGTCGAGTTTGGTCATGAGTGCATCAAATGCCTGTGCGGGTTTGCCGCCGTTGTGGAAGACACAGGTCGGCCGCGAGGCACAACGGTTGAGGAACTCGGTCAACTGGCCCTCGAACCCTTCGGCCTGGTTGAGCCCGCTCTGCAGCGAGTCGGCATCGGGGTCTGCGGCGCCGTCGAGAACGGCGGCGCGCACGGTGGCGGGGAACAGTGTCGCCCAGGTCGCCCCAAGTTCGCTTCCGTACGAGAAGCCGAAATACGTGATCTTCTCTTCGCCCAGTGCGCGACGGATGGCGTCCATGTCGCGTGCGGTGGCATTGGTGGAGACGTGCGCGAGGATCTCACCGCTCTTGGCGTCGCATGCCTCGGCAAACAACCGGGAGGCGTCAATGAGTTCCTGTCGTTCCGTGTCGCTCTCGGGGCTCGGGTCGACGGCGAAATACGGGTCGTAGTCGTCGACGCAGTCGACCGCCGGGGTCGACTCGCCGGTGCCGCGAGGGTCCCACGCGACGACATCGAAGCGGTTCAGCAGGTCCTGGCTGAAAAAGCTCTCGGCGCTTTCTGCCAGGTACGTTCCCCCGAACCCTGGGCCGCCCGGGTTGACGAGCATTGAACCGATGCGCTGCAGACGCTCGCTAGCCGGCCTGCGCACGAGCCTGAGCGTGAACGTCTTCTCGCCGGGGTTCTCCCAGTCGAATGGCACCTTGAATGACGCACAGTCGAGCGAAGTTGATTCGTCGTCGCACGGAGCCCACGTGATCGTCTCGTCGGCACCACCGTTCGGCAACGAGGACGTCGACGACGCGTCGGTACCGGCAGTTGTCGTGTCAGATCCGTCGGTCGTGCCGCCACAGGAGGCGACGAACAACAACACGGCGACAAACAAATGGTGGCGACGCACCGGGAAAACACTACGGGTGCAACCGCCCGTAGCCTCTGACATCGTGCGAATGGGTCCACACATGCTCCTGCCCGGGGATGCAGATGCCGTGAAGGGCGCAAAGCTGCGCCGTGAGTCTCTCCGCAGGGTCGGTGGCTTCGCGAGACCGTACAAGTGGGCGATCGTCGGTTTCGTCACGGCCATCTTGTTGGCCGCCCTCGCGGGTCTTGTTCCGCCACTTCTGTTCCGGGCGATTCTCGACGATGCCATCCCCCGCGGCGACCGCGGGCTGATCGTGACTCTCGCCGTTGTGCTGGTTGCTGCCGCGGCCGCGGACGCCGCGCTTGCGATCATGCAGCGCTGGCTGTCGTCACGCATCGGCGAAGGGCTCATCTACGACTTGCGCGTCGCTTTGTTCGACAAGGTGCAGCAGATGCCGGTCGCGTTCTTCACGCGCACCCAGACCGGGGCGATCGTGAGCCGCCTGAACAACGACGTGGTCGGGGCCCAGACCGCCGTCACATCGACACTCGGCAGCGTCGTGTCGAACGTCGTCGTTCTCGTGACGACGCTCATCGCGATGGTCGCTCTTGAGTGGCGCCTCACCCTGCTCTCGCTGGTGGTTCTTCCGCTGTTCATCGCACCGGCAAAGCGCGTCGGGCTCAGGCTCGGCGCCATTGCGCGCGAGCAGATGGAACTGAACGCCGAGATGAACACCCAGATGACCGAGCGGTTCAACGTCGCCGGCGCCATGCTCGTGAAGTTGTTCGGCCGCCGCCAGCGCGAGGTCGCGACGTTTGCCGGGCGCGCCGACGGCGTGCGCGACGCCGGCGTGCGCGCGGCGGTGCTGGGGCGGGTCTTCTTCGTCGCGCTCGGGCTCGTTGGCGCAACCGGCGCGGCGGCAATTTACGGCGTGGGTGCGTGGTTGGTGGTCGACGGCGACATCTCCGCCGGAACACTGGTCGCGATGGCCGCCCTCGTGCAGCGCATCTACCCGACCCTGACCGGTCTCACGAACGCGCGTGTCGACGTCATGACGGCTTTCGTGAGTTTCGATCGCGTGTTTGAGGTGCTCGAT
>JBMTOT010000063.1:0-11029 GCA_049442935.1 Ilumatobacteraceae bacterium | reverse complement strand
CGGCGGTACTCTCGCGCCATGACGAGCCGCGACGTTCCCGCACATCTTCCGCGCACCCTCGGTGCCTTGCGTGCCTCCGGGTGGCAGTCGGTGCCGGTCAAGGAAGAGTTGCGTGCGAACGCCGTTCGCGCGATTCAAGACGGCAAGCCTCTCTTCGACGGGGTGATGGGCTACGAAGAGACCGTCATGCCGCAGCTCGAGAACGCGCTGCTCGCCGGTCACGACGTGGTCTTCCTCGGCGAGCGCGGCCAGGGCAAGACGCGAATGATCCGCTCGCTCACCAACCTGCTCGACGAGTGGATGCCGATCGTCGAGGGGTCAGAGATCAACGACGACCCGTACAACCCCGTGTCGCGCCACGCCCGCGATGCGGTCGCCGCCCACGGTGACTCGACTGCGATCGACTGGGTGCACCGCGACGACCGCTTCGGCGAGAAGTTGGCCACGCCCGACACGTCGATTGCAGACCTCATCGGCGAGGTTGACCCCATCAAGGTGGCCGAGGGGCGCTACCTCTCCGACGAACTCACCCTGCACTACGGATTGGTGCCGCGCACCAACCGCGGCATCTTCGCCATCAACGAGCTGCCCGACCTCGCCGAGCGAATCCAGGTCGGGCTTCTGAACGTGCTCGAGGAGCGCGACGTGCAGATTCGCGGGCACAAGATCCGCCTTCCGCTCGATGTGATGCTGGTGGCGTCGGCGAACCCCGAGGACTACACGCACCGCGGACGCATCATCACCCCGCGGAAGGACCGTTTCGGCAGCCAAATTCGCACCCACTACCCGCTCGACACCGAGACAGAGGTCGCAATCATGCGTCAGGAATCGCGCCCGGCATCGATCGGCGACGTGACGGTGACCGTGCCAGAGTTCATGGAAGAGATCATCGCCACCTTCTCGCAGCAGGCCCGCGTCTCGAGCCACGTCAACCAGCGCAGCGGCGTGAGCGTGCGCCTGTCAGTGTCGAACTTCGAGATTCTCTCGGCGAACGCGGTGCGGCGTGCATTGCGCGCAGGCGAGAAAGAGGTCGCGCCGCGCGTGAGCGACCTCGATGCACTCGCGGCATCGACCGGCGGCAAGGTCGAGATCGAATCGTTCGAAGAGGGTCGCGAGTCGACAATCCTGCAGCAACTCGTCTCGGCCGCTGTGCTCACGGTGTACAAGGACCGCGCCCCGGGCGAGATGATGCGCGACGTTGTCACCGCGTTCGAAGAGGGAGCCATTGCCCACGTCGGCGAGGACATCCCGTCGACCCAGTTGATCGCGCTCTTCAACGAGATTCCGGCGCTTCGTCCGCCTGTGCTCGCGGTCACGGGCGGTGACGAGACACCTGCAGTGCTCGCAAGTGCGGTCGAGTTCCTGCTCGAGGGTCTGCACCTGTCGCGTCGCCTCAACAAGGACGCGTCGGGAACTCGCGCCACGTACCGCTCGCGCGGCTGAGGAAGAGTCGTCTCGCCCCGCGTCAGATGACGAACGGCGAGCGCGTCCAGAGCTCGCCAGTGTCGTTGCGCGTGGCGACCGTCGGGTCGCCCTGGAGCGTGACGACGTCCATTGCATCCGACAATCCGCGCAATATGACCGGGTCGTGTGCCAGTGCGATGACGCCCTCGGGCAGCGACTCGAGGTTCGACTTCGGGATAAGAACCTCGCCCACCTCGGCGTAGTCGCAGAGTCGCGCCGCCAGGTTGACCGCGGTGCCGATGTAGTCGTCGCCCTCGAAGAGGAGTGCGAGCCCGGTCGCCATGCCGACCCTGATGCTGAGGGGCGCACAGGCCGCCCCCGAGCGCTTCTGCAGCTCGAGAGCGAACACAACCGCGTCGCGCTGGTCGACTGCCACGATCATGCAACCGTCGCCCAGCCACTTGGCAATGCGCACCCCGGTCTCAGAGGCCGTGTCGCGGGTGACGGCACGCCACGAGGCGAGCAGACGCCCGGCGGCGTCGTCGCCGTTGTCGGTCGTGAACCTCGTGAATCCCGAGATGTCGACGAAGACGAAAGTCCTGGGCACCCGCATGACGGGTTCCACCCTAGAGCAACTAGGTTGCGCCCATGGCCACGAGGTTCACCTACTCCCGGTGGGACGGCACCCAGAAAGGCTTCAGCCTCGACGCCGAGGCTGTGCTCGACGAACTGACCGACGACCTGCTCTACCACGGCGACCTGAACGCTGCTCTTCGTCGGCTGATGCGCGACGGCATGCGCGATGCCGACGGCAACCGAATCGAGGGCATTCGCGACATGCTCGAGCGGATCCGCCAGCGCAAGCGCGAGATCGAGGAGAGCGGCGACCTCGGCGGGGTCTACTCCGAGATCGCCGACGCCCTGCGCGACATCGTCGACGAGGAGCGTCACGCGGTCGAGAACGCAGTGCGCGAGGCCGAGGCGTCCGGAGACGAACGACGCTCGGAAACTGCGCGCGAGGCCGCGATGGAACGAAATTTCCGGCTCGACATGCTTCCCGACGATCTCGCCGGCATGGTTCGGGAGCTGCAGAACTACGACTTCGAGTCGGCCGAGGCACGCCAGCGCTTCGAGGAGCTGATGGACCAGTTGCGCCAGCAGATGATGCAGCAGGTGGTCGACCAGATGACCGACGGCATGCAGAACATGTCACCGGAAGACATCGCTCGCATGAAGGACATGATGGCGGCGCTGAACGAAATGCTCGACCGCCGCGAGAGGGGAGAAGACCCCGGCTTCGAGGAATTCATGGAGAAGTACGGCGACTTCTTCCCCGAGAACCCCCAGACACTCGACGAGCTGCTCGAGAATATGGCCCAACGCATGCAGGCGATGCAGGCGTTCATGAATTCGCTGACCCCGGAGCAGCGTTCGCAGCTGCAGCAACTCTCTGACCAGTTGATGGAGGACATGGATCTCAACTGGCAGGTGCAGCAGCTCGGCCAGAGACTCCAGCAGATGATGCCCGGCCCCGGCTGGGACCAGCAGTACAACTTCCGTGGCGACGAGGGCATGGGCATGCAAGAGGCCCTCGCGGCCATGCAGGAGATGGGGCAGCTCTCCGAGATGGAGTCCATGATGCGCCAGGCCACGACCCCGGCACAGTTGGCGGAGATCGACCTCGACACCCTTCGTGACACCCTCGGCGACGAGGCGGCCGAGTCGATGGAGCGACTCGCACAGCTCACGAAGATGCTGGAGGAGGCGGGCCTCATCGACCGCAAGGAAGGCCGCATGGAGTTGACCCCGCGAGGCCTGCGGGCCATCGGGAACAACTCCCTGCGAGAGCTGTTCAGCCGGCTCGCCAAGGATCGCTTCGGCCAGCACCGGATCGCCCGTGACGGTGTCGGCCACGAGCGGACCTACGACACGAAGCCGTATGAGTTCGGGGATCCTTTCCGTCTCGACCTGCAGCGCACCATGCGCAATGCGATCTCGCGCAATGGTCCCGGCACCCCGGTGCGCCTGTCGCCCGACGACTTTGAAATCGAGCGCACCGAGCACGTCACGAAGTCGTCCACCGTGCTCATGATCGACCTGTCAATGTCGATGCCGATGCGCGGCAACTTTGTTCCCGCCAAAAAGGTCGCGATGGCGCTGCACTCGCTCATCTCGAGCCAGTTCCCGCGCGACTACCTCGGACTTGTCGGGTTCTCCGAGACCGCACACGTCATGACGCATGACCAGTTGCCCGAGGTCTCGTGGGATCTCGCCTACGGAACGAACATGCAGCACGGCCTGCGCTTGGCGCGACAGTTGCTCACCGGCCAGAGCGGCACGAAGCAGATCATCATGATCACCGACGGCGAGCCGACCGCTCACATCACCGGGTCTGGGCAGGTCTTCTTCAACTATCCGCCGGTGCGCGAGACAGTCGAGGCAACGCTCAAGGAAGTGGTGCGTTGCACCAAGGACCAGATCACCATCAACACATTCGTGCTCGACGCGACCGGTCCCTTGCGTCGGTTCATCGAACAGATCACCGAACTGAACCACGGTCGTGCATTTTTCACGACACCAGAAACTCTTGGTGACTACGTTCTGGTCGACTTCCTCGAGAACCGGCGTCGCACTGCTCGCGCACGCTGAATCGAGCGTATTTCGGCGCAAATAGTGCGTTTTCTGGCGCGCTGAGCCCAAAAACTGTGGGAAACCAAGGGTTTTCGAACAATTTGTCCCTCGACAGGCCGGAAAACCCTTGTCAGAGTTGCGTTTTCCGGGATCGTTTGTCAAAATGACAACGCTGTAGTTACAGGGGTGCCAGTCGCGGACTTTCGGGTCGGGCTTGACCTCGCGCAGGGAGGCGCCGAACCCAATGATTGAAGAATCTCTTAGCCTGAGCCTGAGTCCTGAACGCGGATGGCAAGACCAAGCCAACTGCCTCGGGGTTGACCCGGATCTTTTCTTCCCCGAGCGCGGTGCCAGCACCCGGGAAGCAAAGGAAGTGTGTCGCGGCTGCATCGTCCGAGGTGAGTGCCTCGAATATGCACTCTCGAACGGCGAGAAGTTCGGCATCTGGGGCGGACTGTCGGAGCGCGAGCGTCGCCGCTTGCGTCGTCAGCGCGCACAGGCCACGCGCCGCGTCGGCACCGCCTGACGAACCGTCGATTCACCGCGCGGTGAGTCGCGCCTCGATCGTTCGTTCGACAGAGAGATCGAGTTGTTCCCATCTCGTCGGGTCGATGCGGTCTAGCACTGCCTGCGGCGCAAGCCCCACAAGTTCTGACCGCAGCAGGCGCACCCCGTGCAGGCCTGCTTCTCTGGCGACGGCGTCCCAGGCTTCATCTGGTCCGTGTTCTAGGGGGGCAACGAGATTGATGCTGACCTGAACGTGGTCGCCGGTCTGCAGGCCGAGCGTGCGAATGTCCGGCGTGCGCACACGCCCAGCGATCTCGCGCGCGGCGACGAGGTCGGCGTCGAGCCACACGTTCCATGCAACGAGCACATCGCGCGCACCCACGCAGATCGCGCCGGCTGTCGCGTGGGGTCGCGGCGAATCGCCCTTCCACATGTCGGGGGTGAGATCGGCCCACGCACGCCGACGGATGTCGGGCAAGGTTCTTTCCGGACCATAGAGAAAGCACGGAACGCCGAGGGTTCCCGAGGCCCAGCGAGCAAAGTCGTCTCTGGCACGCAATGCGTCTCTCATCGTCGCGTCGCCGAGGGGCACGAACGGCACGACGTCGACCGCGCCGAGTCGGGGGTGAACTCCGTCGTGACGAGAGATGTCGAGACGCGATACGGCCTCGGCTGTCAACCGGCGGGGGGCCTCGGTGCCGACCAAGGTGAAGACGCTGCGGTTGTGGTCGTGGTCGATATGGACATCCAACACATCGCCGCCGCATGCGTCCTGGAGGAGTCCAAGAACCGCATGGTTCCGCCCTTCGCTGATGTTGACGACGCACTCGAGCACGACAGGTTCCTAGCGCACGACAGGGGTAGAGTCGGTGTCCATGGGAACTCCCGAAATCGTCGTCATCCTCGTCATCGTGCTGGTGCTGTTCGGAGGTGCGCAACTTCCGAAACTCGCCCGCAACCTCGGCTCAGCCCAGCGCGAGCTGAAGAAAGCAATGGAAGAGGGCAAGACACCCGACTCCGACCAGAAATAACTCGCTGTTCTGCGGGACTGACCGGCCCCGACCGGGCTCAGGTCAGACCGGAAGACCCTTGCGGCGCTTCAGAATGCGCCGGCGCTCGCGCTCGCTGCAGCCGCCCCAGACTCCGTGTTCGATGCGCTCGCTGAGGGCGTACTCGAGGCACTCGCCGGTGACCGGGCAGCCCTTGCAGATTGCCCTGGCACGGTCGACGCCCACTCCGTCGGAGGGAAAGAACGTGGCCGGCGGATAGTTGCGGCAATTGCCGCGCTGCATCCATGCCGTGGGGGAGTCATCGAAGGGAAGGACCTCGTCTGCCTCGACGCTGACCCGTTCGCTCGTGATCTGCAACTTCAGTTTCATGGCTCTCCTCGCCGCTTCCACCTGGGTGGTCGCTCTCGGTCGGTGTCTTCTGTGACGCCGAGTCATGGCGGGAAGTTCCCGCAACATTCAGTCAACCATGGGGTCACTCGGCGCGTCCGTCAGGAACGCAAGGATCAGTCAAGAATTCGTTTGTCGTCGGCAGACAATGCCGCAAAACCATGCTGATTTCTCCGAAAAATCGGCCGAAAATCGACGGTATGGTTGTGGATATGTCGGATGTCCAGGTTGCTCAGCCGCCGCGCGCTCACGCACGCATCTCCTATTTGGGGCCGGTGTCGCCTCACTGGGAGGTCTACGGCGAGTGGGGAGACCGCAACCTCGTCGAAGAGTTCCGTGCGCGCGTCCTCGCACGCCTCGTCCTCCTGCCCCGTGACGACCCGCAGTTCCGCCGCAACATGGCGCGCATCGTGCGTGATGCCGAGCGCGAGGCCATCACGCTCGAATGGGACATGGGCGATCCCAACTACGAGATCTGAGCCTTCCCGAGCCGACCTTCGGTCGGGACTGTGGGTCAACCTGATTTCTCTGGTTCCCTGCACTTCAACGCACGGTGAACTCCGGTTGAACCTCGGCCGCTGAGCCGAAAAACCCGAGTGTCGGGCACAGTCGCCTGCGTACCCTGTCCGCCGTGGCACGGTGGTTCGGCAATCGAGAACTGAGTTGGCTCGACTTCAACGACCGCGTGTTGGCCATGGCACGGGAGCAGTCGCTCCCTCTCCTCGAGAGAGTGAAGTTCTGCGCGATCTATTCCTCGAATCTCGACGAGTTCTTCCAGGTCCGCGTGGCGGGTCTGAAGGGTCAAATCGACGCCGGAGTGCACTCCGCTGAACCCGATGCGATGACCCCGGCTCGCCAGCTCGCCGAGATCGGCGAGCGTGTGCGCATGTCGGCGATCGAGCTCGAGAACGTTCTTGCACTCGTGCTGTTGCCCGAACTCGAGATGCACGGGGTCACCCTCTTGCGGTGGCAGCAACTGTCGGCCGACGAGCGCGCCCGCGCGTCTGATCTGTTCATGCGCCAGATGTTCCCGGTGCTGACTCCACTCGCCGTCGACCCGGCGCACCCGTTCCCGTACATCTCGAACTTGGCGTTGAGCCTCGGGGTGTTCGTGCGCGATCCAGTGACCGAGGAGCGCCGGTTCGCGCGTGTGAAGGTGCCCACCTTCCTCAATCGATTCCATGAGGTGTCGGAGGGACGCTGGGTTCCGGTCGAGGACATCATCGAGGCCAACATGGGCGCCCTCTTCAGCGGCATGGTGATCGAGGGGTGCGCGGCATTCCGCGTCACGCGCAACGCCGACCTCACGCTCGAGGACGAAGACGCCGACGACCTACTTGCGGCTGTCGAGATGGAACTTCGGCGCCGGCGCTTCGGCAAGGCCGTGCGTCTCGAGGTCGATCGCGACATCGAGGCAGAAATTCTCGCGACCCTGCTGGATGAACTGGAGTTGAGCGCAGACGACGTGTACGCCCATTCGCTGCCGCTGGGGTTGGCATCGTTGTGGGAATTGAACTCGCTCGACCGTCCTGAACTGAAGGATGTCCCGTGGTTGATGGCTGATCTCGAGCCGGTGACCGGACCGGACAGGATCGAGTCGTCGATGTTCGCCGCGATCCGCGAGCGGGACATCTTGGCTCACCACCCGTACGTGTCGTTCTCGTCGTCGACCGAGGAGTTCATCGACCAGGCCGCCGACGACCCGATGGTGCAGTCGATCAAGGTCACCCTGTACCGCACGTCGGGCGAGAGTCCGATCGCGCGCAGTCTCATCAAGGCGGCAGAGCGCGGCAAGCAGGTTGCGGCGATGATCGAGTTGACCGCGCGCTTCGACGAAGCGGTGAACGTCGACTGGGCGAAGCGACTCGAGCGTGCCGGAGTGCACGTCGTCTACGGAGTCGTCGGTCTGAAGACGCACAGCAAATGCGTGCTCGTGGTGCGCCAGGAAGACAGCGGACTACGTCGGTATGTGCACATCGGTACCGGGAATTACAACTCGCGCACGGCACGCACGTACGAAGACATCGGTCTCTTCACCTGCGACGAGACCGTGGGCGAAGACGTCAGTCGGCTCTTCAACCACCTCACCGGATTCAGCCGCGCCGACCAATATGCACGAATCGTGGTGGCACCCGATCACTTGCGTCCGACCATTGCCGACCTCATCCGGCGCGAAACCGCCCACGGAGCGGCGGGGAGCATCACGATGAAAGTGAACGCCATTGCTGATCGTGAGATTGTCGACCTGCTGTACGCGGCGAGCGAAGCGGGCGTGAAGATCGATCTGGTGGTGAGGGGAATCTGTTGCCTGAAGCCCGACCCTGAACACGGAGCGAACATCACGGTGCGATCGGTGCTCGGTCGGTATCTCGAGCACTCGCGCATCTACCGATTCGGCCACGGTTCACCCGACGGTGGACCTGCGTGGTTCGTGGGGTCGGCCGACATGATGCCCCGCAACCTCGACAAGCGAGTTGAGGTACTCGTTCCGGTGCGCGAGCCTCGGCACCAACACCATCTCGATGCCGTGTGCGAGATTCTCCTCTCCGACGAGGTCGCCGCCTTCGAAATGGACCCCTTTGGGCGCTGGTGCCGCCGGGGGCCGGGTGAGTTCACGGTGGCCAACGATGCCCAGGCTCTCATTCACGACATCGCCACATTCGCCGTTCAGCGTGGTCTCAGCGGCGGCATTGCCCGTCCCTGAGTTCTGCGTCTGTCGGGTTCCGACGCCAGATTTTCATCCGTTCACCTCTCGTTCACATTGGGGCTGGGGCCAGTTCATCTGCGGCTTTCTACGGTGGTTTCCGACGGCTCCGAGGCCCCCGGCCCCGACTGAAGGAGACACCCAGATGAACACGAGATTTCGACGCACCCAACTGATTGGTCTGTTCGGGGCAACGGTCCTCGTTCTCGCGGCCTGTGGCGGCGGGGGGAACACCTCCGGCGGCGACGGCGTGACCGGGCAGGTGCTGATCGACGGTTCATCGACCGTCGCGCCGCTTCTGACGCTGGTCGCCGAGGACTTCCAGGCGGAGAACTCCGGAGTCAGAGTGACGGTCGGGACATCGGGCACTGGCGGCGGATTCGAGAAGTTCTGTGCCGGTGAGACCGACATCTCGAATGCATCGCGCGAGATCAAGGACTCCGAGAAACAAGCATGCGCCTCAGCCGGCATTGAGTTCGTGGAAGTGGTCGTCGCCAACGACGCACTCTCGGTCGTTGTCAACAAGAACAACGACTGGGCCAAGTGCCTCACGGTCGCACAGTTGAAGACGATGTGGGAGCCGGCGGCCGAAGGCAAGGTCACCAACTGGAACCAGATCGACTCGTCGTTCCCCGACAAAAAGATCGGGCTCTTCGGTGCCGGCACCGACTCGGGCACGTTCGACTATTTCACCGATGCCGTCAACGGCGATGAAGGTGCGAGCCGCACCGACTACAACCCGACAGAAGACGACAACGTGACAGTCAAGGGTGTCGAGGGCGACGAGGGAGCGATTGGCTACTTCGGGTTCTCGTACCTTGAGGAAAACGCTGATCGTCTGAAGGCCGTTGAGATCGACGGCGGCAAGGGATGCGTGGCACCGTCGGTCGCCGCCGTGCAGGACGGCACCTATGTTCCCCTCGCACGTCCGCTCTACATGTATGTCAGCCGCGCCGCAGCCGCCCGCCCCGAGATGAAGGCATTCCTTGACTTCTTCGAGGAGTCCCGCGACGAGCTCACCCTCGAGGCGCTGTTCGTGCCGTTGAACGACGACCAGAAGGCCCAGGAGGCGGCTGAGATCGACTCGCTCGTCGGCTCCTAGGATCAGGACGTGCCTCCCGCAGTGACCTTGATGCCCTCGGGGGCGATGCGCAGGCGCATCGCTCTCGAGCGTGCCATCAAGGGTCTTCTCGCGGTCATGGCGTCGCTGACGGTCGTGGCCTCGGTGCTCATCGTGGTGGCTCTCGTGCGGCCGGCGATCGACTTCTTTTCCGAGGTGCCGGTAGTCGACTTCCTCACCGGATCCCGGTGGGCGCCGCTCTTCAAGCCGGCGAGCTTCGGGGTGTGGTCGATCGTGGTCGGCTCATTGTGGGTGGCGGCAATCGCGCTCGTCGTTGCCATTCCACTCGGTCTCGGTGCCGCGTTTTATCTCAGCGAATACGCCGAGCCGCGTGTTCGAGCATTTCTCAAGCCGGTGCTCGAGGTTCTGGCCGGTATTCCCACCGTCGTGTTCGGTTTCTTCGCGCTCAACTTCGTGAACCCACAGATCGTTGCGAAGTTGTGGCCGGTCGGCGATGTCGGCACCTACAGTGTCATGGCCGCCGGCATCGTGACGGGAATCATGATTCTGCCGACCGTGGCATCGCTCGCAGAGGACGCGATGGCCGCCGTGCCGTTGTCGTTGCGCGAGGGTGCCTATGCACTCGGATCCAACCGCCGAGAAGTATCGACACGCGTCGTCTTCCCGGCGGCGTTCTCTGGAATCGTCGCCGCTGTCGTGCTGGCCGCATCGCGTGCGATCGGTGAGACCACGATCGCCCTTCTGGCGGCCGGGAGCAAGGCCCAGTTGGCCACGAACCCGGGAGAAGAAGCCCAGACCATGGCCGGTTTCATCGGGTTCGCAGGAATCGGCGACCAGGCCACGGGCAGCACCGGGTACAAGGCCATCTTCGCGGTCGGGTCACTGCTCTTCGTGATCACAATGGCCTTGAACATCGTGAGCATCAGGGTCGTGCGTAGGTTCCGGGAGGTGTACGAATGAGCGACACGCCCATTCGCGCCGCGGTGGACCTCACCGCCAGATCCGACCGGGCCCGATCGACAAAGGATCTCGTCTATCGCATCTTCTTGTTCTCGGGTATCGGCGTCGCCCTCGGCGCTCTCGCAACCCTTCTTGTCACGGTGTCCATTGACGGTGCGCCACGGCTGAACTGGGATCTCATCACGGCGATGCCGTCGGCCAGACCGTCACGCGCCGGCATCCAGTCGGCCATCTGGGGCTCGATCTGGGTCGTTGGACTCACTGCTCTCATCTCGCTCCCTGTCGGTGTCGGTACAGCCGTCTACTTATAAGAGTTCGCTCCCAAGGATCGCTGGTACAACCGCT
>JBMTOT010000062.1:0-11271 GCA_049442935.1 Ilumatobacteraceae bacterium | reverse complement strand
TTCATCGTCATCGAGGACGCCGCCAAGAAGAAGGCGCTCGCCGACATCTATCGCAAGAACTGGGAGGTGTACGCCTCGATGCCCGGACGCGAATACGCGGCCGGCGACACGCGCGGCGAGCGAATGGAGAAGGTGCGCGACTCTGCCGGCTACCTCGCCGAGAACTTCGAGCGTGCACCGCTTCTCATGATCCCGGCGATCGAGGGACGCCTCGACAACCTGCCGTCGTTCGCGACGGCGTCGGCGTGGGGATCGCTGCTGCCCGCGGTGTGGAGCTTCATGCTCGCCCTGCGCGAACGCGCGATGGGGTCGGCATGGACGACGATCCACCTCATCGGCGACGGAGAGAAGGAAGCGGCGGAGATTCTCGGCATTCCCTACGACAAGATCTCCCAGGGCGGACTCTTCCCCATCGCCTACACCGTCGGCACCGACTTCAAGCCGGCAAAGCGAGAGCCGCTGTCGAAGATCATGCACTGGGACGGTTGGTGAACTCATCCGGCGCTGTCGCGCGGTGACCGCCCGACACGCCTGACTATTCGACGAGACGTAGGCCGCTCGGCGCGATCGACTGTTCGGCGGTCGGAAGATCGACCACGAACTCGGTGCGGTGCGCCGGGAACACGTGGCGCGAGAACAGAACGGTGCGGCCGTCGGTGCTCGTCGTCGTGCGCAGACACCTGAGCACCGGCGAACCGGTCGGCACGTGCAGGAGAGATGCTTCGTCGGCACTCGCCGCATCGGCGCCGATGGTCTGGGTGGCACCCGCCAGCGGAACGTCGAGCAACTCATAGAAGGGTGATCGTTCGACGTCTGCACGGGAGAGATGTTCGGCGAGTTCGGCAGGGCACCACACCGTCACGATCGCGAACGGCTCGCCGTCGGCGAGATTCACTCGACGCACGCGCAACACATTGGTCGCACCGAGTGCGGACGCAACATCGCGCGGTGCTCGCTCGAAGGCGAACTCGAGCACGCGTCTCTCGGGAGTCGCACCCGAGTCGCGCATCTGATCTTCAATGGTCGCCAGCCGCGCAAGTGGCTGACGCACCGTCTCACCGGCGACGAACCACCCGAACCCCTGACGCGAGTCGACGAGTCCTTCGTCACGCAGTTGCTCGAGTGCTTTGCGCACCGTCACTCGACTGACACCGAACTCAGACGAAAGAACGGCCTCGCTGGGTAGCACGCGACCGGCCGCGTACTCACCTGCGAGCACGCGGGCCCTCACCTCTTCGGCGACTCGTCTGTACTGAATGGTGCGCACTTGTATTAGAGTTGTCTACAATTCGTCGCAACGCAAGACCCATGCACACGACCCAGCAAAGGAATTCCCGATGACCGTCACCGCCGGCACCCCGATCGAACTCGTCCAGGGGGTCTACGGATCCCTCGCCACCAACGTCGCCCTCGGACGTGAGCGCCTCGGACGCCCGCTGACGCTCGCCGAGAAGATTCTCGTGAACCACCTCATGGATCCGAAGAACCAGGAGATGGAACGGGGACGCAGCTACGCCGACTTCCACCCCGACCGCGTCGCTATGCAGGACGCCACCGCTCAGATGGCTCTGCTGCAGTTCATGACGGCAGGCCTTCCGACGACTGCCGTGCCCTCGACCGTCCACTGCGATCACCTCATTCTCGCCAAGATCGGCGCGGCGCTCGACTTGCGCGATGCGAACGACACCAATCGCGAGGTGTACGACTTCCTGCGTTCCGTCAGTGCGAAGTACGGCATCGGCTTCTGGGGGCCGGGCAGCGGAATCATCCACCAGGTCGTGCTCGAGAACTACGCGTTCCCCGGCGGCATGATGATCGGCACCGACTCGCACACGCCGAATGCGGGCGGGCTCGGCATGGTCGCAATCGGCGTCGGCGGTGCCGACGCGGTCGACGTCATGACGGGCTTTCCGTTCAACGTGCGCTGGCCGAAGGTGATCGGAGTGAAACTGACCGGTCGCCTTGCCGGCTGGTCGAGCCCGAAGGACGTCATCCTCGACGTCGCACGACTGCTCACCGTCGAGGGCGGAACCGGGGCGATCGTCGAATACTTCGGACCGGGTGCCGACTCGATCTCCGCAACGGGCAAGGCAACGATCTGCAACATGGGTGCCGAGATCGGCGCCACCTGCTCGGTGTTCGGATACGACGACAACATGGGCGAGTACCTGCGTGCCACCGGCCGCGCCGCGATCGCCGACGCCGCAGATGCCGTGCGCGAGCACCTGCGACCCGACGACGGCGCCCAGTACGACCAGCTCGTCGAAATCGACCTCGATGCACTTCGTCCGCTCATCAACGGACCGCACTCCCCCGACCGCGCACACTCGGTGGGTGACGCAGTCGGACGCGCCGCCCACGACAACGACTGGCCGCTCGAGGTGTCGGCGGCGCTCATCGGCTCGTGCACGAACTCCTCGTACGAAGACATCACCCGCGCCGCATCGATCGCTCGACAGGCCGCGGCAAAGGGTCTTCGGGCGAAGACCGAACTGTTGATCACGCCCGGGAGCGAGCAGATTCGCGCAACTATCGAACGGGACGGCCTTCTCGCCGACCTCGAAGCGATCGGCGCGACCGTTCTCGCGAATGCGTGCGGACCGTGCATCGGCCAGTGGGAACGCCCGGCATCGGCCACCAACCGGCCGAACACGATCGTCAACTCGTTCAACCGGAACTTCCCGAAGCGCAACGACGGCAGCGCGAACACGCTGTCATTCGTGACGAGCCCCGACACGGTGATGGCGATCGCCCTCGCCGGTCGTCTCGACTTCGACCCCACCGCCGACACGCTCACCGCGCCCGACGGAACCGAAGTGCGTCTCGACGAGCCCGTCGGCGAGGTGCTGCCCTCTCGCGGCTACGACCCCGGAGTCGACACATTCACAGCTCCTCCCGCAGACGGATCGCATGTGGTCGTGGAAGTCAGCCCGACGAGCGATCGCTTGCAGCTGCTGCAGCCGTTCCCTGCGTGGGACGGCAACGACTACGTGGAATTGCCCATTCTCATGAAGGCACAGGGCAAGTGCACCACCGACCACATCTCGGCGGCCGGCAAGTGGCTGACATACCGCGGACATCTCGAGAACATCTCGGGCAACCTGTTCCTCGGGGCCGTCAACGCCTTCGGCGGGGCCGTGGGAGAAGGACTCGACTTCACCGACGGCGAGCGCCGCTCGTATCCCGACATCGCCAAGCGCTGGGGTGAGGCGGGCATTCGCTGGTGCGCGATCGGAGACCAGAACTATGGCGAGGGATCGTCGCGCGAGCACGCCGCCATGGAGCCGCGCTTCCGCGGCGGAGTCGTGATCTTCGCGCGCTCGTTCGCCCGCATTCACGAGACGAACCTGAAGAAACAGGGTCTCGTGCCGCTCACGTTCAGTGATCCGGCGATCTACGACCGGATCGAAGAGTCCGACCGAATCAGCGTGATGAACCTGCCTCCTGTCCCCGATCGTCCGGTGCAGTGCCGCATCACGAAGGCAGACGGGAGCACTGTCGACTTCGAGGCCAAGCACACCTTCTCCGACGAGCAGGTGGAGTGGTTCAAGGCCGGCTCGGCCCTCAACATCGTTCGCGCGAAGGTGGCGGCCGGAAAGTAGCGACGGTCAGTCGCTGCCTGGGCGCCGGTCGCTCTCGGCGTCCAGATCTCCGCGATAACTCGACGGCAACGAACGCTTCAACTCCTCGGGCGTCGGCTCGCGGTACGTGCGCGCCTCGGGCGGCAGCAGATCGACGATCGCGGACATGATCAGACGCGTGTCGGCGTCTGCATCGGCTCCCTCCACCGCGAACGGTGCACCCACTCGCACCCGCACGGTGGGGGGCGACGTCACGTTGGTGATGTTCGGTAGTTTCGCGTTCCGCGGCCAGACCTTCTCGGTGCCCCAGATTCCCACCGGCACGATGCGTGCGCCGGTCTGTGCGGCGAGTCGCGCCGCTCCCCATCGACCTTTCAGTTCCGGCTCGAAGAACGCACGGCCGCGAGGGATCGTTCCTTGCGGCATGATCGCGACCATGTCGCCGGCTTCGAGCGCATCGGCCGCGGCCCGCATCGGTTCGTCGCTGCCCGTGCCACGGTCAACGCGAATGCCTCCCAGTGCGGCGGCCAGCTGTCCGATCACCGGCGCGTCGAAGACTTCCTTTTTTCCGAGGAACCGGACGGGGCGTCCCACCCGTGCCACGGTGAGGAACACCGCGGCGACGTCGAAGTAACTGCGGTGATTGCCGCACAAAATGACGGGGCCGTCGAGGGGAATGTTCTCGGTCCCCTCGATGTCGAAGCGCGCGTACGGGAAAACCTCGGGGCGCGTCAGCCTCATGAGTGCTTCCTGCGCCTCGAGATTCACCACCGGGATCTTCGCGACACCGGGCGGAACGTCGAGATTCATCACCGGCCAGCGTCGCACCGCCGCCATGAGACGCAATCGCCAGTCGGGGTTCACGCAGTGCGGATGCCCGACACGTGCGAGCAACGGCTCGTCATAGACGCTGTCGGAGTAGGCGAACGACTTCGACATGTCGACCCCGTTCGCGTCGCACCATGCGGCAACGGCATCACGTTTGCCGCGACTCCACACGTACGGCCCCTCGATCTCGCCGGTGTAGCGACCGTCTGCGTCGACGCCGTAGGTCGTGGCGACGACGTCGTCGAATTCCATGAGGCGCGCGAACGCGGCGATGAGGTCGCTCGGTGTCGTGGTCGCGAGCACCACTTTTCTGCCTGCATCGCGGTGGGAGTCGATCACCTGCCGCGCGTACGGCTGCACCATCGAGACCAGCTCGGGAGCCGCCTTCTCCGCGGCCGCGCGTACGTCCTCGCGGGAGTGACCCCTCATGGCATGAACGGCCTGTCGACCGAGCACCATCGAGGGGAGGTTCTCACCGAACATCTCGAACACCTGGTACAGCAGAGACTCACCGGGTATGTCCCGATTCACGACGCCGGTCTCGCGCAGCACCTTGCTCACCACGTGCGCTGACGCTCCCGACAGGAGCGTTCGATCGAGATCAAAGAAGGCTGCGGCCGTCACGCGCGCAGACTACGCCCGCCAGCAGAACTACCGAACAGCGCCCCACAAACGGGAAAGACCCCGCAGGGGGTGCGGGGCCTCTCAACCGAAACCCGATGGTGGGGGGGACCATCGATCGGGTTCTTGCGGCCGGGACGGGGGGCGTCTCCGGCTCGTTTTGTTGTTTCTCAGTTTGCCGATCCGAGAGCTATCACGCAAGTCGAACGAAGCGATACTGGCTATCATTTTTTGTGATACCTGACACATCCTGCCGTCGCAAGACTGTCTGGCGGAGTGTCTCGACACAGCGAGGCCGTCAATGCTCATTCGCCAACTTCAGACTCTCGTTGCCATTGCGGACCATGGCTCGTTCTCGGCGGCCGCAAAAAGCCTCGACACCGTGCAATCCAACGTCTCGGCGCATATCTCCCGTCTCGAGAAGCACCTCGGTGCAACTCTGGTCGACAGGACTTCGGGTGGCCTCACCGCAGAGGGCGAGGTGGTCCTCGCCCGGGCACGCCGCATCATGAACGAACTCGAGGACATCGACGGCGAGATCCACTCTCTCGGTGGCAGCGCGGCCGGCGAATGCCGAATTGGCACCATCGGAACCACCGCCCGGTGGCTGATGCCACCGATGCTCAGCCAGATGTCGAGGACTCATGCCGACGTCCGCATCACTGTCGTGGAAGGCGCAACGAGTTCGCTCCTCCCCCGCGTCGCGTCCGGTGAACTCGATGCCGCGGTGGTCCATCTGCCCGTGAGCGAAGCGGGACTCGAGACGAAGGAACTGTTCGCCGAGGATCTCCTTCTCCTCGTGCATCACAGGCATCCACTCTCGAGCCACACCACGATCACTCTCGCTGAACTGGCCGAGCACCCGATTCTTCTCGCCCCCCTCGGCACGGCCCAACGCCGCATCGTCGACCGCGCCGCCGGGGCCCGTGGCGTTGCGCTGAAGACCCAGGCCGAGATCGACGGAGTGCGGCTCATGACATCTCTCGCCTTCGACGGCTACGGACCAGCGATCGTGCCGGCATCTGCCATTCCCGTGTGGTTGTCGGGCGATTTCACGCGCATCGCAGTGCCCGAGTTGCCGCGCCGTGTCGTGGGGTGGACACAGCGCACGCGACCCGCACCGACTCGCGCGACTCTCGCAGTTCGCGACGCCGCGTTCGCATCGGTCGAACGCCACGGCTCGCGTCAGCCCGGTGTCTCGGTCGACATCTCGCCCCGCGCGGCGCGTTTCTGACGCCGTCGGCACCGCCCGTCTAGTCTCGAAGCGTGTCCGACACCGTCACCCGCCTCGAGAAGGTGCTCGACCTTCAGAACAAGGTTGGCGGCGCGGCGACGGCCCAGGTGGCCCGCCTCGCGTCGGGACGCGAGATCGTCTGGCTCGACGTCGACGGCACCCACCGCAAGGGTGCGCTCTCGGCAGATGCGTCGGGTGTGATCGCACACGCCGCAACAGTCGCGCGCATGCAGCGACTCCCGCTCGTGATGCGCATCGAGTCGTCGGGCGCCGACATCGTCGAGGGAATTGCCGCACTCCACGGCTGGGGAACCGCGGCCAAGGCCCTCGCGGAATGCTCGGGCTCGGTGCCCACGGTCAGCATCGTGACCGGCCCCGCGGTGTCGGGGCCGGCGCTTCTCATCGGATTGTCGGACTTCGTCGTGATGACCGTCGATGCGTACGCATTCGTGAGCGGGCCGACAATGGTCGCCGAATTCACCGGCATCTCGGTCTCGAACGACGATCTCGGCGGAGCCGGTGCACACGCGCGCGCGAGCGGCGCGGCGTCGCACGTTGTCGACGATCTCGAATCCGCCCTTGACTGGGTCGACGAACTCCTGGCGTTTATCCCCTCGCACGTCGACGAACTTCCTCCGGCGGAACTGACGAACGACCCGGCGGACCGCCCGGTGCCCGAGGCAGGCGATGCGATCCCACAGACCGCAACAGGCAGCTACGACGTGCGCACCGTGATCGCCGCGCTCGTCGACGACGGATACATGCTCGAGATGCGCGCCAAGTGGGCCCAGAACATCGTGACCGCGTTCGCCCGAATGGACGGACACACGGTGGGAATAGTGGCCAACCAGCCGATCGCGCTCGCGGGCACCCTCGACATTCCGGCATCGCAGAAGGCGGCACGGTTCGTCGCTTTCTGCGACGCGTTCAACCTGCCGCTCGTGACCCTCGTCGACACGCCGGGCTTCTACCCGGGCAAGGATCTCGAGTGGCGCGGCATGATTCGCCACGGCGCACAGCTGGTGTTCGCCTATGGACGCGCCACCGTTCCCCGGGTGTGCGTCATCTTGCGCAAGTCGTACGGCGGCGCATACATCGTCATGGACTCAAAAAAGATGGGCAACGACGTGTGCCTCGCCTGGCCGTGGGCCGAACTTGCCGTGATGGGGGCCGGACAGGCGGCCGCAGTGCTGCAACGGCGCGCGACACCCGAGGAACGGGCCGAGTTCGAGCGCGACTACGCAGAGCGGCTGTTGAACCCGTACATCGCGGCCGAACGGGGATATGTCGATGCGGTCATCGACCCCTCCGACACTCGCGCCGAGATTTGTGCGGCCCTGCACATGCTCCGCGACAAGCGCGAGCGGCTCGTGTCGCGCAAACACGACAACACTCCCCTGTGAGGTCGACCCGAGTCTCTGCCGGGTGACCTTTGCACGCGGCGACGCGGAGAATGGTGCACGTCAGTCCCGTCGCACTACCCTTGCGCCAAGGGGAGAAAAGCCCCTGACCACCGTCGAACCAAGGGGATCCCAAATGGCCGACACCATCACCATCATCGACGATCGCACCGGCAAGAAAGTCACGGTGCCGATCAACGGGGGGACCTTCCCCTCCTCGGCTCTGAGAGAGCTCGATCCGTCGCTCTTCATGTACGACCCGGCGTATCTGTCTACGGCGGCGTGCAGGTCGGCCATCACCTATCTCGACGGTGACGCCGGAATTCTCCGGTACCGCGGCTACCCGATCGAACAGCTGGCCGAGAAGTCGACCTTCCTCGAAGTCGCCTATCTGCTTCTGCACGGCGAGCTTCCGACGGCAGACCAATTCACGAACTGGAAGCACGACGTCACGCACCACACGATGATCCACGAGAACATGCGCAAGCGGTTCGTCGACGGATTTCACTACGACGCACACCCGATGGGCATGTTCGTCTCTGCGACAGCGGCCCTCGGCACGTTCTACGACGACGCAAAGGACATCTTCAACGCCGCCTCGCTCGAGAAGCAGTCGGTGCGCCTGATCGCAAAGGTGCCCACGATCGCGGCCATGTGCCACCGGTTCAGCCAGGGCCTCCCCTTCGTTCTGCCGAACAACTCAAAGTCGTACGCAGAGAACTTCCTCAACATGATGTTCAAGATCGGCGAGGAATACCAGGTCGACCCGGTTCTCGCGCGCGCGATGGACGTGCTGTTCATTCTCCACGCCGACCACGAGCAGAACTGCGGCACCACCGCGATGCGCGTCGTCAGTTCGGCCCAGAGCGATCCGTACACGGCAACCGCCGCCGCGGCATCGGCTCTCTACGGCCCGCTCCACGGCGGAGCAAACGAAGCCGTCGTGCGCATGTTGACCGAGATCGGGTCGATGGACAACGTTCCGGCCTTCATCGAGGACGTGAAGTCGGGTTCCGACCGCCTCATGGGCTTCGGCCACCGTGTGTACAAGAACTTCGACCCGCGTGCCACGATCATCAAGAAGACGGCATATGACGTGTTCGAAGTGACCGGCAAGAACCCGCTCCTCGACATTGCACTCAAGCTGGAAGAGACGGCGCTGAACGACGACTACTTCAAGTCGCGCAAGCTGTATCCGAACGTCGACTTCTATTCCGGCCTGATCTACCAGGCGCTCGGGTTCCCGGTCGAGATGTTCACCGTGCTGTTCGCGATTCCGCGCACGGTCGGCTGGCTCGCACACATGAAGGAGCTGCTCGCCGACAAGGAGCAAAAGATCAGCCGCCCCCGTCAGTGGTACGTCGGCCCCGACGAGCGCGGCTACGTCGACATCGCATCGCGCTGACGCGACCGGAACACCGTCACCCGCTCAACGGGTGACGTCGATGACGATCTTGCCCGTGTTGGCGTTGTCTGCCATGCGTCGGTGACCGTCTGCGATCTCCGACATCGCCACCACCGAATCGACGATCGGGCGAAGGATGCCCGTGGCGAAGTGCGGCAGCACCTCGGTGGCGAACCGCTGCGTGAGAGCGATCTTTTCCTCGAGCGGACGGGGCCGGAGCACCGTCCCGGTGATCGTCGCCCTCTTGGGCAAGAGCGACCCCACGTTGAACGGAAGCGACTTCGCGGCCATCGTGCCGACCTGGATGATGCGGCCCTTCACGGCGAGCGCGGCGATGTTCCGGTCGAGGTATTCGCCGCCGATGACATCGAGCACGGTGTCGACGCCGCGCCCCTGCGTCGCCCCGCGCACGGCGTCGACGAAATCGTCGGCGGTGTAGTCCACCACGACGTCTGCGCCGAGATCGCGACACGCCGCCACCTTGCCGGTCGAACAGGTGACCACGACCTGCGCACCGATCATGCGACAGATCTGGATCGCGGCCGTGCCGACACCCGACGCGCCAGCGTGCACCAGCGCCCACCGCCCCGACGTGAGACCGCCCTGCACCACGAGGGCGTCCCACGCCGTGAGGAACACCTCGGGAATGGCGGCCGCATCGAGGAGCGACATGTCCGACGGCACTGCCATGGCCTGGCGTTCGTGCACGGCGATCTTTTCTGCCTGGCCTCCGCCGCTCACGATGCCCATGACGCGGTCACCAGGCCTCCATGAGCGCACGCGCTCACCTGTCGCGGCCACTGTTCCGGCGAACTCGAGACCGGGGATCTCGTGTGCAGACGGAAACGGGTCGGGATACATGCCCATGCGCTGGAGCAGGTCGGCGCGATTCAGCGCGCTCGCCGCGACATCAACGAGCACCTCGTCCGGACCGGGAACCGGGTCGGGAACCTCTGTGACGCGAAGAACCTCCGGGCCGCCGTGTTCTGCGAGGACGACGGCGCGCACTGCTCAGGCCATCTTCTGCTGGAGACGACGATCGAGCGCCGCCAGATAGTCCTCGGTGGTGAGCCACGGCTGATCCTTCGAGACGAGGATCGCGAGGTCCTTGGTCATCTCGCCGCCCTCCACGGACTCGACGCACACCGCCTCGAGACTCTCGGCGAACTCGGTCAGCTTCGGGTTGTTGTCGAGCTTTCCGCGGTGCTTCAGGCCGCCCGTCCACGCATAGATCGATGCGATCGGGTTCGTGGAGGTCTTGTTGCCCTTCTGGTGCTCGCGGTAGTGACGCGTCACGGTTCCGTGGGCGGCTTCGGCCTCGACGGTGCGGCCGTCGGGCGTCATCAGCACCGAGGTCATGAGACCGAGCGACCCGAAGCCCTGCGCGACGGTGTCGGACTGCACGTCGCCGTCGTAGTTCTTGCACGCCCAGACGTAGCCGCCCTCCCACTTCATGGCGCACGCCACCATGTCGTCGATGAGTCGGTGCTCATAGGTGATGCCGGCCTTGTCGAACTCGGCCTTGAACTCGTTCTCGAACACCTCCTCGAAGAGGTCCTTGAACTGGCCGTCATACGCCTTCAGGATCGTGTTCTTCGTGCTCATGTAGACCGGGTAGTTGCGCGCGAGTCCGTAGCGGAACGATGCGCGGGCGAAGTCACGGATCGAGTCGTTGAAGTTGTACATGCCCATCGTGACGCCGCCGTCGGCACCGAACTTGGCGATTTCCATCTCCATCGGCTCGCCGCCGTCGGACGGGGTGTAGGTGATGGTGACCGTGCCGGCACCGGGCACCTTGAAGTCCGTTGCCTTGTACTGGTCGCCGTGGGCGTGACGGCCGATCACGATTGGCTTCGTCCAGCCCGGCACGAGGCGCGGGATGTTCGAGCAGATGATCGGCTCACGGAACACCACTCCACCGAGAATGTTGCGGATCGTTCCGTTCGGTGACTTCCACATCTTCTTCAGCCCGAACTCTTCGACTCTCGCCTCGTCGGGCGTGATGGTGGCGCACTTCACGCCGACGCCGTGCTTCAAGATCGCGTTCGCCGAGTCGATGGTCACCTGGTCGTCGGTGGCGTCGCGGTGCTCGATACCGAGGTCGTAGTACTCGAGCTCGATGTCGAGATAGGGCAGCACCAGGCGCTCCTTGATGAACTGCCAGATGATGCGCGTCATTTCATCGCCGTCGAGTTCGACGAC
>JBMTOT010000061.1:0-11546 GCA_049442935.1 Ilumatobacteraceae bacterium | reverse complement strand
CAACAGCAGCCAGTCCCCCTGCGTATTGGAAGGGAGTCAGCCAGACGAGAACCAATACCGGAATTAAAGCGACGCGGATTAGAGTTAGTACATTGGGTAAATTCACACAGGTCTCTCAGTCAGCATGCAACGCAGAGTACACTAATTCAGCGGTTTGGTGACTCATCCCTGATACCTTGGCGATATCAGAGACACTGGCGCGCGCCAATTCGCGGAGACCGCCGAAATGTCGCAAAACTTGGCAAGCACGAGAGCCCACGCCGCCGCAATGTAGAGCACGGGTCGCGAGCCGATCCGGTCGACGAGCGGCCCGAAAATGACGTTGCCGAGGGGAATGGTGCCGCCGAACGCCATGAACCAAAGAGACAGCACTCGCGCCCGGACCTCGAGCTCGAGTCGGCTCTGCAGAACCGTCATCATCGAAGTCGTCGTCGAGAAGTACGAGATGCCGAGCCAGAAGCCGGTGACGAACGCGAGCGGAACGTTCGGTGCGGACGCAAACGCGGCCATGGAGAGCGCGAACGAGACGAAGCCGATCTGGGTGGTGCGGCGCTTGTCGATGCCGGCGAACACCGTGCCGATCGAGAGCGCCCCGAACATCGCGCCGAGGCCCCAGGTGGCATACAGCCACTTGTAGGTGGTGGTTCGCGGTTTGATGCCGAACGTGAGGTCTGCGATGGCGGGGAACAGGCCGACGAACGGAAGGCTGATGAGAGAGAACGAGAACATCGTGAGCAGCAGCCGCCGCACTGCAGGTCGCGACCGTGCGGTGCGGAAACCGAACGTGAGCGACCGCAGCCCCGACTCGGATGACCGGCGCGTCGGGGGAAGTGCCACCGTGAGCACCGCTCGCATCACGATCAAGTAGGTCATCGCGTTCAGCCAGAAGATGTGCGGGGTTTCGAAACCGATGTTCATGAGCACTGCCGCCAGGATCGGCCCGAGGACGCGCGATCCGTTGACCGACGTCGACGACAGACTGATCGAGCCGCTCAGGTCTTCGGGCGGCACCAGGCTCGGGAGAACCGCCGAGAACGCCGGCGCATTCAGTGAGTTGCCGATGCCGACCGTCAACTGGGCGAAAAAGAGCGCCATGATCGGTCCGTCGAACGACGCGATGACACCGAGGGTCACGGACCCGGTCATTTGGATGCACTGGGCGGCGACAAGCCACGGGCGGCGCTCGAATTTGTCGGCCATCACTCCGGCGGGAATGGAGAGAAGCAGCAGTGGCCCGAGCTGGGCGAACGTGAAGAGGGCAACCTGAGAGGCGCTGTTGGTCCGTGAGTAGACATAGGCCGGCAGCACCACCTGCTGCATCCACACGCCGACGCTGGAGGCCGAATTCGACAGCCACATGACGCGAAAGTCCCGGTGCGAGAGCGCCGCTCGCGCTGTGCCGGGCCGGTGCCGCCTGGTGGGCGACGGGTCGGGGGTTGGCGCAGTGTCTGTCATAGTCGGGGCACTCTGACGCTACTGCTCGGCCCCGCCCGTGCGGCGAGTTGGTCCGCCCCTTCGGGTGTCTTGATCGGTCACAATGAGCCCATGAGTGCAGACTCGCCGAAAAACCAGTCGGCCGCCCCGCGTCTCGTGGACGGCATCTCGCGCGACGCCGACGGGGCGTGCCGCACCAGGTTCGGTACGTTCCCCGAGTGCCCGCTGTGCGGGGGCGACCTGAAACCCGAGCACGCGCACTTCAAGTGCTTCTCGTGCGGCTGGCGCGACAGCTGCTGCGACTGAGCGACGCCGTTCAGGCCCGGCGGTCGAACGTCAGCGGAAGGTGAGCCGGCCCGAAAATACCGACAGCCGACGGTTTGTGGCGCACGTCGCCGCCGGGTGCGAGGTTCGGCATCGACTGCGACAGCACCACGAGCGCCTCCTGCAATTCGGCACGCGCGAGCGACGCGCCGAGGCAGTAGTGAATGCCCGAGCCGAACGACAACTGGGGTTGACCTGCCGGTTCGCGCGCGATGTCGAACTGAAGAGGATCGGCAAAGACCGATTCGTCGAAGTTTGCCGTCGACATCGAGGTCGACATGAACGTCCCCTTCGGGAACAGCACACCGTTGAATTCAATGTCCTCGCTCGCAAAGCGGATCGTTCCTGCGACGGCACCGTGGTACCGCATGGTCTCTTCGACCGCGCGCGGTGCCATTGACGGGTCGTCGCGCAGCATCTGCCACTGCTCAGGGTGTCGCGAGAAGAGCTCGAGGGCGAGACCCAGCTGGTTTCTGGTGGTGTCGGTGCCTCCGACAATCACCGCCTCCACCATCATCGTCAGTTCGTCGGTCGACAGGCGGTCGCCGTCCTCCTCGGCGGCGATGAGATCGGTGATGAGGTCGTCGGCCGGGTGAGTGCGGCGGTCGGCGATGAGACCCTTGGTGTACTCCTCGAGTTCGATCCCGGCCGACACGATGATGTCGATCTCCTCGGCGAGGTTGCCGCCGAAGATGCGCAACACATCCGTCGCGAGACGGCTGAACAACTGCCAGTCCTCTTTCGGGGCACCGAGGAGTTCGCAGATCACCGGAATCGGGTACGGCTCGCACAGGTCGGCGACTGCTTCAATGCGACCCGTGGCGAGGTGGGGCTCAATGAGCGACGCCACTATGTCGCGCATGAACGGCCGCAGCCGGTCGGCGCTGCGCGGCGAAAAAGCCGGTGCGACCAACCTGCGCAGACGCACGTGCACATCGCCCTCGGCATTGAGAATGGTCACGCGCCGTCGAGCAAGGTAGCGCTCGTCGCGAATGCCGGCCATTTCTGCGACGAGTCCCGTGGCCGAATGCCAACGCTTGTCGCGCAGAATTCCGGTCACGGCGTCGTAGTGGAGCACGGCATAGCCCGCCTCGGTGCGGGCAAGCCACGAGTCGCGTGCGACCTCCCGCATGATGCGCTGTCGCTCGACGCGTGGTTCGTCGCCGAACAGCGGCACCTGCGGCACGTCGAGATCGGAAACGAGTGTGGCCATCAGGCAGTCAGGGTACGAGGCGCCAGGCGGCCGCGGTCAACCGAGCGCCTCGGCGACGGCGACAGGGGTCTTTCCGAGCGACTCGGCCACCGCCGCATGGGTGCAGAGGCCGCGATGAAGGTTTAGACCGTGGGCGATCGCGGGGTTCTTTGTGACTGCCTCTCGCACACCGTGCGCGGCGACCTCGATGAGATAGGGAAGCGTCGCATTCGTGAGTGCGTACGTGCTGGTGTTCGGCACCGCACCGGGCATGTTGCCGACGGCATAGTGCACCACATCGTGGAGCACGAAGGTGGGGTCGCTGTGGGTGGTCTCGCGTGTGGTCTCGATGCATCCGCCCTGGTCGACGGCGACGTCCACGATGACCGCGCCCTTTTTCATGCTGCGCACCATGTCGTCTGAGACGACGACCGGCGCCCGGTCGCCGGCGACGAGCACTGCACCGATCACCAGGTCAGCCTCTGCGACGCTTCGTTCGATGGCGCCCCGGTTGGAAGCGAGGGTCATGATGCGTCCGCGGTGAATCTGGTCGACGTAGCGGAGGCGATCGAGGTTCTTGTCGATGAGCACCACCTCGGCTTCCATGCCGGCGGCAATCCAGGCGGCATTCCACCCGACGTTTCCGGCGCCCAGCACCACGACGCGTGCCGGGCGCACGCCGGGTGCGCCGCCCATGAGCACTCCGCGGCCGCCCTGTGGCCGTTCCAGGAACCGGGCTCCCATCTGCGGAGCGAGACGCCCTGCGACCTCGCTCATCGGAGCGAGCAGGGGCAGCGAGCCGTCGCGCGCCTGCACGGTCTCGTAGGCGAGCGACGTGGTACCGGCGGCGGCGAGTGCATCGGCAACCTTCGGATAGGCCGCGAGGTGGAGGTAGGTGAACAGCACCAGATCTTGCCGGAGATGTCCAAACTCGATCTCCTGGGGTTCTTTGACCTTCACGACCATGTCGTGCGACCAGGCCTCGGCGGCAGTGGCCACGATGTCGGCCCCCGCGGCCCGGTAATCGTCGTCTGAGATCGAGGCGGCCTCGCCGGCTCCGGCCTCGACGAAGACGTCGATGCCGAGCCGCTCGAACTCCCTCACCCCGTCGGGCGTCATCGCGACGCGACCTTCCGAGCTCTTCACCTCGCGTGGAACACCGACCGTGCGCATCTGTGCCATGGACCCGTGTCTACCCGGTCTGAGGGTTCGCCTTGCGCCACCGGCACCCCTTGACGGGTGTGCGAACCTAGGGGAATGCAGAAGATCCACAACTTCGTGAACGGCAAGCGAGTCGAGGCGCGCGACGGACGCACCACGGATGTCATCGATCCGGCAACGGGCGCCGTGTACGCACAGGCCCCGCTCAGTTCCGAGGTCGACGTCGACGATGCGATGCGCGCGGCCGCCGCCGCATTCGGGGAGTGGAGCCAGACCACGCCGTCTGAGCGTTCACTCGCGCTGTACCGCATCGCCGATGCGATCGAGGCACGGGCCGACGAGGTGCTCGCGACAGAGGTGGCCAACACGGGCAAGCCGATCGAGTTGACGCGCTCGGAGGAGATTCCGCCGATGGTCGACCAGATCAGGTTCTTTGCCGGTGCGGCGCGCATGCTCGAAGGCAAGGCAACGGGCGAATACATGCGGAACATGACCTCGATGATTCGCCGCGAGCCGGTCGGGGTCTGCGCACAGGTCGCACCGTGGAACTACCCGATGATGATGGCGGTGTGGAAGTTCGCACCCGCGATCGCCGCGGGCAACACGGTGGTGCTGAAGCCCTCCGACACGACCCCAGCCTCGACCGCCTTGCTCGCCGAGATCGCGTCGGAGTTCCTTCCCGACGGAGTCTTCAATGTGGTGTGCGGCGATCGCGACACCGGTCGCGAGATGGTGGTGCACGACACCCCTTCGATGGTGTCGGTCACCGGTTCGGTTCGCGCCGGCATCGAGGTGGCCGAGGCGGCGGCGAAGTCGCTGAAGCGCGTACACCTCGAACTGGGAGGAAAGGCGCCGGTCATCGTGTTCGACGATGCAGACATCGAGGCCGCCGCCGCGGGGATCGCCGCCGCCGGTCTTTTCAACGCCGGCCAGGACTGCACCGCCGCGACGCGCGTGGTGTGCGGGCCGAAGATCTACGGCGAGTTTGTCGCCGCTCTCGCCGAGCACGCGGCCGCCGCTACAACCGGTTCGCCGGCCTCGGGCGAGCACACCTTCGGCGCGATCAACAATGCGAACCAGTTGGCGCGGGTCTCCGGATTCCTCGAGCGCACCCCGGCACACGCACGGGTCGTGACAGGCGGCTCGGTGGTTCGCTCCGACGGGTACTTCTTTGAGCCGACCGTCGTCGCCGACCTCAAGCAGGACGACGAGATGATCCAGAACGAGATCTTCGGTCCGGTGATGACCGTGCAGCGCTTCTCCGACGAAGACGAGGCTCTCCGCTGGGCGAACGGTGTCGAATACGGACTCGCGTCCTCTGTCTGGACGCGCGACTTCGGACGTGCGATGCGCATGGCCAAGCACCTCGACTTCGGATGCGTGTGGATCAACACGCACATCCCGATCGTGGCCGAGATGCCCCACGGTGGGTACAAGAAGTCGGGATACGGCAAGGACCTCTCCGCGTACGCTCTCGACGACTACACGCGCATCAAGCACGTGATGGCAAACATCGACTGTTAGCCTCGGCTGCGAACGCGCGGGCACGCAACAACCAAGGGGGCACTCAGGTGACCGATTCGAGCCACGACGTCGTCCGTCTCGAGGGCGTGCGCAAGTTGTTCGGGTCGTTCGTCGCAGTGCACGAGGCCGATTTTGCGATCGCGAACGGCGAATTCTTCTCCGTGCTCGGCCCGTCTGGGTGCGGCAAGACGACGATCCTGCGAATGATCGCAGGCTTCGAGCAGCCGACCGAAGGGCGGGTCATGATCGAGGGCATCGACGTCTCGTCGGTTCCGCCCCACCGACGCAACGTCAACACCGTCTTCCAGCAGTACGCGCTGTTTCCCCACATGTCGGTTGCCGACAACGTGGCTTTCGGGCCGCGCAACAAGAAGTTGCCCGAGAAAGAAGTGGCTTCGAGGGTCTCCGAGATGCTCGCCGTGGTGCGGCTGTCGGAATTCGCGTCGCGCCGTCCGGCGCAGCTCTCCGGCGGTCAGCAGCAGCGCGTCGCGCTTGCTCGTGCGCTCGTCAACTACCCGAGTGCCCTGCTGCTCGACGAGCCGCTCGCCGCGCTCGACTTGAAGCTGCGAGAGGCCATGCAGATCGAGCTGAAGCGCATCCAGCGCGAGGTCGGAATCACGTTCGTGTTCGTCACCCACGACCAGGGCGAGGCTCTCACGATGAGCGACAGGGTGGCGGTGATGAGCGCAGGGCGTGTCGAACAGATCGCAACGCCGGTCGACATTTACACGCGTCCCGCGTCGCTGTTCGTGGCCGGATTCATCGGGTCGGCGAATCTCCTCCCGGCCACCGTGGCGTCGGCCGACAGTGCCGGAGCCCGGGTCGAACTCACCTCTGGAGGGTCGGTCACGCTCGCGGCCGGGCAGATGTCGGAAGGTTCGACCTTCTCCGTCGGCGACATGGTCACCGTCATGGTGCGCCCGGAGCATCTGGCGGTCACGGCAGATCGCTCGTCGGGCGAGGCAATTGAGGCGCGCGTCACCGATGTCGTCTTCCAGGGGGCGTCGGTGCGAGTGGTGGCCAGAACGACAGACGGAATCGAAGTGGCGGCACTGGTGTCGGGCCAGGCTGAGCTGCCGTTCCTGCGGCCCGAGTCGACCGTCTGGCTCGGGTGGAAGTCGGGCGTGGCGTATGGACTTCCCGGACGCCCCGACGTCGCTGGCGCAACCACGACAAATGTGGATCACGTCGAAGCCGGTCTGTGAGCCCGTTCGGGCTACTGTGAGACGCACAGCGATCAGGCGCACATCACATAGGAGGCAGTCGTGGCGACACCTTTGAACCGCAGGGAATTCCTCATTCGATCGGGGCTGATGGGCGTTGGCGCCGTGTCATTGCCCGCGATCCTCGCCGCGTGCGGCGGATCCGACACCGCGTCCGACACCACCGCCGCCGCGGGCGGGGGAGAGCGCAAGTTGTTCTTCGAAAACTGGCCGGCGTACATCGACGAAGAGACGGTCGGGCTGTTCTCGACGGCCACCGGAATCGACATGAAGTACACCGAGGCGTACAACGACAACAACGAGTACTTCGCGAAGGTGCAGCCGATCCTCGCCAAGGGCGATGCAATCGACCCCGACTTGCTCGCCCCGACCTTCTGGATGGCGTCACGGTTCATTCAGCTCGGCTGGGCGCAGAAGCTTCCGCTCGACAAGATTCCGAACGCGGCGAACCTTCGCCCGGACCTGAAGAACCCTTCGTGGGATCCGCAGGGTGAGTACAGCCTTCCGTGGCAGACGGGCGTTGCCGGCATCGCCTACAACCTCGATGCGACTGGGCGGGACCTCGGCAGCGTTGCCGACTTGTTCGACGCAGAGTTCAAGGGCAAGGTCGGCATGTTGACCGAGATGCGCGACACGATGGGACTCATCCTGATGGGCGATGGCAAGAGCATCGAGTCGATCACGACATTCGACGAGGCCGCCGACGCATTCGACAAGCTCGAGAAGGCCAAGAACGACGGTCAGATTCGCGCCTTCACCGGCAACGACTACATGGACGACCTCGCCAAGGGCAACTTCGCCGCGTGCGTGGCGTGGTCTGGTGACATCGTGCAGCTCGCCCGCGAGAACCCGTCGGTGAAGTTCGTCATTCCGGAAGAGGGCGGAACCTCCTGGTACGACTCGATGATCTGGATGAAGGGATCGCAGAACTCCGACGCCGTCGCCGAGTGGATCAACTGGTGCTACGACCCGGTGAACGCGGCGCGCATTGCCGCATACGTGGGCTACATGAGCCCGGTGGTGGGCGTCAAGGACGAGCTCGTGAAGCTCGGTGGCGAGGCGGCGGATCTCGCAGAGAGCCCGCTGTTGTTCCCCGACGACGCGACGTTGTCGCGCCTGCAGACCTGGGGTGCCCTCGCCGAGGAAGAGGAGGCCAAGTTCGACGAAGCCTTCTCGAAGATCACGGGCGCCTGACCCGCACTGCAGGGGAGGCGGCAGTCGTGCGCGTCCTCTCGGCAAGGCCCGAGTCGATCGGGCTCGGGATCATGGGGTTGCTCGCCACGGGAACCGTCGCACTCGGCGCCGGGTGGCTCACGGGTGCGGCGGCGCTGGCTGTTGCCGTGCCGATGCTGGTGGCGGTGGTCTCGCTCGTGTGGGCGGCCTTCGCCGGCGGTCTCGAAACCAGGCGTGCGCTCGCTCCGTACGGCTTGTTGAAGCCGGGCATCTTGTGGCTGAGTCTGTTCTTCCTGGCGCCGCTGTGGACGATGGCGGTGATGTCGCTGTCGAGCAAGAAGACCCGCTTCGACTTCTTCCCCTCCTTTTCGTGGGAGTTCGAGAACTACCGAACCGCGCTCGTCGACTTCGCTCCGCAGTTCGGTCGCAGCTTTTTCTATGCGGGGGTTGCAACCGTGCTCACGATCGCGATCGGGTATCCGCTCGCGTATGCCATCGCATTCCGCGGAGGGCGATGGAAGAACGTGCTGATCGGGCTCGTCGTGGTCCCATTCTTCACCTCGTATCTGATCCGCACCCTCGCCTGGACAAATCTCCTCTCGGACAGCGGCCCGATCATTTCGGCATTCGAGTCCGTGCGCCTCGGCGGGGCGCTCGAGGCCCTCGGCATCATGGACAACGGTCGACTGCTGAACACGCCGGCCGCGGTGATCGGTGGACTCACCTACAACTTCCTTCCGTTCATGGTGCTGCCACTGTTCGTGAGCCTCGAGAAGATCGACAGACGCCTGGTTGACGCCGCACAGGATCTGTACTCCACCTCGTCGGGCGCGTTCCGCAAGGTCGTGCTGCCGATGTCACTGCCGGGGCTGTTCGCCGGCAGTCTTCTCGTGTTCATTCCCGCCGCCGGCGACTTCGTGAACGCCCAGTTCCTCGGGAGCCCGACCACGACGATGATCGGCAATTCGATCCAGGACCAGTTCCTGCGCCAGTTGAACTGGCCACTCGCAAGTGCGATGTCGTTCGTGCTGATGATCGTGATCACCGCGGCAGTTCTCGTCTACTCCCGTTTCATGGACACCGAGGACCTGGTGTGAGCGCCCGCACCGGCATGGCCACCGACCGCCGGCAGCGCACCGGTCAGCGCATCGTGAACACCGTCGCCGCGCTCGGGCTGGTGTACGTGTTCCTGCCGATCGTGGTCATCGTCATCTTCTCGTTCAACGACCCGCTCGGGAAGTTCAACATCGAGTGGCAGGGCTTCACTCTCGACAACTGGGCGAACCCGTTCGCAGAAAAGGAACTCACGAGTGCGCTGTGGCTGAGTCTGCGCATTGCCCTCGTGTCGACAGCGTGCGCGACGGTGCTCGGCGCGCTCATCGCGATCGCCCTCAGCCGCTACGACTTCCGCGGAAAGTCGGGGGTGAACCTGTTTCTCGTGCTCCCGCTCACGTCGCCAGAGATCGTGCTCGGCTCGTCGCTCGCGACCCTCTTCATCGACCGCGGCGTCGACTTCGGGTTCACCACCATCGTGATCGCGCACATCATGTTCCAGGTGTCGTTCGTCGCCGTCACCGTGCGGGCGCGCATCCGCGGGTTCGACTGGACCCTCGAGCAGGCCGCACTCGACCTCGGCGCGACACCGATGCGGGCGTTCTGGCGCATCACGTTCCCGCTCATTCTTCCGGGCATCGCGGCCGCCGCGCTGCTGTCGTTCGCGCTGTCGATCGACGACTTCATCATCACCTTCTTCAATGCGGGGTCGCTGCTCACGTTCCCGCTCCAGATCTTCGGCGCATCGCGGGTCAAGATCCCGCCGCAGATCAACGTGCTCGCCACGATGCTGCTCGCCGTCAGCGTCGCGCTGATGGTCGCGGGCGCCGCCGTCGCGGCGCGCCAACGGCGCCGGCTTGAGGGTCGCCCCTCGTGAGTCGTCGGCGGGCGGTTGCGGTGCGCCCCGAGAATTCGCCCGAGTGGGTGATCGAGGCGGTCGTGGCCGGTGGTGCAGAGGTCGTTCAGCCGGCCGAAGCGACAGGGTTGGTGTGGACGGCATCCCGCGATGCGCCCGGTCTCGCGGCCGTTCTCGAGGCGAACGACCACCTCGACTGGGTGCAGGTGCCCTTCGCCGGGATCGAAAACTTCGTCCCGGTGCTCGACGACCGCCGCACCTGGACCTGCGGCAAGGGTGTCTACGCCGAACCGGTCGCCGAGCATGCGCTGTCGCTCGCACTCGCAGGCATGCGTCACGTCGCCGGCTACGCACGGGCGACGTCGTGGGGTGGTCCGGTCGGGCGCAATCTGCTCGGTGCTCGTGTGACGATCCTCGGCGGCGGCGGAATCACCGAGTCGTTGCTTCGTCTGCTCGCACCGTTCGGTTGCCGCACGACCGTTGTGCGCCGAGCGGTCGACCACATCGAGGGTGCATCCGAGGTCGTGGGCCAGGACAGGTTGATAGACGCACTCGTCGGTGCTGATCTCGTGGTGCTCGCGCTTTCGCTCACGCCCGAGACCGAGGGCATCATCGGTCGGGGCGAGTTCGAGGTCATGGAGCGCCACGCATGGCTCGTCAACGTCGCCCGTGGGCGACATGTTGTGACCGACGATCTGGTGTGGGCGCTGCGCGAGGGGGAGATCGGCGGCGCGGCTCTCGACGTGACCGACCCCGAACCTCTTCCCGCCGATCATCCGCTGTGGAGCATGCCGAATTGCATCATCACGCCCCATGTCGGGAACACGCCGGAGATGGCTGTTCCGTTGCTCTCCGAGCGCATCACGGCCAATGTCGGCCGATACCTTGCCGGTGAGGAATTGATCGGCTTGGTGGATGTGCGGCGTGGGTATTGACGAAGATCCGTATCGCGTGCTCGGTGTGGCGCGCACGGCCACCCAGGACGAGATTCGCGCCGCATACCGTCGCCTCGCCCGTCGGTTGCATCCCGACGTCGCGAGGTCCGGCGATGAACCGGTCGACATGGCGGCCGTCAACCGCGCGTGGGAAATGCTCTCCGACCCGATGCGACGCCGCGCCCACGATCAACGCGACGCCGAACGCGTCACCGGTGCCTCCACCTCTGCCCGTCGTCCCGACGTCGATCTCGACGACCACCCCTTCGTTCCTCTGCCGCCGTCCCGATTTCCGTGGCGATTCCTGCTCTTTCTCGCAGTCATGGCCAGCATCGCGGTTCTCACCGCGCATGCCCGCTCCAGCCCGCCGGCACGGAACGTTCCCGACCAGTTGTTGACGCCCGGAAGTTGTGTCGACGTGGGGGAGATGTCGATGGTGGTCGAAGTGCGCTGCGACGGTCCCCACGACGGAGTCGTTCGTCAGTTCGTGGCCATCGATCGCACATGCCCACAGGACACCGACACATTCCAGGACCGCCAGGGCATGGGTCGCGCATGTGTCGATCTCGTCGAAGTGGGCGACCCGGCCGGCTCGGGCTAGCCTGACAGTCCCGCAAGGGCGATTAGCTCAGTTGGAAGAGCGCCACGTTCACACCGTGGAGGTCATGGGA
>JBMTOT010000060.1:0-11622 GCA_049442935.1 Ilumatobacteraceae bacterium | reverse complement strand
ATGATGTTCTTCGAGCCCTTCATGCCCACCATGTGCTGGGTGGCACCCGAGATGCCGGCCGCGATGTACACGTTCGGCTTCACGACCTTGCCGGTCTGACCCACCTGATAGCTGTAGGGAACCCAGCCGGCGTCGACGATCGCGCGCGACGCACCGGGGGCACCCTTCAAGATGCCGGCGAGCTCTTCGATGAGACCGAACTTGTCGGACTCGCCCAAACCGCGGCCACCAGAGACCACGATGTCGGCCTCGTCGAGCTTCGGTCCGGTCGACTCTTCGACGTGCACCGCGGTCACCTGCGCACCACCGGTCGTGCCGAGATCGGGAATCTGCACCGCGGTCACCGCGGCGGCCGCACCACCGACTGCCTCGGGAGCGAACGACTTCGGACGGAAAGCCGCGAGGAACGGACCGGACCCTGTGAACGATGTCGACACGAGCGTGTTGCCACCGAAGATCGGCGTCGTGACCGTCACGCCGTCGGCGCTCTCGGAGATGTCGACGTTGTTTGTGACGACCGTCTTGTCGATCTTCACCGACAGACGCGACATCACGTCGCGACCCTCGTAGTTCTGCGGGAACATGATGAGGTCCGGCGACTCGCCGCCCTCGATCACCGACTTCATCGCCGATGCGATGGCCGCGCCGGGAAGAGTCGCGCCGTGCTCGGCGACGAACACCTTCGATGCGCCGTGCTCACCAAGCGCCGCGGCGAGGTCGGCTCCGCCGTTGCCAGCGAATGCGGCCACGTTCGACGAGAGCGTGCGTGCCTTTGCGAGAAGCTCGAGTGTTCCCGAGGTGGGTGCGCCGTTCGCGGCCTGCGCGAAGACCCAGATGCTGTTGAGTGCCATGTCGTGTCTCCTGTCGGTTGCCGTGCTCAGATGACCTTCAGGTTCTCGAGGAACCCGACGATCTTGGTGAATGCTTCGCCGTCGTCTTCGATGATCTCGCCGGCCTGGCGCGCCTCGGCCTGTGCGACACCGGAGATCTTCTGGCCTGCACCGGCCCAGCCGACCGAGGTCACGCCGAGATCGCCGGCGGTCACTTCTTCGACCGGCTTCGACTTGGCGGCCATGATGCCCTTGAAGCTCGGGTAGCGCGGCTCGACCACACCGGCCGTCACGCTGATGAGCGCCGGAAGCGGACACTCGACTTCGTCGTAGCCGGACTCGGTCTGGCGATCGACCTTCAACTGTCCGCCGTCGACGGTCACCTTCTTGGCGAACGTCACCGACGGAAGTCCGAGAACCTCGGCGATCTGCTCGGGCACTGTGCCGGTGTAGCCGTCGCTCGACTCGGTGGCGGCGATCACGAGATCGGCGCCACCGAGACGCTGCACTGCCGCGGCGAGAATCTTTGCGGTCGTGAGCGCGTCACTTCCCTGCAGTGCGGGATCCGACACGAGGATGGCCTTTCCAGCTCCCATCGCAAGAGCGGTGCGAAGACCAGCGGTCTCACCGTTCGGTGCCATCGACACGAGGTTCACCTCGCCGCCGCCGGCCTTGTCGACGAGCTGCAACGCCATCTCGACGCCGTAGGCGTCGGAGTCGTCGAGAATCAACTTTCCGTCTCGCTTGAGGGTGTTGGTCGCCCCGTCGAGCGCACCGGGCACCGCGGGGTCGGGGATCTGCTTCACGCACACGATCACGTTCATAACCCAATGTTTACCGTTCGGTACGCAGTCATCCCAATTGGAGCCGGCGACCGGGGCGTGACGCTCGGCTCACCCACCCGGGAGCCCCCGCAGACCCGCTGGTACCGTTTCTCGCCTTGCGCCTGCTGCTCGTCGTCAATTCGTTCGCATCGTCGGTCACCCCCCGAAACACCGTGGCGGTGCACGAGCGCCTTGCCCGTCATCACGACGTTCAGGTGGTCGAGACGAATCGGCGCGGCCATGCCACCCGGTTCGCGGAAGATGCCGCACGCCGGGGCATCGACGTGGTGGTCTCGTTCGGCGGCGACGGCACCCTGAACGAGGTCGCCACCGGCATCGCCACCAGCGACACCGCCCTCGCGGTCCTTCCGGGCGGGTCGACCAACGTGTTCGCGCGCACCATCGGAATTCCGAACGACGCCGAAGCGGCGGCCGACCTTCTCGTCGCCGCGCTCGACCGTCGCGACATCGCGCCGGCCGGGCTCGGACGCGCGAACGGACGCTTCTTCACTTTCCATGCAGGCCTCGGGTTCGACGCGGCGGTCGTTCGTCGCGTCGAGGAACGCGCGGCGCTGAAGCGCTACGCCGGTCACCCGTTGTTCGTGCTCGCCACCATTCGCACGGCGATGTTCGACTACGACCGCAAGCGTCCGCACTTCGATCTCCGCTTTGGGGGCGACTCGAGTGAAGGAGTCCTCGAGGGGTCGTACTTCACGATCGTGATGAACACGAACCCGTACACGTTCCTCGGCAACCGACCCTTTGACCTCGTGCCCGGGTCGGGGCTCGAGAACGCTCTGAGCGTCGTGAGTTTTACCGATCTCTCCGTGCCCCACGTCGTTCGCACACTTCTCACCGCATTGCGCGGCGGCGGCGTGTCTCCCGGACCGTGGCTCGACGTGCGCACCGGCGTCACCTCTGTCGTCGCCGCCGCCGAGCGCGCATTTCCGCATCAGTTCGACGGCGATTACCTCGGAGAGACGCGCGAGGTCTCCTTCGACTGGGTGCCGGAGGCCGTGCGGCTGGTGCGATCGGGCGTTTGAGACGCCGGTTCACCCTCGGTCGCGAACCCCGAGGCAGACATCGGGGACGTTCGTGCAGATGCCGTCGATTCCCCAGTCGATCAACTCGGCCATGCGCACCGGATCGTCGCACGTCCAGGTGTTGACGGCGAGACCTTGGGCATGGAATGCCTCGACGCACTCACGGGTGAGCAGGTCAACCCACGGATGCAGCGCCGAGTGTCCCGCCGACGCCAGGTCACGCGCTGTCCGCTCGACGTTCTCGGGGCGCACACCAACCGTCAGCCAGGCGGTGCGCACGGCCGGGTGCAGTGCACGCATTGCGTCGACTGTCGCGCGCGAGAACGACGACACGAGCCACCGCGAATGATCTCCGCGATCGGACAGATGCGCGGCGACCGCGGCTGTGACACGTTCGGTCGGATCATGGTCGGGGTCAGATTCGTTGTTCTTGATCTCCACGTTCACCCACATACCGGCACACGCATCGAGCGCATCGGCGAGGAGCGGCACATGGGCGGGCAGGTCGCGCGAGTCGATCTCACAGATCAGACGACCGTCGGCGAGATGGGCGTCGTGGTGGACCACCAGCGCCCCGTCAGCCGATCGGCGCACGTCCAGCTCCACGGCGTCCGACCCCATGCGGCGTGCGGTCTCGAACGCCTCAAGGGTGTTTTCCCTCTCGGCCCGAGAGGCACCCCTGTGGGCGAGCACCTGGGTCGTTGTGCCGGTGTCCATGAGGAAAAGGTACTGCCAGCACAGTTATCCACCGCTGTCCACAGGTCCGTGGCGGGGCGCAAAATACATGGGGGGAACTTCGTTCACTCAATTGTCACCCGCGACATCGGCTCGTAGCGTTCCCAGACGGCGGACCCCGCCGCACACTGCGCCCCGGCGCCCGACCACAAAGGAATCCCGACGTGTCGATCCTTGCGTCTGCTTTGTCCCTCGGAAATGCCGACTACACCTGGCGACGACATGCGACATGCAGGGACACAGACCCGGAGCTTTTCTTCCCCGTCGGAACCACCGGACAGGCGCTGCAGCAGATCGCGAAGGCAAAGAGCGTGTGCTGCGAATGCCCGGTCAAGATCGAGTGCCTGCAGTTCGCGATGGAGACGAACCAGGACACGGGCATCTGGGGCGGACTCTCCGAGGAAGAGCGCCGTCAGATCAGGCGCGAGGCCGCGGCACGCATTCGCGCACAGCGCCTCAGCCAGCAGCAGGCCTGATTCCGCACGCACAGACGCCGCGCCGGCACGGCGTGGACGTTCGGCGTGCGGTCACTCGTTGGTGACAGGGACCCGCAGTTCAATCACCGTTCCGGTGTGACCGTCACGCGCACTCAATCCGACCGCGGCGAGCTCTTCTGCAGTGGCCGGCCGCATTTCGATCGTGCCGTCGAGTTCGGTCGTGACGAGGGTGCGCACGATCGACAACCCGAGCCCCTTGGCCGATGCAAGATCGAACCCCGGCTCGATGCCCCGGCCGTCGTCGGTGACGCGCACCGAGAGAGATTCGTCGTCGGCGCCGAGACTCACCACCACGTTGCCGCCGCCCGAGCCCCCCGGGAACCCGTGGTCGATCGCATTCTGCAGCAGCTCGGTGAGAACCACCGATAACGGTGTGACGACCGTCGCCGGCAGACGTCCGCCGTCGCCCACCACCGTGAAGCGCATCGGACGATCGGGCGACTGCAGTCCCTCCTCGACGAGACGCAGCAGCGGACGCACAACCTCGATGAAAGCGACGTCGTCGCCCGCCTCGCGCGACAGCGTCTCGTGCACCAGCGCGATGGTGCGAATGCGCCGCACCGACTCGGCGACCGCCGCCTTTGCCTCGTCTGACTGCAGCCTGCGCCCCTGAAGACGCAGCAGGGACGAGATGGTCTGCAGGTTGTTCTTCACGCGGTGGTGAATCTCGCGAATGGTCGCGTCGCGCGAGAGAATCATGCGGTCGCGCCGGCGCAACTCGCTCACGTCGCGAAGCAACATGAGCGCCCCGGTCACGTCGCGCGAGCCCTCCACGTTCGACAACAACGGGATGCAACGCGTCAGCAGCGTCACCTCGGGGGTCTGTTCGAACTCTTCGACAACCGGTTGGCGCCGCTCGAACGCCTGACGCACCGAGGAGTCGACGACGCCCAGTTCGGCGAGAGTCTGACCGACCGCCGGTGCGGTGATGCCGACCCGGTGCAGGGCCGATGTGGCATTCGGCGACGCGTAGCGCACCCGGCATTTGTCGTCGAGAACGATCGCGCCGTCGCCCACGCGCGGCGCGACACTCGCATCGGCGGCGCGCCCCGTGTAGGGGAAGGCGCCGCCGGCGATCATCTGGGCGAAGTTGTCGAACAACCCGAGGTACGTGCGCTCCAACTCGCCCGGTTGACGTCCGCCGCGACCTGACCACTCGCGCGTCAGAACCGCGATGACGGTGTCGTCGTGCACCACCGGAATGGCCATCACATGTCCGTCGTCGGGATCGTCATCAACCGCGATCTCGGCCTCGACAAACTGGCGTCGGGCCATTGCCTCGGCGAGAAAGGGTCGCTCAGACCCCGGAATGCGGCTGCCCACCCAGTCGGTGTCATACAGGGTCTGTCCGGTCGCCGCGCGAACCTGTGCCACGACCACCCAGTCGCCGTCGTTGGCCGAAACGCTCAGCAGCATGTCGGCGAAACACAGGTCTGCGAGCATTCCCCACTCGCCCACGAGACTCACCAAGTGTGCGGTCTGCTCCTTGGTGAGCGTGGTGTGCTGGCGCACAATGTCGGCGACGGTTGCCATGGAAACCTCCGGAGGCAAGTCTGCCCCATGCGCACGGGTCAGCCGGGACTTGCCGCCGCAACCATCGCTTCCAGAATGCCGGCCGGATCTGCGCCTGGCTCCGCCTCGGCAACGGTCGAGACGGGAACACCGAGCGACGACAGTGAGTCGACACCGGCACGATGACGATCTGCCGTGCGGACGTCCCGATCAATGATCTGTGCCACTTCTGTGAGAGCCGCCTCGGCATCGTCGGGCGAGACAGATGTGGCGTGGAGTCTGACGGTGGCGAGATCGGGAAGATTGACCCTGCGGGCAGTGACGACGCGGTTCACGATGACGCCCGAGAGCACCATTCGCCGCCGTGCGAGTTCAGACGCGAGATGGCCGGCCTCGACAGCCGACTCCGGCTCTCCCGATGCCACGATCACGCTCGTGACGGTCGGCGACGTGAGCAGCCGCTCGACTTCCGTGGCTCGTGCAATGAACCCGCGCTCCATCGTCTGGAGGAGAGCAAAGAACTCCGACACGTCGCCGAGGAACGTCGCGCCGAGAAGTCGATCGGCGATCTGCAGGAACGGACGGGACGCGAACGTGAGAACGCGCGACTTGTACGGAAGGGTGAGCCACTGCACGAGGCGTCCGCCGAAGAACTCGCGCATCTTGCGCGGGGCATCGAGCAGATCGAGCGCGTTGCGCGACGGGGGCGTGTCGATGACCACCAGGTCGTGGTCGTCGCTCGTCGACAGTGCGTGCACCTGTTCCATGGCGATGTAGTCGTGACTGTTCACGAAACGCGACGTGATGTTGTGATACAGCGGATTGCGCAGCACCCGCTCAGCCGTTGCGCTGTCGCGGGCATGACGACGAATGAGCGCATCCCAATTGGCCTTGGTGTCGAGCATTGCCACTTCGAGGCGACCGCCACCGCCGACGTCGACTTCGACAGTGTCGTGTCCGATCTCGTCGAGACCGAGCGCTTGGGCGAGGCGGCGGGCAGGGTCGACGGTGACCACCAGCACCCGCTCTCCGCTCCGGGCGGCGCGCACGCCGATCGCCGCCGATGCCGTCGTCTTGCCGACACCACCCGAGCCGCACACGATCACGAAGCGCGGACTCACGAGAGGAACTCCGTAACAGCGTTAGCGAGTGCCGGGCCGGTGACGTCGAGTCGCGGCACCACCGAATACTCGATGCCGGGAAGAGCCTCGCGCAGGCCGGCCAATTGAGCGGCGTGCGCCGCGTGACGAGCCGACGCGGCCCCAACGACACGCGCCGCCTCGGGTGCCTCCGCCGCGAACCAGCCGTCGGATGCGAGCCGTGCCGCCAACTCGCCCGGCCGCGGCTCACTGCGGTTCACGACGACACGCGCGATCTCGGTGCGTGTCTCTGCACGAAGACGCTCCGCCAGCGACACAGACTCGGCAACGGCCAGCTCTTCCGGGTTCGCGACCACCACCACGCCGCACCGCCCGGGGTCGTCGAGTATCTCGAGCATCCACGAGGTCTGGTCACGCAGCGGCCCGCGCGGCACGAGATCTGCAATCGTGCGCGGAGACGCGATCTGCGAGGCCACGTGGCCCGACGCATCGGCGTCGGCCACCACCAGGTCGTAGTGGTTCTCGCGCACCTCCCAACACACCTTCCCCACCGCCAGCACCTCGCGCACACCCGGGGCGGCGTCGGCCACGAAATCGAATGCGGCGGCCAGCGGGCCGATCTTTGTCACGATCGGCAGCCGCAAGTGAATGCGCAGGTACTCGCGCAACGACTCCTCGGTGCTCATCGTCATCACGTCGACACCCGAGGACGCGCGCACCGGGGTGTATCCGGGGGTGCGGTCAAGACCGAGAAGCGACGCGAGGTTTCCCTTGGCGTCCATCTCGCAGGCCAGTGTCCTGAGCCCCTGCTTCGCCGCGCGGAGCGCAATGGCCGCGGCAACCGTCGACTTGCCGGTGCCGCCCTTGCCGGTGACGAAGAGAAGACGTCGGGCGACGAGGGGGCGTTGAGCGACGGAGTCGGTCAGATCAACCGCCGAAGCCGATGCGGCGGTCGGGGTCGGCGGATCCGATCTCGACATAGGCAATCTTGGACGCCGCGATGCCGACCGAGCGGCCCTTCTTGTCGGTGATCCACAACGTCTCGACCGATCCGGCGAGAGCGGCGTCGACGTCGGCCTTCACCGCCGTGCGCACCTTTTCGTCGTCGTCGAGTTCCAGTGCGATCTCCCGTGCTGCCTGCGTGACGCCGATGCGAATGTCCACGTGTCGTTGCTCCTGCTCGTCGCGGCGAGGTCGCCGAAGTCGTCCCCGAGGGTAGCGGTCAGATCAGTTTGAGCGCCGACGAGAAGACTTTCTTCGGGCGCATTGCCTCCACCTGCTCGGCGAGCGCGTGGAACGCACGTCCGGCCTCCGACTCGGGCGCCGAGGCCGCGATCGGGTTGCCCGCATCGCCCCCCTCGCGCAGCGTCGGAATCAGCGGAATCTGGGCGAGCAACGGCACGTCAAGTTCGCTCGCGAGTTCCTGGCCGCCGCCTGAGCCGAAGATCTCGTACTGCTTGCCGTCGTCACCGGTGAACCACGACATGTTCTCGATCACGCCGCGCACCGGAAGGTTCACTTTCTTGGCCATCGCCGCCGACAGGCGCGCCACCTTCTGTGCCGCTTCTTGCGGAGTGGTCACGACCAGCACCTCGCCCTTCGGCAGGTACTGGCTGAGAGACAACGCGATGTCGCCCGTACCGGGTGGCATGTCAACCAACAGGTAGTCGGGCTCGTCCCAGAACACGTCGGTGAGGAACTGCTCGAGAGCCTTGTGCAGCATCGGGCCTCGCCAGATGACTGCCTCGCCGTCTGGCACGAAATAGCCGATCGAGATGCAGCGCACGCCGTGGTTCTCCGGCGGCACGAGCATTGAGTCGATAATGACAGGCTCACGGTCGGCGCCCAACATGCGCGGAATCGAAAAACCGTAGATGTCGGCGTCGACGATGCCCACCGAGTGACCCCGTGCGGCGAGTGCAACGGCAAGGTTCGTCGTGACGCTCGACTTTCCGACGCCACCTTTGCCCGACGAGATGAGGAGCGGACGCGTCTTCGAGTCTTTCTCGGCAAACGGGATGCGGCGACCTTCGGCATGGCCGTGAGCCTGTCCTTGGCCGGCCGTTGCGCGCGGGTCGCCCTGAAGCGTGCGCCGCACGTTCTCGCGCTCGGCATCGGTCATCACGCCGAACGAGATGTTCACGGGAGCACCTCCCGCGAGCGGCTGCAGCGCGGTGGTCACGCGATTCTGAATCTCGTTGCGCATCGGACAACCGGGCACCGTGAGCACGACGGTCAGCGAGATCGCGTCACTCGCGACCTCGATGTCGCGAACCATGCCGAGATCGACGATTGAGCGGTGCAGTTCGGGATCCTCCACCGGGCGGAGGGCGTCGATGACCTGGTCTTGAGTTGCGCTCGGCATGGTGTCTCCGGGGGGTCTGAGAATTTGCACTACGGCGATAGGTAGAATACCCGTGTGCCCGAGCAGAACAGCACGACGACCCTGACACCGAAGGCATTCACCGCCACTGTGTCGGCGATCACGTCGGCATTCGGCGACCCCACGCGACGGGCCATCTATCTCTTTGCACGCGAGAGCGACGACGGCGTCACCGCATCGCAGGTGGCCGAGAAGTTCGACCTTCATCCCAACGTCGCTCGCCATCACCTCGACAAGCTGGCCGCCGGCGGATACGTCGAAGTGTCGGTCGAGCGATTCCGTGGGGCCAAAGCCGGCAGACCCTCGAAGCACTACCGCGTCGCCGACAAAGACTCCGCCCTCGATCTCACCGTGCACACCGACGATCTCGTGCTCACTCTTCTCGGCAAGGCGCTCGCGGCACTCCCTGCCGAGACCGCCCACACGATCGCCGAACAAGTGGGCGCCGAATACGGACAGGCAATGGCAGTCTCGCTCGCCGGCAGCGACCCGCAGGCCGGTCACCGCTCGCTGCGCTCGGCGATCCAGGCCGTTGCGGACGCTCTCACCGCACACGGCTTCGCGGCACATACCGAGAAGAAGAAAGATTCGCTTCGCATCGTCACGAGCCACTGCCCGTTCGGTGACGTGGCAATGGAGCATCCCGTCATCTGTGCCGTCGAACGGGGCATGGTGAAGGGAATGCTCGGTGCGCTCTACGGCGAGACCCAGCCGGTCACCGTCGGCACAATCGCCGCCGGCGACACACTCTGCGTCACCGCGGTCTGATCAACGACTCTCAGTCGCCCCAGTGGCGTTGTTCGAGGAACGGGTCTCCGTACATGTGGTAGCCGTTGCGCTCCCAGAAACCGGGCTTGTCGGAGTCGCGCACTTCGATGCCGCGCAGCCACTTCGGCGATTTCCAGAAATACAGGTGCGGCACGAGCATGCGCACCGGTCCGCCGTGAATCGGCTCGATCGGCTCCCCGTCGAACTCCCACACCACCATCGACTCGGGACGCGTCGCATCATCGAAGGGCATGTTGGCGGTGTACCCGTACTCGGCGTGTGCCATCACGTGTGATGCACCGTCGGCGACTCCCGCGCGCGCGAGCAGATCACTCACCTTCACGCCGCGCCACCGTGTGTCGAACTTCGACCACTTTGTGACGCAGTGAATGTCGGTGACGATCTCGGTCGACTCGAGCGCCCTCAGTTCTTCGAGCGTGAGCACATAGGGCTTCTCGACGAGACCGGTGATGGTGAGTGTCCATTCACCCGGCGCATATGTCGGCACGTCACCGACATGCAACACCGGGAAGCGCTCGGTGAGGTACTGGCCCGGCGGGAGACGCGACGGGTCATACCCCTTTGCCGCGACGTCATCGCGATTTCGGTCGAAGAAACCCATGGGGCAAGTCTGCCGTCACCTTGCCCCGCTACGGTGCGCACGTGGCAGTTCTGCTGGTGAGACATGCCAAAGCCGGCGACCGTTCGCGCTGGAGTGGCGACGACCAGGAGCGGCCGCTCTCTGCGCCCGGTCGCGAACAGGCCGAGGCTCTCGTTGCCGCCATCGGACACACCCCCACCCTTCTCGTGTCGAGCCCGTACCGACGGTGCATCGAAACGCTCGAGCCGCTCGGGCACGCGCACGGCCTCCTCGTGGGGACCGATGAGCGGTTAGCCGAAGACGGTGACCTCGAGCCTGCACTCGAATTGCTTGCGGCGATTCCCGATGGTGCCGTGCTCTGTTCCCACGGCGACATGATCCCGATGGTCATCGACGCACTCATCCGCCGTGGTCTCGAACTCACCAATGCGGTGCCCGCAGTCAAGAAGGGCTCATGGTTCGCACTCGAGCGTGACGGCGTGTCGTGGACCCGGGCGACGTGGTTCCCGGCGCCGCGTCAAGACGCGGAGTGATCTCTCCCTGCGCTACTTGCCGGCGAGAGCGTCGGCTAGATCGTTCTCGATTGCCTCGACGAACGACTTCACTTCGGCCGGCGGGTCAGATGCGACGCAGGCCTTCAACTGCGGCTCGGCCAGCTGGGGTTGTTCCAGAAATCGGAAGTATGTGATCGCGAGGAAACATCGCGCATCGGCGTAGTCGGGCTCGATCGCCTGGGCCCGCAACAAGTCGGCGACGGCGGTGGCGAGGGCGAGACTCTTGATCTCACCTTCTGCCTCGCGCGCCGTCAACGCCAGCAGCCACGACCGGTACGTGAGCGCCTCGACATTGTCGGGTTCCACCTTCAGCACCTCGGTGTAGGTCTCGATCGCCTTGCCCGGGTCGCTGAAATTGAGCGCGCGCGCGGTGGCGAGTCGCGTCGCTGTGCTGTCGTCAATTCCACCCGTGAATGTGCCGCCCGGAATGCGCTGGCCTGACTGGCGCGCAACAAACACGCCGACACCTGCCGCCACCACTGCGACCGCAACAAAGACGGCGAGCCGCCGCACCCACGGTCGCCGCGTCGCGGCCTCGCTCTGGCCGTCAGCCGGCGAGTCGGGATTTGTTGCCGACTCTCCCCCGTCGAGCGCCTCGATGCGGCGCGTGACGGCCGCGGCGCGAGCGACGTATCCCTCGCGCAGGGTCGCATAGTCGTCGTCGCCGACATCGCCGGCCGCTCGTTCACGCTCGAGATCGCGCAGCGACTCGAGCAAGAAGCGCTGCTCTTCTCGGAGCGCGTCTGTTGCGTCGTCGCCCGCGTTCACTCGCCCG
>JBMTOT010000059.1:0-11665 GCA_049442935.1 Ilumatobacteraceae bacterium | reverse complement strand
CGGAAGAAGAACTGCGGACGATAATTGTTGAAGAACGGCTTGTGACGGCCACCCTCCTCCTTCGTCAACACATACACCTGACCCTCAAAATCAGTGTGCGGCGTGATCGAACCCGGCTTACACAACACCTGGCCACGCTCAACATCTTCCTTCGCCGTGCCACGCAACAACGCACCAATGTTGTCCCCAGCCTGACCCTCATCAAGCAACTTACGGAACATCTCCACACCAGTACACGTCGTCTTCTGCGTATCACGCAGACCCACGATCTCAATCTCATCACCCGTGTGGATCACACCCTGCTCCACCTTGCCGGTCACCACCGTGCCACGACCAGTAATCGTGAACACATCCTCAATCGGCATCAAGAACGGCTTATCCAAATCACGCTGCGGCTGCGGAATATACGAATCACAGGCAGCCATGAGCTCCATGACCTTCTCCTGCCACTCCGCATCCCCCTCCAACGCCTTCAACGCCGACACCGACACAATCGGAGCGTCATCACCAGGGAACTCGTACTCGTTCAACAGCTCGCGGATCTCCAACTCCACCAGCTCCAACAACTCGGCATCATCAACCATGTCCGACTTGTTCAACGCCACCACGATGTACGGCACACCAACCTGACGCGCCAACAACACATGCTCACGCGTCTGCGGCATCGGACCATCCGTCGCCGCAACCACCAAAATCGCGCCATCCACCTGCGCAGCACCCGTGATCATGTTCTTGATGTAGTCAGCATGACCCGGCATGTCCACATGCGCGTAATGACGATTCTCCGTCTCGTACTCGATATGAGCAATCGAAATCGTGATACCACGCGCCTTCTCCTCCGGCGCCTTGTCGATCTGATCAAACGGCGTGTAATCAGCCAACCCACGATCAGCCAACGTCTTCGAGATCGCCGCCGTCAACGTCGTCTTGCCATGGTCAATATGACCCATGGTCCCGATGTTCACGTGCGGCTTCGTGCGCTCGAACTTTGCCTTGCTCATGGAATGTCTCCGTGTTCTGTCTGCTGATGGTGGGTTGTCAATGTTCTCGTCGCGTTGCTTGCGGCTATTCGCCGCGAACCCGCTTCACGATCTCGGTTGCGATTGCGTCCGGCACCTGCTGGTACGAGTGGAACTGCATCGTGTAGGTCGCGCGCCCCTGGGTGCGCGACCGGAGGTCGGTACTGTATCCGAACATCTCGGAAAGAGGAACCTGGGCGCGCACCACCTGGGTGTTGCCGCGGGCCTCCATGCCCTCGATACGGCCGCGACGGCTCGACAGGTCGCCCATCACGTCGCCCATGTACTCGTCGGGGGTCACGACCTCGACGCCCATGATCGGCTCGAGGAGGACCGGACGGGCCATTTCGGCCGCCTTCTTGAAGGCCATCTGACCGGCGATCTTGAACGCCATTTCGCTCGAGTCGACGTCGTGGTACTGGCCGTCGACCAGCTTCACGCGCACGTCGACTGTCGGGTACCCGGCGAGGACGCCGTTGTCGAGCGCCGACTGGATGCCCTGGTTGGTCGGCTGGATGTACTCGCGGGGCACGCGACCACCCGTGATCTGGTCGACGAACTCGTAGCCGCCGCCGGGGCCGGTGGGCTCGAGCGAGATCTTCACGACGGCAAACTGTCCCGAACCACCCGACTGCTTGATGTGGCGGTACTCGACCGACTCGACAGCCTTGGTGATCGTCTCGCGATAGGCCACCTGCGGCTTGCCGACGGTTGCCTCGACGTTGAACTCGCGCTGCATGCGGTCGACGAGGATCTCGAGGTGCAGCTCGCCCATTCCCGAGATGACTGTCTGACCGGTCTCTTCGTCGGTGCGAACGCGGAACGTCGGGTCTTCGTCGGACAGCGACTTGAGCGCCTTGCCGAGTTTGTCCTGGTCGTCCTTGGTCTTCGGTTCGATCGCGACGTGGATCACCGGCTCGGGGAACTCCATGCGCTCGAGGATCACCGGGTCGCTGCGGTCGCAGAGAGTGTCGCCGGTGGTGGTGTCCTTGAAGCCGAGACCTGCGACGATGTCGCCGGCCATCGCGATGTCGAGGTCTTCGCGCTGGTTCGCGTGCATCAGCAAGATGCGTCCGAGGCGCTCCTTGCGCTCCTTCGTCGAGTTGTAGATCTCGTCGCCCTTGTTCACGCTGCCCGAGTAGACGCGGAAGTAGGTGAGCTTGCCGAACGGGTCGGACACGATCTTGAACGCGAGCGCGGCGAACGGGCCGTTCTCGTCGGCGGCGCGCTCGACGACCTCGTCACCCTTGGTGTTGGTGCCCTGTGCGGCCGGAATGTCGAGCGGGCTCGGCAGGTAGTCGACGACGGCGTCGAGCATCGGCTGCACGCCCTTGTTCTTGAACGCCGAGCCGCAGAGGATCGGCACGAAGTCGAACGCAAGGGTGCCCTTTCGGATCGCACGCTTGATGTCGGCCTCGGTCACTTCCTCGCCGCCCAGGTACTTCTCCATGAACTCGTCGTCGCTGGTGGCGATCGTCTCGAGGAGCTGAGTGCGGTACTCGTTGGCCTCGTCGACCTGGTCGGCAGGAATGTCGACCTCGTCCCACTTCGCGCCGAGTTCCTCGTCGCGCCAGATGAGCGCCTTCATCTTGACGAGGTCGATGAGACCGGCGAACGGTTTGTTGCTCTCCGGGCCGCCGGCGCCCACCGGCAGGTGGATGACCGCCGGCACCGCCTGAAGGCGGTCGCGCACCATCTGCACGGTGCGGTAGAAGTCGGCACCGATGCGGTCCATCTTGTTGACGAAGCACATGCGCGGGACCTTGTACTTGTTGGCCTGGCGCCACACGGTCTCGGTCTGGGGCTCGACGCCGGCGACCGAGTCGAACACCGTCACGGCACCGTCGAGCACGCGCAGCGAACGCTCGACCTCGATCGTGAAGTCGACGTGACCCGGGGTGTCAATGATGTTGATGCGGTGGTTGTTCCAGATGCACGTCGTGGCCGCCGACGTGATGGTGATGCCGCGCTCCTGCTCCTGGGCCATGTGGTCCATGGTTGCGGCGCCTTCGTGCACTTCGCCGATCTTGTAGCTCTTGCCCGTGTAGTAGAGGATGCGCTCGGTGGTCGTCGTCTTGCCGGCGTCGATGTGCGCCATGATCCCGATGTTCCGGGTCCTCTCGAGGGGGTATTCACGCTTTGCCATGTGGCTCACCTTGCTCCTGGTGTCGGGGTCTGTGTTGTGTCGGTCGGTTCCGCCTCCTCACACGAAAGCGCACCCTCGCAGGGTGCGCTCCGCGGTGGTGGCGGTCTGTGCCGCGCTCTACCAGCGGTAGTGCGCGAAGGCCTTGTTGGACTCGGCCATCTTCTGCATGTCGTCGCGCTTCTTCATCGCGGCGCCCAGGCCGTTGGCGGCATCCATCAGTTCGTTGGCGAGACATTCGGCCATCGTCTTTTCGCGGCGGTCGCGCGCGTAGTCGACGATCCAACGGATCGCCAGCGTCGACGCACGGCGCGGCTTGACCTCGACGGGGACCTGGTAGGTCGCACCGCCGACGCGGCGGGAGCGAACCTCGAGCGGCGGCTTCACATTGTCGATCGCGCGCTTCACCGTCGCCAGCGGCTCGGTGCCGGTCTTGGCCTCGATCATCGTCATCGCGTCGTACACGATCTTTTCGGCGATGCTCTTCTTGCCGTGGAGCATGACCTTGTTGGTCAGCTGCGTCACGAGCAGCGAGCGGTAGATCGGATCGGCGACCAGTTCGCGCCGCGGCGCGGGACCCTTGCGTGGCATCAGTGGACCTCTCTCACTTCTCGCGCTTTGCGCCGTAACGGCTGCGCGCTTGCTTGCGGTTCTTCACGCCGGCCGCGTCGAGCGCGCCGCGAATGATCTTGTAGCGCACGCCCGGCAGGTCGCGCACGCGGCCGCCGCGGACGAGCACGATCGAGTGCTCCTGCAGGTTGTGTCCTTCGCCGGGGATGTAGGCGGTCACTTCGGCGCCACTGGTGAGACGCACGCGCGCAACCTTGCGAAGCGCCGAGTTCGGCTTCTTCGGGGTCTGGGTGAAGACGCGGGTGCACACGCCGCGGCGCTGGGGCGAACCCTTGAGCGCGGGCGTCTTGGTCTTCGTCGACTTCGTGCTTCGACCCTGTCGAATCAACTGCTGGATTGTGGGCACGCAAATACCTCTTGTGCTGAAGAACGTTGCCGGCCCGCCGACCCGAGTGGGTCGACCCGGAGGCCGTCAAGAAAGGGAAAGGCTACGGGCGCACCTTCCCTGCTGGCAACCCGCCAACAGGGAAGGAACCCACTTCTTGCAGGGCACTTGGCCCCGGTTTTCGGCCTCGTCGGCCCGGGTCACTCGCCGTCTGACGACTCAGCCGACGGGGCCTCGGTCTCGTGGATCGCCTCCACCTCAGGGGCCGGAATGCCCGTGGTGGTGTCGGCGACCGAGTCGGCAAAGTCCGCCGGCTCGTCGCTCGAGCCGGGCCGCGCGAAGTCGGCCGTGGCATCGGGCGAGGTCGAGAGGGTTCCAAGGATCGACTCCTCGGCATCCAGATCGTCCTGGATGGCCTCTTCCATCACGTACGTGCCCTGGATTCCTGCGAGATACGCGGCCGGGTCGGCCTCGTCGCTCGAGAAGTACTCCATCGGCTGGTAATCCGGAGCCTCGACATCGAAGTAGCGGTACTTCTCCATGCCGGTTCCGGCCGGGATCAGCTTGCCGATGATGATGTTCTCCTTGAGGCCGACGAGGTTGTCGCCGCGGCTGCCGATGGCGGCCTCGGTGAGAACTCTCGTGGTCTCCTGGAATGACGCGGCCGAGAGCCACGAGTCGGTGGCGAGCGATGCCTTGGTGATGCCCATGATTTCGGGGCGACCCTCGGCAGGGCGCTTGCCCTCCTCCACCATCTGACGGTTCGTGTCGCGGAAGACCTTGGCGTCGATGCGGTTGCCCGGCAGGAAGCGGGTGTCGCCCGGCTCCTGCACACCGATGCGGCGGGTCATCTGGCGCACGATCAACTCGATGTGCTTGTCGTGGATCGCCACGCCCTGGTCGCGGTACACCTTCTGCACTTCCTCAACGAGGTACTGCTGGGTGGCGCGGATACCGAGGATCTCCATGATCTCCTTCGGATCCCACGGTCCGTCGGTGACAGGCTGGCCCGCAACGACGTTCTCGCCGTCCTTCACCTTCACGCGGCTGCCGGTCGGGAGCATGATCGTGTGCTCCTCGCCCTTGTCGTCGATGACGATGACGGGAATTCCCTTGCCCTCGTCTTCGCCGATGCGAACCACGCCCGCCGCGCGTGCGAGACGCGCCGACCCCTTCGGGGTGCGCGCCTCGAACAATTCGACGACGCGCGGCAGACCGCCGGCGATGTCCTTGCCGGCGACGCCGCCGGTGTGGAACGTACGCATCGTGAGCTGGGTGCCGGGCTCACCGATCGACTGTGCGGCGATGACACCGACGGCCTCGCCGAGCTCGATCGACTTGCCGGTGGCGAGTGAACGTCCGTAGCAGAGCGCGCATACACCGAGCACGGCGTCGCACGTCACGACCGAGCGAACCTGCACGCGGTCGACCGACTCGTCGTCGCGCAGAAGCGCGAGTTCGTCGTCACCGACGAGAGTGTTCTTGTCGAGCACGCGGCCGTCGGAGAGCGTGACGTCGTTCAGCAGCGCACGGCCGAAGAGCTTCGTCTCGAGGTGATTGCGCGAGTCCTTGGTGTCGGGACGCACGTTCTCGATCCACAGACCGAGGCGCGTGCCGCAGTCGTCCTCGCGCACGATGAGTTCCTGGGCGACGTCGACGAGACGGCGCGTCAGGTAGCCCGAGTCGGCTGTACGGAGCGCCGTGTCGACGAGACCCTTTCGGGCACCCGGCGTGGCGATGAAGTACTCGAGCGTCTCGAGGCCCTCACGGAAGTTCGACGTGATCGGACGCGGAATGGTGTCGCCGCGGGGGTTCGACACGAGGCCGCGCATGCCCGCGATCTGACGCATCTGCGTCATGTTTCCGCGAGCGCCCGAGCTCACCATCATCTCGATGGGGTTGAACTTGTCGGCACGGAACTGCTCGGCCATGACGTCCTGCACCTTGGCGGTGGCGTCGGTCCAGATCGACACTTCCTGCTGGCGGCGCTCACCGTCGGTGATGATGCCGCGGCGGAACTGCGTCTCGACCTTGTCGGCCTGCTTCTCGAAGTCGTCGAGGATCTCGCGCTTGGCGGCGGGAGTCTTGACGTCCTCGATCGACACCGTGAGACCCGACTGCGACGCGTAGCGGTAGCAGACGGCCTTCATGGCATCGAGAGTCTCGGAGATGACGGCCTTGTCGTAGTTGTCGGAGAGACGCTCCACGAGCACGCCCATCTCGCCCTTCTTGATGGGGGCGACGATGTGACCGAAACGTTCGGCGTAGTCGGCGGGCAGCGTCTCTTCGAACAACAGACGACCAGGGGTCGTGTCGAACGACGAACGGGTTCCGTCGGCATTGCGGTCGCGCATGACGATCTTCGAGTGGAGCGTGACCGCACCCTCGTCGAGCGCGCGGAACACCTCCCACCGCTGGCCGAACACGCGGCCCTCGCCCTTGGCACCCTCGACCAGTTCGGTGAGGTAGTAGCCGCCGATGATGAGGTCCTGCGACGGCGTCACGATCGGGCGACCCGACGCCGGCGACAAGATGTTGTTCGCCGACAGCATCAGCACGCGCGCCTCGGCCTGGGCCTCGGTCGACAGCGGCAGGTGAACGGCCATCTGGTCGCCGTCGAAGTCGGCGTTGAACGCCGTGCACACCAACGGGTGGATCTGGATCGCCTTGCCCTCGACGAGGATCGGCTCGAACGCCTGGATGCCGAGGCGGTGCAGCGTCGGAGCGCGGTTCAACATCACCGGGTGCTCCTTGATGACGTCCTCGAGCACGTCCCACACCTGCGGGCGGCGACGCTCCACCATGCGCTTGGCGCTCTTGATGTTCTGGGCGAGCTCGAGATCGACCAGACGCTTCATCACGAACGGCTTGAACAGCTCGAGCGCCATCAGCTTCGGCAGACCGCACTGGTGCAGGCGCAGCGTCGGGCCGGCCACGATGACCGAACGACCCGAGTAGTCGACGCGCTTGCCGAGAAGGTTCTGGCGGAAGCGGCCCTGCTTGCCCTTCAACATGTCGGACAGCGACTTGAGCGGACGGTTGCCCGGGCCGGTCACGGGGCGGCCGCGGCGGCCGTTGTCGAACAGCGCGTCGACGGCCTCCTGCAGCATGCGCTTTTCGTTGTTGACGATGATCTCGGGCGCGGCGAGGTCGAGCAAACGACGCAGACGGTTATTGCGGTTGATCACCCGGCGGTACAGGTCGTTCAGGTCGGACGTCGCGAAACGACCGCCCTCGAGCTGCACCATCGGACGAAGGTCGGGCGGGATGACCGGCACGGCGTCGAGGATCATCGACATCGGGCTGTTGATGCGGCGTCCGTGCTCGTCGCGCTTGTTGAAGTCGGCGACGATCTGAAGGCGCTTGATGGCCTTCTGCTTGCGCTGGGCCGACAGCGGCTTGCCCTTCATGCCGTTCTCGATCGCGTCGCGGAGGTTGATCTCCTCCGAGTCGAAGTCGATTCGGTCGATCAGCTGCTTGATCGCGTCTGCCCCGGTGCCGCCGTTGAAGTAGTCGGCGTAGCGGTCCTTGACGGCGAACCACAGGTTCTCGTCTTCGATGATGCGGCGCGGGTGCAGTTCGCGGAATTCGTCCCAGGCGCGCTGGGCCAGAACGAGTTCTGCGTCGTAGCGCTCGGTGATCGAGGCGATCTCTTTGTCCATGGCCTTCTGGCGGGCGCGCACGTCGGCTTCCTTGGCGCCTTCCTTCTCCATGGTCTTGATCTCGTTCTCGAAGTCCTTCAGACGGCTCTTGAGCTCTTTGTCCTTGTCCTTCTCGATGGCGCGGCGCTCTTCGTCAAAGTCCTTCTCGAGTTCGGGAAGATCCTCGTGGCGCTTGTCGTCGTCGACCCACGAAATGAGGTGGGCCGCGAAGTAGATGACCTTCTCGAGCTGCTTGGCCTTCAGCTCTTCCTTCGGCTCGAGGCCGCCGAGCAGGTACGCCAGCCACGAACGGGTGCCGCGCAGGTACCAGATGTGCACGACGGGCGCGGCGAGCTCGATGTGGCCCATGCGCTCGCGGCGCACCTTCGAGCGCGTCACCTCGACGCCGCAGCGCTCGCAGATGATGCCCTTGAAGCGCACGCGCTTGTACTTGCCGCAGTAGCACTCCCAGTCGCGGGTCGGTCCGAAGATCTTCTCGCAGAAGAGTCCGTCCTTCTCGGGACGCAGCGTGCGGTAGTTGATGGTCTCGGGCTTCTTCACCTCGCCCTTGGACCACAGCCTGATCTGGTCGGCGGTGGCAAGACCGATGCGGAGTTGGTCGAACATGTTCACGTCGAGCATTGCGTTCTCGTTTCTTCTCTCGGTCTCGGTCAGTACAGGCGGGCCGGGCGGCGGTCGCGGTCGTCGTCGTCAGACCCGCGCTCGGGCCTGCTGATGTCGATGCCCAGCTCTTCGGCCGTGCGGTAGATCTCGTCGTCGAACTCGTGGATCTCGATCTCGCGGCCCGTGCCGTCGAGAACCTCGACGTTCAGGCAGAGAGACTGCATCTCCTTCATGAGAACCTTGAACGACTCGGGGATTCCCGGCTCGGGGATGTTGTCGCCCTTGACGATCGCCTCGTAGACCTTCACGCGTCCGAGCACGTCGTCGGACTTGATGGTGAGCAGTTCCTGCAGGCAGTACGCGGCGCCGTAGGCCTCGAGTGCCCACACCTCCATCTCGCCGAAGCGCTGTCCGCCGAACTGCGCCTTTCCACCGAGCGGCTGCTGGGTGATCATGCTGTACGGGCCAGTCGAACGAGCGTGGATCTTGTCGTCGACGAGGTGGTGCAACTTCAAGATGTACATGTACCCGACCGTGATCGGGTTGTCGTAGTACTCGCCGGTGCGGCCGTTGCGCAGCATCGTCTTGCCGGTGCGCTGGATCAGACGCTCGCCGTCAACGCTCTCGGGGTTCAGGTTCTCGAGAATCTGCTGAATCGTCGGGTGAGCACCAGCCGCCTCAATCTCGTCCCAGTGGGCACCGTCGAAGACCGGCGTCGAGATGAACGTTGCCGGCTCCGTCGACGGACGTGTCTTGGTCTCGGTGCCGCGAATGGGCGACGCCCCGACAACTGTTCCGTCGTTCGGGTTCGTCCAGCCCCAGCGCGCCGCGTACCCGAGGTGAGCCTCGAGCACCTGACCGACGTTCATTCGGCTCGGAACACCAAGCGGGTTCAAGATGATGTCGACCGGCGTTCCGTCGTCGAGGTACGGCATGTCCTCGACGGGCAGGATCTTCGAGATGACACCCTTGTTGCCGTGACGTCCGGCGAGCTTGTCACCGACGGAGATCTTGCGCTTCTGCGCGACGAAAACCTTCACCATCTGGTTCACACCCGGCGGCAGCTCGTCGCCACGCTCGCGCGAGAACACCTTCACGTCGATGACCTTGCCGCCCTCGCCGTGGGGAACCTTGAGCGAGGTGTCACGCACTTCCCGCGCCTTCTCGCCGAAGATCGCGCGCAGCAGGCGCTCTTCCGGCGTGAGTTCGGTCTCGCCCTTCGGGGTGACCTTGCCCACAAGGACGTCGCCGGGGCCGACTTCGGCACCGATGCGGATGATTCCCTCGTCGTCGAGGTCGCGCACGATGTCATCCGACAGGTTCGGAATGTCGCGCGTGATCTCTTCCGGCCCGAGCTTTGTGTCGCGCGCGTCGACCTCGTAGTTGTGGATGTGGATCGACGTGAGCACGTCGTCTTGCACCATGCGCTCCGACAAGATGATGGCGTCCTCGAAGTTGTAGCCCTCCCACGGCATGAGAGCCACGAGGAGGTTCTTGCCGAGCGCCAACTCGCCCTGGTCGGTCGACGGACCGTCGGCGAGCAACTGACCCTTGGTCACCTTCTGGCCTTCGACCACGCGGATCGACTGGTTGATGCAGGTGTCCTGGTTCGAACGGTGGAACTTCATCAGCTTGTGCTCGGTCTTGCGCGAACGACCGTCGTACTTGACGACGAGCGACGAGCCGGTGATCTCGACCACTTCGCCGTCTTCTTCGGCGAGGATCACGTCGGCACCGTCATGGGCGGCGCGCTTCTCGACGCCGGTGCCCACGTACGGGGCCTCGGCCCGCACCACCGGCACGGCTTGGCGCTGCATGTTCGCGCCCATGAGGGCGCGGTTTGCATCGTCATGCTCGAGGAACGGAATGAGGGCCGTTGCAATCGAGACGATCTGCTTCGGCGACACGTCGATGAAGTCGACTTCCTCGGGCGAGACGGCTGCGATGTCGGTGGTGGCACCGAAGAAGCTCTCGGCTTCGAGCATGCGGCGCAGGTCGTCGAGGCTCGCCGCCTGCGGCGAGCGGCGCACGAGCACGCGGTTCTCAAGGAAGTTGCCGTTCGCGTCGAGCGGCGTGTTCGCCTGTGCCACGACGAAGTTCTCTTCCTCGTCGGCGGCCATGTAGACGATCTCGCCCGTGGCCTTGCCGTTCACGACGCGGCGGTACGGCGTCTCGATGAAACCGAACTGGTTCACGCGCGCGAAGGTCGAGAGCGCACCGATGAGACCGATGTTCGGACCTTCCGGCGTCTCGATCGGGCACATGCGGCCGTAGTGCGAGAAGTGCACGTCGCGCACTTCGAAGCCGGCGCGCTCGCGCGACAGACCACCGGGGCCGAGCGCCGAGAGGCGGCGGCGGTGGGTGAGGCCCGACAGCGGGTTCACCTGGTCCATGAACTGCGACAACTGCGAGGTTCCGAAGAACTCCTTGATCGCGGCCACCACGGGGCGAATGTTGATGAGCGTCTGGGGCGTGATGGCCTCGACGTCCTGGGTGGTCATGCGCTCGCGCACAACGCGCTCCATGCGCGACAGACCGATGCGCACCTGGTTCTGGATGAGCTCGCCCACCGAACGCACGCGACGGTTCGCGAAGTGGTCCTGGTCGTCGAGGCGGTAGCCCGGCTCCTGCTTGACGAGGTGGAGCATGTACGAGATTGCGGCGAGAATCTCGCAGCGCGAGATCACCGACTGGTCCTCGGCGGGGAGATCCATCATCTCGGCCGGGATGTCGAACAGTTCCTGCAGACGGCGCAGCTCGTCGCCCAGCTTGCGGTTGATCTTGTAGCGACCGACGCGCGAAAGGTCGTAGCGGCGAGGCTCGAAGAACGCGCCTTCGAAGTAGACGCGAGCGGCCTCGGCCGTTGCCGGCTCGCCCGGACGCGCGCGCTTGTAGATCTCGAGCAGTGCTTCCTCGCGCGAGGTGTTGACGAGGCGCTCCTTGTCCCACTGGTCCTCGAGGAAGTCGAAGTACTGCACGAAACGGTCGAGGAAACCGGGCGCGCCCGCCTCGTCGTAGCCGAGTGCGCGCAGCAGCGTGAAGATGCTCATGCGACGCTTGCGCGACACGCGCGCACCGGCGGTGACGCCCTTGCCTGGCTTCTGCTCGACGTCGAACTCAAGCCACTCGCCGCGGTACGGGTGCACCGTGCCCTTGACGATCTGGGCCTTCGAGAGATTGCGGAGACGGAACTTCTCGCCCGGCTCGAAGATCACGCCGGGGCTGCGCACGAGCTGCGACACGACGACGCGCTCGGTTCCGTTGATGATGAACGTGCCCTTGT
>JBMTOT010000058.1:0-11778 GCA_049442935.1 Ilumatobacteraceae bacterium | reverse complement strand
GCGAGCCCGCCCCGCTGCCGCCACTCAACCCGGAACTCGTGGAACGCGCAGAGTCCCTCTCTGCTCCCGATGCGACCGACGCCTTGCGTGACGCCGTGGGAGACTCGTTGCGCATTCCGATCGCCGTTCTGCGCCAGGTGCGCGACGTGCTGTCAGACCCGTCGTCGCTCGGCGCGCTCGGCACCTCGACCGCGGCAACGGTGCGAGAACTCGTTGCGCAACTGTCCGAAACCGACTCTGCTCGCTCTCCGATGTGGACCGAGCGCTCCCTCCGCCGCCGTCTGGAGACCCTGCGGGTGCCGTATGCGAGCCTTCGTTCCGCGTCGAAGTCGCTCGGCGGCACGCTCAACACCGGATTCGTCACCGCCGCCGCCCAGGCTGCCGGCCGATACCACTCGCGCCTGGGAACGCCCGTCGAATCGCTGCGCGCCTCGATGGCGATCAGCACCCGCACGGCCGACAGCGGCGCCAACGCATTCTCCCTCGTGCGCGTGCTGGTGCCGACCGCAGAGATGCCGGTTACCGAGCGCTTCGCCGCAGTCGACGAGCTGCTGACCGCAGCGCGTTCCGAATCGCAGACCGCGAACCTCGACATGATCGCGGCGGTCGCGGGGCTGTTGCCGACCTCGATCGTCACTCGACTCGCGCGAGCCCAGGCCGAGACGGTCGACTTCGCGACGTCGAATGTGCGCGGCTCCGGAGTTCCCCTTTACATCGCAGGGGCCAAAATGCTCGCGAACTACCCGGTCGGGCCACTCGCAGGGGTCGCGTTCAACGCCACTCTCATGTCGTATCTCGGCAGCCTCGATGTCGGAGTCAACATCGACGAGGCCGCCGTCACCGAGCCCGAACTTCTCGCCCAAGAACTTCGTCTCGCATTCGGCGAAGTGTGTGCACTCGCAGAAGACGGGTTGCTGCCGGTCGGTGCGACCGACGATCCGGAGGGTTCCCCTCCTCCTCCGCCGCCCGTCAGGCGTCGGTGGTGGTCGAGGCGGGGCTGAGCAGCGAGCGCAGATCGAGGAGCAAGTCGGCGACTTCGGTGGCCGACACGAGCTCGCGGCGCAGCATTTCTGCAAGTGCCTTGTCGATGACGGCGAGCGCTTCTGTGATCACCGGTTCGCGCGTCTCGATCATGTGCTCCTCCTTGTCGGCACAGCCTTGCGGCTGTCCCGGTCGGCGCGGTTCCGCCCGCGTGATGCCATGGTACAGAGCGCCAGCCTCCGGGCACCGGCATCTGTTGCGACGTCCGTCGCACCGTCACGCACCGGCCAGAGGCGGGTTCCGGGTGCGCACAACGACTGGTCTACGGTGCCCTCGATGGATCTCAAGGACAAAACCACTGTTGTGACCGGTGCCGCCGGCGGCATCGGAGCGGCCCTCGCGCGCCGGTTTCATGCCGCGGGTGCCAACGTTGTGGCTGCCGACCGCGACGCACGGCGCCTCGCGGCGGTTGCCGACGAATTGAACTCGCTGAGACCGGGATCTGCGATCGCCGTCACCGCCGACGTCGGCACTGAGCAAGGCAACGTCGATCTCATCGACGCGGCACGGACGCACTTCGGTTTCATTCATTTGTTCTTCGCAAACGCCGGCATCGCGCAGGGAACAGACCTCGTATCGACCGACGAGACCACATGGTCGACGGTGATGGATGTGAACCTTCACGCACACCGCTGGGCCGCAAAGCACCTCATCGGAGACTGGATGGCGGCCGGCGAGGGCTACTTCTGTTCCACAGCGTCGGCGGCGGGGCTGTTGTCGCAGATCGGCAGTGCGACCTACAGCGTCTCGAAGCACGCCGCCGTCGCATTTGCCGAGTGGCTCTCGATCACCTACGGCGACCGAGGCCTGCGGGTCACGTGCCTGTGTCCGCAGGGTGTGAACACCAACATGTTGAACCCGCCCGGTGCCGACGGCATCGACAAGCGCGGCGGCGACGTGGTGAAGGCCTCCGGCAACGTTCTGGAGCCTGCCGACGTGGCCGAGGTCGTACACGACGCGATCGTCGCCGAGCGATTCCTGGTGCTTCCGCACCCCGAGGTGCACACGTTCGAGACGCGCAAAGTCGCCGACCGTGACCGCTGGCTCGCAGGCATGCGCAAATTGCAGGCCCGCGTCTTCGGCGGCTGACGCAACGCCACACGCGAGGAAGACGACAAAGGGGGAACCATGGGAGTGAGACTCGATCCGTCGGACGAATTCATGCACGAGCTCGGGCCGGAGCAGAACTTCAACGAGAGCATGTACATCAACTGCTTCGACCCTGCGACCGAAGTGGGCGGCTGGTTCCGCATGGGCAACCGGGCGAACGAAGGTCACGCCGAGATGACCGTGTGCCTCTACCTACCGGGCGGCCGCGTGGGGTTCATGTTCAAACGTCCGACGATTGAGTCGAACGACGCACTCGACTCGGGCGGCATGACGTGGACGATGGTGACGCCGTTCGAAGAACTGCGGGTCGACTACACGGGGCGCGTGCTGGTTCTCGACGACCCGCTCCAGATGGCCGACCCGAGGCGCGCGTTTGCCGAGAACGCGCAGGTCGACTGCGAGGTGCGGCTCACCTTCACCGGGCACGGACGCCGGAGCATGTTCGGCGGCGAACCCGACACTCCGCACGAGCGACCCGGGGAGGAATTCGCGAAGGGCCACTACGAACAACTCGTCGCGGCGAGCGGAACGATCAGCGTCGGAGACGAGACCTTCACCATCAACGGCTTCGGACTGCGCGACCACTCTTGGGGCCCACGCTATTGGCAGGCACCGTGGTACTACCGGTGGCTCACAGCCAATTTCGGCGACGACCTCGGCTTCATGGCAAGCCGTGTTGCACGACGCGACTCAGACGGAACCCGTGGCGGGTTCGTGTGGGATGCGGGCCAGATTCACCTCTGCGACGACGTGCGAATCTCCACCGTGACACGCGGTGACGACGCGTACCACGAGCGTGTCACCGGAGTCATCTCGTCCTCGAAGTCGAACAAGTCATGGCACTTCGAAGGCCAAGTGCTGAACCTCATTCCGCTGCGCAACCGTCGCCGCGATCCCGAGGGTGAATGGCTGTTGACGCGCATCAGCGAGGGCATGACGCGCTGGACCATCACCGAGGGCGAGCACTCCGGCCGCACCGGCTACGGGATGAGCGAGTATCTCGACCAGATCATCGACGAACGGCCTGTCGGAATCGACGAATGACCTGCCGCCAGTCGGCAGGCGTGTGGCGATGGTAGACAACGACGCGTGCACACGAAGGGCCCACGCCGTCCTCTGACGACACGAGTCGGAGCCTTCTCTTCACTCTTCGTCGTGATCATCGGCCTGGTTCTGTCGCTGGCTGCGACGACCGCATCGGCTCACAACACCTTCACCGGTTCGTCACCTGCCGAGGGTGAAGTCGTCGGCGCGTCTCCCTCGCAGTGGTCGGTCTCGTTCGCCTCGGATGTTCCGATCGAATCGGCCTCGGGCGAGATCATCCGCTCCGACGGCAGGCGCACGCCCCTTCCGACGCCGATCCACGGGGACTCCGCGAAGACCATCGTTTTTCCCCTGCCCGGCGACCTGTCAGGCCGGATGACCGCGCGATGGCGACTCGTCGGCACGGACGGTCACGTGATCTCTGGCCGTGTCAATTTTGTGGTCAATCTGACGGGCGATGCGAGTGCACCAGCGGCGTCGACGTCAGATGAATCCTCGTCGGGATCTACCACGTCGAGCGACGACGACTCGGGAGGCAGCGGACTACCAGGACCGGTCCAGGGAGTGGTGCGCGCACTCGGCTATCTCTCTTTGCTCGCCGTGGGCGGACTTCTTCTCATGGACCGTCTCACGGCTGCCGGTGCAATTTCCGGACCCGTCGCCACGAAGACACTGGCGTACGGCTCTGCAGTGATGGTGGTCGCTCCAGCAGTGCAGACCGTCCAACTCGCCGCCGATCTCACGTCATCCGGGTTTGTCGGTGCAATCGTGCACATTGGGGATGCGTTGGCGGTCCTGCCCGGCCAGATGTCAGGCATACGCATTCTCTTTGGCACGGTCATTGCTGGTGCGGCGATGACCGTAGTCAGAGGGATACGCACGCCGCACACTGACATCGTGCTCGCCGGAGCCGGCATCGGCTACCTCACCGCACTTGCATACGCGGGTCATTCACGCTCACAGAGTTCACCGTGGTTGGGAGTGCCGGTCGACGTCCTCCACACGGCGGCAGTGGTCTACTGGCTCGGCGGGCTCGCGGCCCTGCTCCTGGTCGTCGCTCCGCGCCTCGGTGTGCACGATGCTGTGGCCGCATACCGCCGATTCGGAAACGGTGCGCGAATCGCGGTGCCCGTGATCATCGCCACCGGTGTCGTCCAGACTGCGCGACTCCACGGTGGTATCACGACCTTGTTCACGACGGGTCACGGTCGACTGATGATCGTGAAGCTCGCTCTCGTGGCGGTCATGCTCCGCTACGCGGACCGGAACAGACGGCTCCTCGCACGGTCTCCGATGACTTTCAGCGACCTCAGACTTCGACGCGACCTCACGGTCACCGCCCTCGCCGAGACCGGCGTCGGTCTGGGCGTCATCGCAGTGACGGCTGTCCTCGTGACCTCTTCGCTCACGTGACGCAAAATGTCGCACTTTCCGACGGCACGGCATCAGTGTCGAGAACTACTGTTCCTTCGTCATCCCATCGACCTCGGAGGAAGTCATGCGAAAGAAGCTGCTCATTGGAGTCGCCGCCGCGTTCGTGCTGGCGGGGTGCGGCGGCTCGAGCGGTGAGTCGAACGCCGAATTCAACGCCGCGGACACGATGTTTTCCCAGATGATGATTCCACATCACGAACAAGCCATCGAACTGGCCGACATGGCACTCGACCCGGCAACCGGTGCGAGCGACAACGTGCGCGCACTCGCTTCGCGCATCAAGGCCGAACAAGACCCGGAGATCACCCAGATGAAGGAGTTCCTCGCCGAGTGGGACCAGCCTGTGCAGGCCGATCCGTCAATGGATCACTCATCGATGATGAGCGGAATGTTGTCGGCCGACCAGTTGACGGCGCTGGGATCACGACGCGGCACAGACTTCGACAGCGAATGGCTGAGAGCGATGATCGCCCACCACGAAGGTGCGGTCGACATGGCCGAGGAGGTCGTCAACGACGGCAGAAACACCGAACTGCGTTCGCTCGCAGAATCGGTGATCTCGAGTCAGAAAGCGGAGATCGAAGAAATGCAGGCACTCGTCAGCGGGTGACCAGGCGCCGCCCGCCGCTCAGAGAAGCACCGATGCGAGACGTCGCCACTCCTCGATGGGAGCCTGACGCGGGTTGTCGGTGAGCACCTGCACGCAGACGTGGTCTGCGCCGGCCGCGTGGTGTTCGGCGACGCGAGCGGCGATCTTGTCCTCGCTTCCCCACGCCACGATCGCATCCACAAGACGGTCACTGCCGCCGTTCTCCCAGTCGTCTTCCGTGAATCCGATGCGGCGCAGGTTGTTGAAGTAGTTCGGCAGTCCGAGATAAATCTTCATTCCCGCACGGGCGATGCGTCGCGCCTCGGTCGGGTCTGACTCGAGCACCACCATCTGCTCGGGAGCGAGCAGTGCGTCGGGGCCCATCGTCTCGCGCGCGATCACGGTGTGGTCGGGAGTCGTGAAGTACGGGTGCGAGCCGTTCGCACGTTCTGCGGAGAGCTTCAGCATCTTCGGCCCGAGGGCGGCCAGCAGTCGACCCGGGTCTTCCTGTGGTCCGACGGCCATGAAGAGCGCCTTGTCCATCTTGTCGAGGTAGTCGACCATGTACGAGTACGGCTTCGACCAGTCGTGCTTGCGCACGCCGGCCACCAGGTGACCGTGGCTGACTCCCATTCCGAGGAGGAAGCGACGGGGGAACGCCTCGGCCAGGGTCTTCTGCCCAGCCGCCATCGTCATCGGGTCGCGGGCGTAAATGTTGGCGATGCCTGTCGCGATCACGAGTTTCTCCGTCGCCGACAGCAACACCGCAGCCGACACGAACGGGTCGCGCCCGACCGCCTCTGCCACCCACAGACTCGGAAAGCCGAGTTCTTCGGCGGTCTGAACGGCGCGGCGTGCATCTGGCGTCGAGAGCGCATCGATCGATCCGTACCAGAGGCCGACTTTTCCGAGATCCACATTCGGCTTGCCCATCGTGACCACCTTCTTCTTTCTTTCGCCCGACCCCGGGACCGGCCACACCGCATCGGTGCGTCTGTGTCTAGTTCAGCAGACCGCGGCCCGTCGGGGCACAGTCACGCGCGTTGGAGTACCCAGTCGTCGATCAGTCGGCGTGCGATCGAGATGTGGGGCGGAATCATCGGCAAGTCGCCGCGTCCGAACCATTGGGCGTCGGCAATCTCGACGGGGTCGGGCACGATGTCACCCGACACCCAACGCGCACGGAACCCGAGCATGAGCGAGTGCGGGAACGGCCACGGCTGGCTCGCGACGTAGGACACCGACCCGATTTCGACCCCGACCTCTTCCTCCACCTCGCGCGCCACGGCCTGTTCCAGCGACTCACCGGGCTCGACGAACCCCGCGAGGCACGAGTACATCGGCACCCCGAAATTCGCGCCGCGTGCGAGCAGTGCCTCTTCCTCGTCGCCCTCGCCGCGCGTGACGAGCGTGATGATCGCGGGAGAAAGTCGCGGGAAGGCGATCAGCGAACACGACGGACACTCGAACGCCCTGTCGTCGTCGGCGTGGCGGGTGGGTTCGCCGCAGCGGCCGCAGAAACGATGGGTGCGACCCCACTCGACGATCTGCACCGCCCGTCCGGCGATGGCCCACTCGGTGTCGCTGACCCGGCCGAAAAGCGCGCGCAGGTCGACTTCGGCGCCGTAGGCGGGGTCTTCACCTGCCGGCACGTCGACTCCCCAGCAGGCCACGTCGCCGTGCATTCCGAGGAAGTGGGAATGCCACCCGGGCTCGGCGCAACGGTCGTCGACGAACACCTTGGAACCCACCACATGAATCCATCGTTCAGATGCTGCGGTCGGGGCGGGAGTCAATGCGGGACGGAAGACTGCGTCGTTGCTCACCGTCGATGACGGTACCCCACGCGGCCCGACATAGGCTCGGTCGCATGGCAAACACCCAGAATTCAGTCGTCATTGTCGATGCCCTGCGCACACCGATCGGCCGCCGCGGCGGCGGACTGTCGGGCATGCACCCCGCCGAGACCCTCGGTCTCGTGCAGAAGGGAGTCATCGAGCGCGCCGGCATCGACCCGGCACTTGTCGAGCAGGTCGTCGGCGGCTGCGTGAGCCAGGTCGGCGAGCAGTCGTTCAACGTGACACGCACCGCATGGCTCGCGGCCGGTCTTCCTCTCTCCACCGCGGCAACCACGGTTGACACCCAGTGCGGGTCGTCGCAGCAGGCAACCGGTCTCGCCACCTCGCTGATCGGCGCCGGAGTCGTCGATGTCGCGATGGCGTGCGGAGTCGAGGCCATGAGCCGCGTTCCGATCGGATCGAACAGCCGCAAGGAACTGGGTCTCGGCGTTCCGATCCCGAAGACGTACTTCGAACGCTATGAGATGACATCGCAGTTCGAGGGTGCCGAGCGCATCGCGGACCACTGGAAGATCACGCGCGACGACACCGACCGCTTCGGTCTCGCCTCGCAGGAGCGAGCCATTCGCGCATGGAACGAAGACCGCTTCGCCGGCCAGTACATCGAAGTCGATGCGCCCGAGATCGACGCCGAGGGCAAGCCCACGGGCGGCACCCGCCGCGTCGCAAAGGATGAAGGCCTCCGCGAGACCTCGCTCGAAAAGCTCGCCTCGCTGAAGCCCGTCGCCCGCGAGAACGGTGTGCACACCGCCGGCAACTCCTCGCAGATCTCAGACGGTGCCGCCGCGGTGCTGATGATGAACGAGGCGAAGGCGTCGCAACTCGGCCTCAAGGCACGCGCTCGCATCGTCGACTCGTGCCTCGTGGGCGTCGACCCGGTGTTCATGCTCACCGGCCCGATCGATGCGACCCAGCGTCTGCTGTCGCGCAACAACCTGAAGATCGACGACATCGACGTGTTCGAGATCAACGAGGCGTTTGCCTCGGTCGTGCTGGCGTGGGCGAAGGAAGTCGGCGCCGACCTCGACAAGACCAACCCGAACGGCGGCGCGATCGCCCTCGGACACCCCCTCGGCGCGACCGGTGCGTTCCTCATGACGAAGGCACTGAACGAGCTCGAGCGCATCGGTGGCCGCTATGCACTCGTCTCGATGTGCTGCGGAGGCGGCCTCGGCACCGGAACGCTCATCGAGCGTCTCTGATCCACACACCGAGCCCGTGAGGGCTCGTGTGACACTTCGACAACAGGCCGCGGCGATCTTCGCCGCGGCCTGTTGTGTTCTGCCGGCGGCATGCACGCCGCCCGACTTCGACGGCGGTGCGACCGTCATGTCGGTCGTCGACGGCGACACTCTTGTCGTCCGCATGGCGGGGCGCACCGAGACCGTGCGACTGATCGGTGTCGACACCCCCGAGACCGTGCACCCGTCCAAACCGGTGGAATGCTTCGGCCCTGAGGCATCGGCGCGCACCGCGGCGCTTCTGCCGAAGGGCACCCGCATCACGGTGGTGCGCGACGCCGAAGCGCGCGACCGCTACGGGAGGCTCCTGCTCTATGTCACCCGCGCCGCAGACGGGTTGTTCGTGAACCTCGACATCGTCGAACAGGGCTACGCCGTGCCGCTGTCGATCGAGCCGAACACTGCCCACCAGCGCGACTTTGCCGAAGCCGCCCATCGCGCCTCGACGGCCCGACTCGGACTCTGGGGGGCATGCGACCGATAGCGTCGCCAACATGGCAACGCTCGCGTCGAGGCTCGGACACGATGACGACGCCCGCCTCGTCATCATTTCGTGCGACGACCTCGGCTCGTGCCACGCGGCCACTGTCGGCGTCTTCACCGCCATCCGAGAAGGAGTCGCGACGTGCACTTCACTGATGGTTCCCGCCCCGTGGGCAAGGTACGCGGCGCTCGAACAGCGCGGCGAGGACATCGGCGTTCACCTGACCTTGAATGCCGAGCACCCGGCATACCGGTGGGGCCCGATCACGCACGCTCCGTCCTTGCTGTCTGGCGAGGGCGGATTCCCGCGCGCCATCGACGATCTCTGGGAACACGCAGACGCCGACGAGGTCTTGCGGGAATGCCGCGCCCAAGTCGAGCGCGCTCTTGCGTGGGGAATCGACGTCACGCACCTTGCGCCGCATCTCAGTGCGATCACGCTGCGGCCCGAGTTCTTCGACATCTACCTGGAATTGGCAGTCGAGTTCCGGCTCCCGATCCGACTGCCCTCGACCATTCCGGCATCGACCGCCGGGTTCGACTTCCGTCGACTCGCTGCCGACGAGGGAGTGCTGTTCCCCGACCACTTCGACCACGACTGGCATGCCGGATCACGTGAACGGCTGATGGCGGCGATCGAGTCGCTCTCCCCCGGCGTCACCGAGATTCACGTGCAGCCCGCGATCGATACCCCGGAGGTTCGTGCGCTCGGCGCAACCGCCGACGGCTGGGTGGACGATCTCGCACTTGTCACGGGCGACGAGGCGCGCGCCGCACTCTCCTCCTCGGGGGCGGTGCTGATCGGCTACCGCGAGATCAGGGACGCGATGCGAGCCGGCTGATCGCCGCCGCCGCCTCGCCCGACCACAGCGCCTCGAAGACAGCCCCGGTGCTCCCCTCCGACTTCAGTCGGCCTCGCATGAAAGCAACCGTCGGGTCGTCACTCGCGTATTTCGACTCGATCGTCACGACTGCATCGGCATCGTCGGGGCCTTCGACGGCCACGTCAGACTTCGAGAACGCGACGCGGTACTGAACGCTCACCGTGCGCCGCCCGTCGTCACGCGGTCGACTGCGCGCACACCCGCGAACAAGTCGCTCTCGTAGGTGCCGTTCTCCGGGCCGCCGACGATCGACTTCGCGAGAATCCAGTCCTCCCAAGGGTAGATGCGGGCGGTCTCTGCGTCGTCGAGACCGAACCACCACTTCGAGGTCGGGTCGACCTGCGTCGCGTGGGCACGCAATGAACCGGTTCGCGCGGGGAACCACTCGGCCACATCAAGTTTTGTGGTGATGCGATCGTCCTGCGAGGGGCGCTTGCGCCAGTTCTCGTCGAAAGGCGACTCGCCCCACTTGGCGAGGAGCGCCTCGTGCAGAGCTTCGATTCGGCCCCGCGACCAGAGCGTGTAGTACATCTTCGACGGCTGCCACGGCTCGCCTGCCTCGGGGTACCAAGCAGGGTCGCCGGCGCGCTCGAAGGCCAGCACGCTGATGTCATGAACCTTCAAATGGTCGGGGTGCGGGTAACCGGTCTGGTCGTCGTTGTAGGTGAGGATCACCTGCGGCCGCTCGCGGCGAATGAGTGCCACCAGACGACCTGTGGACTCGTCGAGGTCGGCCATGTGGAAGCACTCTGGGTGCTCATTGGCCGGTGAACCTGCCATCCCGGAGTCGCGGTACCCCAGCATGTGCACCGCGTGGAACCCGATGATGTCGGTCGATTTCTTCAATTCGCGCGGACGCACTTCAGCGAGGAGCGACTTTTCCTCCTCGGGGGTCAGACCGTGGAACGGCTGCCCCGGCTCGCGCAGCGCAGGGTTCTGCAGGTCGCCCTCTTCGCCACCCGTGCAACACACGAGAACGGTTCGCACGCCCTCTTGGTGGTAGCGCGCGACGGTCGGGGCGCCCTTTGAGGCTTCGTCATCGGGGTGGGCATGAACGGTGAGCAGGCTCAGGGGCTCACCAGAGTTCGACACGGCTGGGGTCACCATCGGCGATCACACTACCGACAGGCCGCAGCACCGATAGCCACACCGATATCTGCACCCATAGCCTTGCCTCGTGGTCCGCCGTCGTAGTCGTCTGACAGTTGCACGAGTCGCGAGCGTGCTTGCCGCTGCGCTCGCGACGGCCTCGTGCGCGAGCGATGACGGCCGCACTCTTCGCCCCCCGCGGGCAGACCAGGGCGAGACGGTTGCTGTCGTGACTACTCCGGCGCCGCAGGAGTTCTCTGTCACCGGACCGTGGTCGGAGGGCGCCGCGATCGACATTCGCTACACGTGCGACGGCGAGAACATCTCGCCGCCGTTGTCATGGACGCCGGGTCCGAGCGGCACCGTCACCTACGCCCTCGTCGTCGACGATCTTGACGCGCCAGAGGCCCGCCACTGGGTGGTGGCCAACATCGACGCGGCGACCCTCTCGCTCGGCGAAGGAGTCCTGCCCGATGGCGCCGTCACCGCACAACTCGCCGACGGCTCATCGGGATTCGCCGGACCCTGCCCACCCGACGGCGAGACGCACGACTACGTGATCACGGTGTTCGCCGTGAGCCAAGTCCTCGAGGCCCAGAACGGCGACGACCCGGCGACGCTGCGCGCCGCGATCGAAGGGGCCACGTTGGCGGAGACCTCGACCCAATTCACCGCCACCGGCTGACCAAACCGGCGAGACATCTGTTCGCCACGTAACGGGGTTGTTCCACCGCTTTGTGCGGTCGATCTGTGAGAATGACCCCATCGACCCCATTGTTCGTGCCCTGCCCGTCGGCGTCTTCGAGGCTGACTCCGACTGCCGCCTGGTGTCTGCGAACCCTGCGTTTCGCACTCTCGTGCTGAACGGTGCCGCCGTCGTCCCGGGCACCGCACCGTGGACGAACGCACTGCCCCACGAACGAACCGAGTGCGAACGCGAATGGGTGCGTCACCTCGCAGACGGCGGAGACTTCCGGGTGGAGTTCCGTGGGGGGGGGGGGGGG
>JBMTOT010000057.1:0-11806 GCA_049442935.1 Ilumatobacteraceae bacterium | reverse complement strand
GGTGTGGTGCTGAACGTCGTGGTGTTCTTCGTCTTCGCAGAGGCTGTGCCGAAGACCTATGCGGTGCAGCACCCCGAACGGGCGGCACTGTCGACCTCGCGACTCATCAACCTGCTCGTCGCCTTCTGGCCGTTGCGCAAGGTGTCGGAGGGCTTAATCGGACTCACGAACGTCGTGGTGAAGGGCAAGGGACTCGAGCAGGGCCCGTTCGTCGGCGAGCAGGAGTTCCTCGGCATTGTCGAGGCGGCGGCAGAAGAAAAGGTGATCGAAGACGAGGAGCGCGAACTCATCGAGTCGATCATCGAGTTCGGCGACACTGTCGTGCGAGAGATCATGACTCCGCGTCCCGACCTCGTGACGGTTGATGCAGGAATCACTGTCGAAGACGCACTCGACATCGCCTTCGAGCACGGTTTCAGCCGCCTGCCGCTGATCGCAGAAGACGAGGACGGAAACGACGACGTGGTGGGAATCGTCTATGCGAAAGACATGATGCGCGCCGTGCGGGCGGGCGCCGCCAAAGACCCTGTCGACGGTCTGGCCCGCAATGCGACGGTGATCCCCGAGACCAAATCGGTGTCGAAGCTGATGCGCGAGATGCAAAAGGACCACTTCCACATGGCGATCGTGGCCGACGAGTACGGCAGCATCGCCGGCCTCGCCACCCTCGAGGACTGTCTCGAGGAGTTGGTCGGTGAGATCGTCGACGAACACGACGAGGTCGACCCCGAGGTGCGGCTGCTGCCCACGGGGGAGTCGCTCGTTGACGCGTCGATGGCGATCGGCGACTTCAACGACCACTTCGACACGAACCTGCCCGACGACGACCACGAGACGATCGCCGGCTATCTCTTCGGCACACTCGAGCACGTCCCAGAGGTGGGCGAGGCGGTCGACGCAGAGGGCTGGCGTTTCACGATCGAAGAGCTCGAGGGACGTCGCATCACCTCGGTGCGGGTGGGTCCGGTCGTCGAAGACTGAACCGGTTCGCCGATTGCGGCGTCAGTTCGACTCTGACAGTTGGGGGTCGCGTGACACCGGCAGTGCAAAGGGGAGCGCGATGAGGGTGACGGCGCTAGCGACGAAAAACGGTGCTCTCACCCCTGCGACATGGGCGATCTGGCCGCCGGCAAAGGCGCCAACGGCGATGGATCCGGTTCCGATGAATCGGTAGGCACTGTTGACGCGGCCGAACAATTCCGGCGGGATGACGCGCTGGCGAAAACTGACCGTCACGACGTTCCACACCGTGCCGGCGAGAGCGACCACGACCGAGGTTGCGGTCACGACAACCACCGTTGGGATGCCGGCCCGAACGGCATCGGCAACCGAAAAAATGGCATAGGCGACCACGATCGACGTTCCCGCGCCGAGCTTGCGGGCGATGCGATCGCCTGCGAGGCCTCCTGCGATCGATCCAAGCGACATTGCGGCGAGGAGGAGCCCGAAACCGCGCGCACCGACGTCGAGCTGCTCGAATGCAAACTTCACGAAGATCGACTCACCCATCGCAAATGCCATGTTCGTCACGCCGAGAAGGATCGCGAGAGTGCGCAGGGTGCGGTGCGCCCAGAGCCAGGCGAGACCTTCGCGCAACTGGCCGAGAAAGTCGCCTGACGCCGGTTGGCGCTCGACATGTGCCTCGGGACGGGTCGAGGTGATCGATGCGATCAGAATCGCGGCCACCAGGTACGTGGCCGCATCGATCCCGAAGGGAACTCCCACCGCGATCGCAAACAACCATGCCCCGAGGGGCAGGCCGAGAAACGAGTTGCTGATCACCTCGGCGGCGTACAGCAATCCGTTCGCCCTGTTGAGAGATTCGGGGTCGACGATCGAGGGCAAAAAGGCCTGGGCGCTCATGTCGAAGAACACCTCTGCGCAGCCGACGACCAAAAGAAGCGCCAAGAGTGCCCAGATGCCGAGTGATCCGGTCGCGGCGAGCGACGCGATCGCGGCGTAGACGGTCGTGCGCACGAGGTTCGCGGTCACCATCACTCGGCGCCGGCTCCAGCGGTCGATCCAGACTCCGGCCGGGAGGCTGAGCGCGAGCCACGGAAGCATCGCGGCAACGGCGACGCCGGCGATCAGTCGGGCGTCGTCTGTGAGCGACACAGCCAGAAGCGGCATGGCCGCGGCCGTCATGCCGTCGCCGATGTTCGAGATGGTGCTGGCCGAGAACTGACGCCAGTAGGCGCCCGGAAGGGGCGCGGTCATGCGCGGCCTGGCAATGCGTGTCTGATGGGTTTGCCGAGTGCCGTGCGAGGAATCTCAGAGATGATGTGCAGAGCGCGGGGTGCGCACCACGGCGGCAGGTGTTCCTTGGCGAGAGCCCGAAGATCGTCGAGCGTAGGAGGCGTCGCCGTCGACGGCACCACCCACGCATGCACCGCATCGCCCCACTCGGGGTCGGTAACGCCTGCGACGCACACGTCGGCAATCTCGGGCGACAGCGCGAGAACCGATTCGACCTGCTCGGGCCAGACCTTCTCTCCGCCGGTGACGATCATGTCGCCCTCGCGACCGTCGACGCTCAGTCGACCGTCTGCGAAGGACCCGACATCGCCGGTGCGGAACCAGCCGTTCGCATCGATCGGCGACGGCGCGCCGCGGTACGTGCGAAGAAGCATCGGTCCGCGCACGTGGATGATTCCGTCTCGCACATCGATCTCCACGTTCTCGAGGGGAGTGCCGTCGTAGACGACCCCGCTGCCGGTCTCGGTCATGCCGTAGGTGGCGACGCAGTTGCGGGGCCGGTCGGCCGGCGGTCGCGACCCGCCGAGCACAATTGTGCGGTACAACGAGGCATCGACGCGGGCAAGTGCAGTTGCAACGAGCGACACCAGTGTCGCGCCGTCATGCGCCGCCGCGGCGTAGGCCTCTGGCGAGAATCTTGCCGCGGTGAGGAGACGAGTTCCGGTCAACAGTGCGCGCGCGACCACGGAGAATCCTCCGACATGCGCCGGAGGAAGACATGCGAACCAGGCGTCGTCGACGCCGACACCCAGACGGCTCGATGTTGCGCGGGCGCTCGCCTCGACGGCATCCAGGGTGAGCACTGCCGCCTTCGGCGTGCCGGTCGTGCCCGATGTTGCGACAACGACGGCATCGCCCGTCTCGACAGGTTCCCCGTCGGCTCGACGGTCTCCGGAGGCATCGCAAATGACGGTTGGCCGCACGACTGCAAGCAGGGTGTCGCGTGCGGGCGCCGGCAGTCGACGGTCGAGGGGAAAGACGGCGTCGCCGTCGTCCCATGCGCGCGCGACCCGGTCGACGAACGTGGCGTCGAGGTCGAGGTCGAGACAAACCAGTTCGCGCACCAAGCAAGCGTACGCCCGCCGATGTCTGCGACACTTGACGAGTGACGCAGGTCGAACACCCCCGAGGACTCATGTTGTGGATTGCCGGTGCACGACCGCGGACCCTGCCGGCCGCGGTGGTGCCGGTGGCCGTCGGTGCGGCGAGTGCGGCCGGCGTCGAGTCGCCCATCTGGTGGAGGGTGCTCCCGGCCCTCGCGGTCAGTCTTGCCCTGCAGGTCGGAGTCAACTATGCGAACGACTACTCAGACGGCGTCAAGGGAACCGACGCCGACCGAGTCGGGCCGTTGCGACTGGTCGGCTCGGGGCTTGTGTCCCCGCCGGCCGTGAGACGTGCAGCGTTCGCCGCGCTCGGCGTCGCAGGACTCGCAGGGCTCGTGCTCGCGGCGGTCACCACCTGGTGGCTTGTTGCGGTCGGGGCCGCCGCGATGGTGGCTGCTTGGACCTACACCGGTGGTCCGCGACCCTACGGATATGCCGGTCTCGGGGAGATCTTCGTGTTCGTCTTTTTCGGTCTCGTTGCCACGATCGGCACCGAATACGTGATCGCCGAGAGCATCAGTGCTGCCGCGGTGGCGGCAAGCATCGCAGTGGGGGCAGTTGCGTGTGCGCTGCTGGTGGTGAACAACTTGCGCGACCGTGAGGGAGATGCGCGATCGGGAAAGATCACGCTCGCGGTGCGTCTCGGCGACCGGGCGACGCGTGCCTTCTTCGTCGGTCTCGCCGCACTCACCGGCGGAGGTGTCGTTGTGGCGGCACGTGTCGCTGGTGGGCCGGCACTTCTCGGTCTCATTGGCGTCGCAGCGCTTGCGCCGGCCGTCAGGACGGTGCTCGCCGGAGCGCATGGCCGTTCCCTTGTCGAGGTGCTCGCAATGGTGGGGCGCGCCCAGTTGGTGCTCGGCGCCACGCTTGCGACCGGTCTTGCCCTCGCGGTTAGCTGAGCCTCGCTGAGGCATCACGCATCACTCGGTCTCTGCCAGCCACCGGCCCACGGCGTCGATGAATGTCGCCGGTGCTTCGAGATGCACGGTGTGTCCTGAATCTGCAACACGCACACGGGTTGCGCGGGGGAGATGCCTTGCGAGCCGTTCTCCGAGTGCGGTGAACTTGGTGTCGAGGTCGCCCGTGACGACGAGCACCGGAACGTCGATGCGATCCAGGAGGTCCCAGAGAGGTTCCTGTGTGCCGGTGCCGGAGTGGCGCAACGAATCAGCGAGACCGGTCGGTGAGTTCCGGCGGCGTTCGGCGAGCGAGGCTGCATCGGGCGGCAGAGTGCGGAACATGGGCTGTGCGAGCCATTCGGCAAGGAATGCATCGGTGCCGATTTTTTCGATGCGGGCAGCGAGCGCGTCGTCGGAGTCGCGTCGCCCGGCGCGTTCGGCATCATCGTCGATGCCGCCGGTGCCGCTCACGAGCACCAGCCGCCGCAGACGTTCGGGGTAGGTGAGTGCGACATGGAGTGCAACGCGGGCGCCCATCGAATAGCCGACGACGGTCGCCGGAGCGTCGAGTGTGCGCAGCACGGCGGCCACATCATCGGCGGCGTCCGTCAGCGATCTCGCACCATTTGTCGAGTTGCCGTGTCCGGGGAGGTCAACCGTGATGCATGTGTACGTCGCCTCGAAGGCGTTCGTGATCGGGTCCCACGAGCGTCCTGTTTGGGTGAAGCCGTGGAGAAACACGATCGTCGGACCCGACCCCGAGACGCGGTGCGACAGGAGCGAGTCGTGGGTCACGGTGTCAATCGCTCGCACGCGAGATGATTCGCTCGAGCACGTTCACGAACACTTCGGCATCCTGGGCGCCGGGAACGAGGAAGGCGTCGTTGATGACGAAAGCGGGAACTCCCGAGATGTCTCGTTCGACTCCTGCGCGCATGTCGGCGACGACCGCGTCCTTCCCGCCGTCACCGTCGAGCCACAGGCGAAGTGCCGCTCCGTCGAGCCCGATCGCCGTGGCACATGCGGCGACGACGTCGGGGTCCCCCACGTCGAGGCCCTCGGTGAAGTATGCGGCGAGGAGGGATTCCTTCAAGCGGGACTGGGCATCGGTGCCCGAACCCTCGCATTCGGTGAGCGCCCAGTGGAGCGCTCGGTGGGCGACCACGGTGTTGGCCCGCAGGGCTATGTCCATGTTGAACGCGATTCCATCCTCGGCGGCCACGCGCGTGACATGGCCGAGGATCTCGCGGGCGCGGTCGGTGCCGCCGAATTTCTTCGCGTAGGCCTCGACGACCGGCGTGGGCGACCCTGCAGGTGCCGTCGGGTCGAGCTGGTACGAGCGGTACACGACCTCGATCGGGGTTGTGACGCCTTTGTCACGCAGGATCGCGAGTGCTTTCTCAAAACGACGCTTACCTATGTAGCACCAGGGGCACACCACATCGGACCAGATCTCAACTCGCACAAGTGACACGATAGGCACAATGACTTCCTCCGCAGATTCCGCGCGCGCCACGGCTGCATCCACGGCCACGTTTTGTGCGACCCTTGTCGACGAGTGGGTCGCGTGCGGTCTGCGCCATGCAGTCGTGGCCCCGGGCAGCCGGTCGACCCCGCTGGCTCTTGCCCTCGCCGACCACGGCGGGCTCGAGGTGCACGTCTTTCACGACGAGCGCAGCGCGGCATTCGCCGCTCTCGGCATCGGCATCGCCTCGGGAGAGCCGGCAATTCTCTTGTGCACCTCCGGAACCGCGGCCGCACACTTCCACGCGGCTGTCATCGAGGCACATCTGTCGGACGTGCCGATGGTTGTGTGCACCGCCGACCGGCCGCCCGAGTTGCGCGATGTCGGGGCTCCTCAGACGATCGACCAGACCAAATTGTTCGGCGACGCGGTGCGATGGTTCCACGATCCGGGAGTCGCGTCATTCGATGCGTCGCACACGTGGCGGTCACTCGCCGCGCGCTGCGTGGACATCGCCACCGGGCAGCGACCAGGGCCGGTGCATCTGAACTTGCCGTTCCGAGAGCCTCTCGTCGGCGACGTGGCCGAGTTGCCCCCGGCCCGGTCCGGTGCGTGGTCGCAGACGATTTATCCCTCCATGCCCGCGCCGTCGGACCTCGGTGACGTTGCCCGACTGGTCTCGGGAGTGCGGGGTGTGATCGTGGCGGGCAGGGGATCTGAACCCGAAGTGCTGGACCTCGCGCGCGCTCTCGGGTGGCCGGTTCTTGCCGACGCAGTGAGTGGTCTGCGCGACTGTGATCCCTCGGTGGTGGTCGCCTTCGATGCGATTCTGCGGTCGAGCGCGGCGGCGTCCCGGCTCGCCGCCGATGTGGTGGTGCGCGTCGGGGCTCCGCCGGCATCGAAGGTTCTCTCGCAGTGGCTGACCGCCACAGGGGCGCCCCTGGTGCAGGTCTCGCCGACAGAGTCTGTCGTCGACCCTGACCATCGCGTGCGGCACCGCGTTGTCGGATCGGTGTCGGAGGTGTGTCGGCTTCTCGCGCGTTCGGTCGAGGCAGTTTCCGACGAGTGGCTCGGTCTCTGGTCGACAGCCGAGACCGCGGCCCAAACGGCCATCAGCACATGGTGCGCCAAGAATTGGTCGGAGCAGACGGCTGCTCGCACAGTGACAGATTCAATGGCCAGAGGCTCGCGCCTGGTGGTGAGCTCGTCGATGCCGATTCGCGACGTCGAATGGTTCGGTACCGTGACGCCCGGCGTGGTGGTTTCGTCGAATCGCGGAGCCAACGGAATCGACGGTGTGGTGTCGACGGCGGTCGGTGTCGCGCTCGCATCCGGCAAACCGACGGTCCTTCTCATCGGCGACGTGGCTCTTCTGCACGACTCGAACGGTCTTGTCGGGCTGGCCTCGCGCGGAGTCGATCTTTCTGTCGTGGTCACGAACAACGACGGTGGCTCGATCTTCAGTTTTCTTCCGCAGGCGACACAGGTGTCGCACGAAACATTCGAGAAGATCTACGGCACTCCGCACGGTGTCTCGTTTGCACATCTGGCCGCCGCGCACGGGCTTCGACATGTCGACGTCTCGGACACTGCCGGCCTGGCGCAGGCTGTGAGACAGGGTGGTCCGGTGCTGATCGAGGCGCGCTTCGACCGAGGTGCAAATGTCGCATCGCACGAGGCGTGCAGCACCGCCGTCACGGCGGCCGTCGAGTCGGCCCTGTCGCTCTGACAGTTCGGCGGCGCCTCAGGGTCGCACAATGGCCGAGAGCATTGCCTGGAACTTGGCCTGAGTTTCGGCCAGTTCGGCGTGCGGATCACTTGCCGCGACGATGCCGCCCCCCGCAAAAAGACGCGCACGCCGGCGGTCGGCGGAGAGCTCGGCGCACCTGATCGTGACGGCGAATGTTCCCTGCCCGCTGGCGTCGATCCACCCCACGGCTCCTCCGTACCATCCGCGCTCGCTGTGCTCGACGCGACCGATGAGATCGATCGCGTCGGCGCTCGGGTGGCCTCCGAGTGCCGGCGTGGGGCACAAGGCGCGCACCAACTCGAGAACGTGCGGTGCCGGCTCAGAGAGTGCGCCCTCGATCTCGGTACCGAGGTGCTGGACGTTGGCGACAGTGACGATGGAAGGTTCGGCCTCCCAGTCGAGATACGAGCAGTGCGGCAACAATGTGTCGCGCACCATGTCGATCACCACGCGATGTTCGATCTGGTCCTTCGTGCTTGCCACGAGTTCGGAGGCAAGGCGTGCATCGGTCGAGGGATCTCCGGTTCTCGGGGCGGTTCCGGCGAGGGGATGCGACCGCACCGTGCGACCTGCAACCGAGACCAGCAATTCGGGTGATGCGCCGATCATGTCGCCGACCATGTAGCGGTAGGTCGACCCGAACGACGCGCGCAGACGCAGCAGTACGGCGTGCACGTCGATCGGGTCATCGGCGGCGATCTCGATGTCGCGCGCGATGACGGCTTTCGAGATGCGACCCGAGCGCACCTCGTCGCGCGCGGCGGCGACGGCTGAGAGGTACGACTCGACAGGTGTGAGGGCACCGACCCGGAACGAGTTGCTGGACGGACGCGGCGGTCCGGTGAGTTGTGCAACCTCCAGTGAGCGATCGAAGGCCGCATCGTCGACGTCGGCGTCGGAATGGCCGACGAGCGTCGCAGTCGCGGAGCCGTCCGGGTGTTTCATCACCGTGAAGCGGGGAAGCACGAAGCGCGCCGCGCTGCCGGGAAGGAACGGCACGAGTCCGAGCATGACCGGGCCGCCAACGGACGGGCTGTCTCCTTCGATGGCCGACAGAAGCCCGGGGGCTTCGTCTGCGGCGCATTCGGCGGCGATGCCGCGACCCGCGACGCCGACTCCGTCACGCACGAAAAGAACGCCGTCCCCCGCACAGACATGGTTCAGGTCGGGAGCCGCGTCGAGCGTGATGGTGCGGTGGATCATGCCCTGGTGCCGGTGAGCATCTGGGTCAACCCGCCCGAGAGTTGCCGGTGTGCCGCGCCGGAAAACCCGGCGGCCGACAGCATCTCGGTGAGGCGCTCCCGCGACGGGAGATACGAGACGCTCCGAGGCAGGTAGCGGTAGGCGGCGCCGTCCGAGAGCAGGGCACCGATGCGCGGCACGATGCGCCCGAAGTAGATCGAATTGCCCCAGCGCACCAATGGGTTGTGGGGCACGCCGACGTCGAGCAACGCGATGCGGCCGCCGGGTCGGATCACGCGCGCACATTCGGCAAAAAAGACGTCGAGATCGGCCAGGTTGCGCAACGCGAAGGCACAGACGATGCCGTCGACCCCTTCATCGGGAACGGGGAGGCGGAGAATGTCGGCCTGGGCACGCGGTGCTCCGCTCCGATCGTTCGAGAGCATGCCGAACGACAGGTCCATCGACAGGGGCACGAGTCCGGCGCGCCGAAGGTCGATGCACATGTCTCCGGTTCCGGAGGCCAGGTCGAGCACGGTGGAACCCGGCGCCAGCGCCAACTCCCGCACCGCGCGCCTCCGCCATCGGACGTCGAGTCGGAACGTCATGATGCGGTTCACGAGGTCGTAGCGCGGGGCGATCGCATCGAACATCGAACGCACCATCGCCACCTTGGCCTCGCCCTCGGGCAGACGCTCGGTGTCCCATGTTGAACGAGGTTCTGGTGCCGACGTAGTCACGGCGCCAAGGCTAGGGCGGGTGTCCGGCCTCGCCCGGGTGTGCCGTGCTGTCGTTGGTCACGCCGGGTGGGGACGCTTCGTGCGGGACCGTCCCGCACGGCAAGAATGTCTGCGGCGCCGCCAGCGCCACGACCAGGGGGATCCAAATGATCGATTTCACACTCGCACCCGAGCACCAGGAGATTCGCGAGAAGGTCCGTTCGTTCGTCGAGGGCGTCATCAAGCCGGCGATGGAGCCTTACGGGCACCGCGAGGAGATGACCGACGACGAACGGGGCGCCTACGTGCGCGCCCTGATCGACCTTCGCAAGAAGGCGAAGGCCGAAGGTCTCTGGCTTCCGCACATGCCTAAGGAGTGGGGAGGCATGGGGCTCGGGCACGTCGCTCTCGCCATGGTTCAGGCCGAGGCCGCGAAAACCCGAGTCGGGCCGTGGGTCTTCAACTGTCAGGCCCCCGACGAGGGGAACATGCACACGCTCGTGCACTGGGCAACCGACGAACAGAAGGAGAAGTACCTGCGTCCCCTGTGCGAGGGTGTCACGTCGTCGTGCTTCGCGATGACCGAGCCCGAGGTTGCAGGTTCCGACCCGACGCTGATCCGCACGCACGCGGTGAAGGACGGCGACGAGTGGATCATCAACGGCCACAAGTGGTTCATCTCTGGTGCTCGTCGTGCGAAGTTCGCGATTCTCATCGCGCGCACGGAGATGGACGTTCCCGAGGGATCACGCGGCGCGAACACGGCGTTCATCGTCGACCTCCCGAGCCAGGGCTGGAACGACGTTCGCGAGGTGGAAACCATGCACGGCTCGACCGGGCACTCAGAGATCGTCATCGAGGATCTCCGCGTGCACGACTCGCAGATTCTCGGCGGTCGGGGCAACGGCCACCGCCTGGGCCAGTATCGCCTCGGGCCGGCGCGCCTGGCCCACTGCATGCGCTGGATCGCTCAAGCAGAGACCGCGCTCGACATGATGGTCGAGCGTTCGCTGAATCGCTTTTCGCATGGATCGCTGCTCGCCGAGAAGCAGGGTGTGCAGTGGCTGATCGCCGACTCGGCGATGGAGCTGTACCAGTGCAAGTTGATGGTGCTGCATGCCGCGTACCGAATCGACCGCGGCGATGACTTCCGCCAGGAGGTGTCAATGGCGAAGCACTTCGTCGCGAACAGCTTGAACCGCATCGTCGACCGCGCGATCCAGGTTCACGGTGCGCTCGGGTACTCGACCGACACGCCGCTCGCGAGCATGCTGCAACACGCCCGGTGGGCGCGTTTCGCAGACGGAGCAGACGAAATTCACCAGATGCGCATCGCAGAAAACACCATCAAGGCATTCACCGACACCGGCACCACGAAGAAGGCCACGGGCGACCTGCCCGTCTGAGTCGGGCGTCCCCGGGGAGCCTCAGGCCTCGGCCGCGATCTGCTTGGCCCAGCGATAGTCGGCTTTGCCCGACGGCGACCGGAGAATCTCGGGGACGTAGACGATCTTCTTGGGCAGCTTGTAGCGCGCAATGTGCCGGGCCGCCTCGTCGAGAAGCGACTGGTCGTCGGGTGATGCGCCGTCCACCAGTCGGACGACTGCGACCACTTCGTTGCCCCAGCGCTCGCTCGGGCGGCCAGCAACGACGCAGTCGTACACCGACGTGTGAGCCTTCACGGCCGCTTCCACTTCCTCGGCGAAGATCTTCTCGCCGCCCGAGGTGATGGTCACCGAATCGCGCCCGTGCACCTCGATCACGTTGTCGGCGCGCAGGCGGGCGCGGTCGCCGGGGACCACATAGCGCACGCCGTTCACGACGGGGTAGGTGCGCTTGGTCTTTTCTTCGTCACCGAGATATCCGAGCGCGAGCCTGCCGCTCTTTGCGAGCCACCCGAGTCCGTCGTGGCCCGCCTCGAGTTCAGAGCTCAGGTCTTCGGCGAGGATGTGGTTCTGCGGCGACCAGGGGAACGTTCCTGTCGATGCCGAACCGCCGGCCGACACCTGAGACAACTGTCCGCCGGCCTCGGAGGAACCGAGACCGTCGACCATCATCACCCACGGCATGTGCGAGAGGAACTCTTCCTTCAGGTGCGCCGAGAGTGCCGCCCCGCCGGAGAGAATCGACAGCAGACCCGACAGATCGCGCGCCGAGCTCTTCAGTCCGTCGAGGAGCGGGCGAGCGAAGGCGTCGCCGACGATGAGAAGGAAATTCGCCTTCTCACGCTCGACGGTGCCCCAGATGTCGTCGGCGTCGAGACGGTCGGGCTGTGACTGCACGATCACCGTGCCGCCAGACAGCCATGTGCGCATCGCGATCCAATGTCCGGCGCCGTGCATGAATGGGGGGCTCGGCAAGGCCCGAAGGCCGCCGGTCGCCTCCGCAACGAATTCGTCGAGTGTGGCGGCGGTCTTTGGCCCGCCGAAGCA
>JBMTOT010000056.1:0-12182 GCA_049442935.1 Ilumatobacteraceae bacterium | reverse complement strand
CATGCGACGCAGGCCGACCGCGGTGATCGCGATGTCACCGCCTCTCACCCTCGGTCTCACCGGGTGGCTCGCCGCGCGGCTGCGCAGGTGCCCGATGATCTTCAACATTCAAGATGTCTTCCCCGACGCCGCGGTCGAGACCGGTGCGATCACAAATTCGCGCGTCATCGCGGCGGCTCGATGGCTGGAGCGGGTGTCGTATGCGCGCGCCGACGCAGTCGTGGTGCTCTCGGAGGATCTCCGCCGCAATGTCGCCGCCAAGGTCGCGGCGACTCGCGCCGGCAAGGTGCATGTGATCCCGAACTTCGTCGACGCAGAGGCGATCCGGCCTGCCGACCGCATGACAGAACTGCGGCGCGAACTTGGCATCGGCGCAGAGCAAGTGGTGATGTACGCGGGCAACGTCGGGTTCTCGCAATCGCTCGGGTTGATGGTGGCCGCGGCCCGAGCGATTCCCGAGGCAACGTTCGTGATCAACGGCGACGGATCGGCGCGTGCAGCACTCGAGCGCGAGGCCGCCGGCGTCGCGAATCTCGTGTTTTCGGGATACCAGCCACAGGAGCGGGTGCCCGAGGTGTTGGCGACCGCCGACGTGCACGTGGTTCCCCTGAAGCGCGGACTCGGCGCGGTGAGTGTGCCGTCGAAGACGTATTCGATCCTCGCCGCCGGCCGCTGCGTCGTGGCGGCAATCGACGACGGGACCGAGGTGGTGCGCATCATCGACGAGAGCCGAGCCGGACTCGCCGTTCCCCCGGACGACCCCGAGGAATTCGTCGCCGCGATTCGCCATGTGCTCGCCGACGAGGGAACGCGCCGATCAATGGGTGAATCGGGCCGCCGGTGGGTCGAGGCACACGTGTCCCCGGCTTCTGTGGCGCGTTCGTACCTGTCCCTCGTCGAGTCGCTCGGGCGGTAGCCTCGTTCCTTCGTGGCCGGTAGTTCGTCAGCAAGAAAAGTCGCGCGTCTCGCGCAGAAGAGCCGCGGCCGCAAGGCCCGCTTCCAGGGCGGCACGTTGTTCCCCGCCGTGATGGGGGCAGTGATCTTCTTCGGACTGATCCTCGTCACGTACGCGCGAGAGCTCGCCCCCGACGCCGAGGTTGCACCGACGGTCGACGACCACTGGCGCATCTCGTACGGCTTCTACGCGTGCGACCAGTTCCTCCGCGACCTCGAGGGACATTTCGAGAACGAAACCCCGGTCGACGAGGAGTACGCCAAGTACGGCGTGCACAGCCACGACGACGGTGTCATTCACTGGCATCCGCGTCCGGCGGCGGCCGGCACGAAGGCAAAGCTCGGGGTGTTCCTCGACACCTACCGGGTCAAGGTGAACTCCGACGGAATCGAGTTCCCTGCGGGGCAGAACGACGGAAAGTCGTACAAAGTCGACACAGACAAGTGCAAGGACGAGGATGGCAAGGAAGTCGATGCCCAGGTGCAGGTGATCGTGTGGGATTCGCACGACAATCCGGCATCGAGCCGGAAGTACATCACCGACTTCGGCAACATTCGCATCGACCAGGACCTGATGGCCGTCGCGATTGCCTTCGCTCCGGCCGGTGCGGAGATTCCACTTCCGCCGTCGGCCGAAAACCTGCTGTCGGTGCCCGCCTCTGAGGACGCGATCCTCGCCGGGGCCGCGCCGCCGCCGACGGTTGCGGCGACGACCACCACGGTGGCCACCGACACAACGGGGGGCTGATGCAAGCCGTCGTTCTGGTCGGGGGGTTTGGCACCCGGCTGCGGCCACTGACATTGACGGTCCCGAAACCGCTGCTTCCGATCGCAAACGTCCGGCAGCTCGAGCATCTCATCGCCAATCTCGGTTCGGCCGGCGTGACTCGCGTGGTCCTCGCGCTCGGCTTCAAACCTGAGCCGTTTTTCGAGGCCTTTCCCGACGGAGTCTGTGCCGGCGTCGAATTGCACTACGCGGTGGAGCCCGAACCACTCGACACTGCCGGTGCGATTGCGTTCGCGGCGCGCGACGCGGGTGTCGACGACACATTCGTGGTGATGAACGGCGACATTCTCTGCGATCTCGATGTCGCCTCGCTGGTTGCGTTCCATCGCGAGCGCGGAGCCGAGGGAACGCTTCATCTCACGCCGGTCGAGGACCCGTCGCAATACGGCGTGGTTGAGGTCGACGAGTCGGGTTGGGTGCGGCGCTTCGTCGAGAAGCCCGCTCCGGGCGAGACCGACAGCCGTGTGATCAATGCCGGAACCTACGTGCTCGAGCCCTCGGTCATCGGGCGTGTACCCGCGGGCCAGAAGGTGTCGATCGAGCGGGTCGTGTTCCCGGCAATGGTCGCAGAGGGTCGACTCGCGGCGATGGCGACTGATGACTACTGGATCGACACGGGCAGGCCCGACACGTACCTTCAGGCGAACCTCGACCTCATCGACGGGAGCCGTCGGCGCATCTTGTCGTCGGTCGGTCCGCGTGCGCACATAGACGCGTCGGCATCTCTCACCCACACGGTGGTGGGAGAGGGAGCGACGGTCGGCGCAGGGTGTGTCCTCGTCGACTCGGTCGTGCTTCCCGGCGCGGTTCTCGCTGATCGGGTGCGACTCGAGCGCAGCCTCGTCATGGGGTCGGTTGGTGCGGGATGCGAACTCGTCGACAGCGTCATCGGTGCGGGTGCCGAAGTGCCGGCCGGGTCGACACTTGTCGGTGCGCGCGTGCCCGACCCGGCGGAGATGTCCTGATGGTGGCCGCCCAGCGGGTGATGGTGGTCGGCGGCGCCGGTTTTGTCGGTTCACACCTCGTCGAGCGTCTCGTGCTCGAGCCACTTGAGGTCGACGTCGTCGATGATCTGTCGACGGGCGCCCTCGCCCACCTGTCTGGTGCGCGCAATGCCCAGGGCCGCTTCAAGTTCCAGAACATCGCCGTCGAGTCCGCAGAGTTCGGTGAACTCGTCTCGTTGCGGCGTCCCGAGACGATCGTCAACGTGGCCTCGTTCAGTCCGGCCGCGGCGCATTTGCGGGGTGCGCTCGCGTCGCTGCAGGCCGTGACCGCAGTGCTCGAGGCGGCGCGTCTCTCTGGAGTGGGGAAGGTGGTGACGGTGCTGCCGGCGTCGTTGCTGTACGGAGAAGTCTCTGCCCGCGACACCCCGATCAAGGAGGGCCACCTCTCCGAGCCGCGCACGAGCGAAGAAGTAGTCGCGCGCGCGGCGGCCGACATGCACGTCGTGTATCGCGACCGTCACGGCGTCGAGTTCACGGTTCTCGCGGTCGGCAACGTCTACGGACCTCGCCAGCGCCCAGAGGACGGCGTCGTGGCCGCGTTCGCGGACGCTCTCGCCGCCGGTCGCGCACCCGTCGTGCACGGCACCGGAAAGCAGACGCGCGACTTCGTGCACGTCGACGACGTGGTCGATGCGCTCGTGCGGTCGCTCGACCGCGCCGGAGGGTTGGTGGTCAATGTCGGAACCGGCATCTCGACGAGCATCAACGAACTCTGGGACACAATGGGGGGAGCATCGTCGCCCGCGCCGCGCACCGCGAGTGCGCGCCCGAACGATCTCGCGCGGCTCGCACTCTCGCCGACACGCGCGCGCATCCAGCTGGGCTGGTCGCCGTTCACATCGCTTCGCGACGGGCTCGCTCGACTCCGCTGACAACGGACGGGGACGACGAGATCAGCGGAAGAGATCTTCGGCCGGCGGCCTGATCAGCTCGTTCACGCTCGCGTCGCGGAACCACGACCGGTCGGCACCTCGCACGACGGCGACCGGTATGCCGCTCGACTTGCCCATCACCAACTCGGCCGCGGACGCCAACTCGTCGGCCACGGCGACCTCGGTGACCTGCATCGTGCGGCCGAGCGCATCTTCTGTGCCGCGCAGGTCGACGACACCTGCGATGCCCGCGACGCCGATCGCGACATCGGTGAGGCCTTTTCGCCACGGGCGACCGAACGTGTCGGAGACGATGACGCCGACCTCGACACCGAGCTGCGCGCGCACGATGTCCCTGATGCGCCTCGCCGAACGATCAGAGTCGATCGGCAGCAGGGCGGCCTGTCCGCGCTCCACGTTCGACAGGTCGATGCCGCTGTTCGCGCAGATGAACCCGTGCGTCGTCTCGGTGATGATCAGATCGCCGCGGCGGCGCACCACGCGCACGCTTTCCTGCTCGACCAGTCCCTTGTGGCTGAGAGGGTCGTCGGGGTCGATCGCGACGAGGCGCCCCTCGGCCTTCGAGACGATCTTCTGTGTCACGACGAGCACGTCGCCGTCTGCGAGCGGACCGTTCGGCTCGCTGCGGCACACCTCGACTATGACATCGCCGATCTGGTCGCCCGGCCGTATCTCGCCGATCCCTTCCACGCCCCATGCCGTCAACCGTGCCATCAGCGACCTCCTCGTGATGCGTCGAGCACGGTAGCCGCGAGCGAGGCCGCGACGCCCGGTGTCGACATGACCGTGTCGACGGCGACGCAGCGCAGGCCTTCGCGCTCGACGGCCGCGACGTGCTCCTCGTCGCGCACGTCGATGACGTGAGTTCCGCACACCGGTGCATACAGCCGTGCGATCCCGACAACGCTGGCCTCGTGGCCGAGCTCGGCCAGCATGCGGTCGGCGGGTCCCTTCAGCGCGGCGCCGGCGACGATCGGTGAGACCGCCACGACCGACTCACGGCGAGCGGCGAGTGCGGCATCAACTCCGTCGAGTGCGCGGATCGGCCCGATCGACACGATCGGATTCGACGGCGCGATGACAACGGCGTCTGCGTCGGCGAGCAGCGACATGTCGGTGAACGTCGCCGCCTCGACACCTTCGAATTCGACACCGTGGACGGGAACGGCGTGGCGCCTCTCCACGAAGTAGCGCTGGAACGCGAGGCGGCCCTCGTCGGTGTGGACATGGGTGCGCACGCGGTCATTCGTCATCGGCACCACACGCACGGCGACGCCGAATGCAGATGCGATTTCTGCGGTCACGTCGGCAGGGGATGCTCCCTCGTCGAGACGCACCGTGCGGTAGAAGTGGGTCGCGAGGTCGGAGTCGCCGAGGTTGAACCATCGCGGTGCGGCATTCGAGCCGGCGGGGCGCACCGTCTCGAACCGCGCGAGCGACTCCATTGCGCGCCATGTTTCGTTGCGCAGTCCCCACCCGCGGTCGGGATCGATCGAATCGGACAACGTGTAGATGACGGTGTCGATGTCGGGAGAGATGGAAAGGCCGTGCAACTCGGTGTCGTCGCCGGTGTTCACCACCGCGGTCACCCGGGTCGGTTCGACGACCTGCACCAGTCCCCGCAGGAATCGTGCGGCTCCGACGCCGCCTGCGAGCACGGTGATCATTCACAGAGCGTATGGCGCGCAAGGAGAAGAGGCCGGACTGTGCGCACGCGTGAGCCGGGCGTCACCGGCTCGGCGGTCGGCCCGGTGGTAGCGTCATGCGGTCCGTTCAACCTGTACTCACGAGGTCACTTCCATGCCGCGCGCCTTCATCACTGGAATCACCGGCCAAGACGGCCAGCACCTCGCCGAGTTCCTCCACGGAAAGGGGTACGAGGTCTTCGGCATGATGAAGGGCCAGAACAACCCCCGCGCGCTGCAGATCCGCGACGAATTTCCCTATGTCGAACTGGTGCCGGGCGATCTCGCCGACCTGCCGAGCCTGGTGTCGGCGCTCGAGCACGTGCAGCCCGACGAGGTGTACAACCTCGGTGCGGTGTCGTTCGTGGCGATCTCGTTCAACCAGGCCGAACTCACCTCGAACATCACCGGTCTCGGCGTGCTGCGCATGCTGGAGGCGATCCGCATGGTGGGCGGCAGCCAGAACAACCCGATCCGCTTCTACCAGGCCTCGTCGTCGGAGATGTTCGGCAAGGTTCGCGAAGTGCCGCAGACGGAGCTCACCCCGTTCCACCCCCGTTCCCCGTACGGCTGCGCGAAGGTCTTCGGGCACGACATCACGGTGAACTACCGCGAGAGCTACGGCATCTTTGCGTGCTCGGGAATCTTGTTCAACCACGAGGGCCCGCGCCGCGGCCTCGAGTTCGTCACCCGCAAGATCACCAACACCGCCGCGCGCATCAAGCTCGGACTCGAGACCGAACTAGTGATGGGCAACCTCGATGCGAAGCGCGACTGGGGATACGCCGGCGACTACGTGCGAGCAATGTGGATGATGCTGCAGCAGGATGAGCCCGACGACTACGTGGTCGCGACGGGCGAGACGCATTCGATCGAGGAGTTCCTGACGCTGTCGTTCGAAGAGGCCGGTCTCGGCGACTGGAAACCCTATGTGCGCCAGGATCCGCGGTTCTTCCGGCCGGCCGAGGTCGACCTGTTGATCGGCGACCCGACCAAGGCGCAGCAGAAACTCGGGTGGGAGCGCGAGGTCGACTTCCCCGGTCTCGTCAAGATGATGGTCGCCCACGACCTCGCCCTCGAAGAGTCGCGTCTCAAGTCGTCGCGCTGACGCGCCGACCTCGTCGCGGTCGCTCAACCCTCGAAGGGCGAGTCGGCGATGCCGTCAATGAATGCTTCGGCGTCGGGTCGTTCGCCGCGCGCCATGCGCGACCGCAATGTTCCCCCGAAAACGGCGAGCGCCACGAGCGAGGCCGAGACGAGACCGATCTCGACCCGCAAAAACAGATCGTCGCCTGCCATTGCGGTGACTGCGAGAAACGTGCCGACCGCCGATGCCCAGCCGACCGCCACCATCGAGTGACCGCGCAGCGCGATCACGGCCTGTGCGAGGGCCAGGGCGAGCATGTACAGGCCGCTCGCGAGCGCGAGAAGCGTGAGGGTTCGACGGTCGAGTCCGCCGTCGTAGACGAGGTCGAGCAACGGAGGTCCGAGCGCGAACGCTCCCGCAGTGCCGAGAGCGGCCACTCCGGCCACGACGCGCATCAAGAGAGTGAGTCCCTCCGAGAATTCGCCGAGGTCTCCCTTGGCGGCGAGACGGGCGAGTCGAGGCAACAATGCGGCCTGCACAGCCTGAAAGAGGAACAACGGGACCCGTGCGAGCAACACTCCGTTGCCGAATGCGGTCACCTTCGCCGCCTCGTCTGACGACGCCAGAATGTCGACTGCGAGCGGACCTGCGTTCACGAGCGCCGCACCCATCGCCGATCCGACGAGCAGCCACCCGAGGTTCCCGGTGACCTCCGACATCGGTGCTGGGGGTCCTTGTTCGGTGCGCCCGTCGCCGCGCGCCACGACGACTGCGACAGCCACCAGGGGAGAGATGACGACCGCGATTGCGTAGGCACCGACGTCGGTCACTCCGGCGAGCCAGAGCGCGACGCAGGCCGCAAGGCGCACGCCGCCGTCGATCGCCATCACGAGTCCGTAGGCGACGAATCGCCCTGACCCCGACGCGATGCCGCGCGCGAGGTGGAAGGGTCCGTAGACCGTGACAGCGACGACGAGAGCCACGGTCACGATGCCGTACCCCTCGAACATGTCGCTCGTCAGCCAGCCCGAGGCGAGGGCGATGCCTGCCACGAGCACCGCCGCGATGCCGCCAGCGAGAGCCGCCATGCGGACCACGACCGGCCGACCTCCGTGTGCGAGCGCCCGGCGGTGGGCGAGTGCTCGTCCGAGTTCCTGCTCGACCGGCATGAAGAACCCAGGCACGAGCGCGAACATGATGAACCAGAGGGCCACGATCGGCTTGAAGTCCTCGGTTCCGAGGGCCACTTGGCCCACCTTGAAGAAGATGTAGGCCGTGATGCCCGAGACGAACAACCCGATGCCGACGGGAAGGGTCCCTTCGGGTAGGGGTGCCCGTGACGAGACGTCGGAAGTGGCCTCGCCGGACATGGGAGACGAGGCTAGTGGTGCGACCCCGTCGCGGGCCGCGACAGATGTGTCAGCGCGCGGTGTTGATGCGCGACATCAACGACTCGGTGATCTCGCGCCTGCGAACCTGGGCCTTCTGCACGCCGAGAATCGCGAACCCGATCGCCGTGTACGCAAGCTCGGAGGCCTGCTTGACCGCAGGTGTCTCGAGCAGTGCAGACGGCGAAAGGCGAGCCAGGTCGACGTTCGTGAGATCGATGTTGTGCAGATTCGGCACTGCGACCTTGGGGAGGCGGACCTGCGGGATGTTCACCGATGGGATGTTCAGTTTCGGCACGCTCAGTTTTGGCAGCGGGAGATCCGACCACTGAAGCGAGGTGACGGGAATTCGGGGCAACTTCACCTGGGCAAGTGCATCGGGAAGGCGAGGGAATGAAAAACGTGTCATGCGGGCAGGATAGGGAGAAGTGCTAACAAAAGCAAGCAGTATGCGCTCTGGCGTATGTCACAATGCCCTCCTGGGAAGTGGTTGGTGCCCGCCCAAGGGCATTTTGTCCCTCCCACTAGCCTCATCCCACCGTGTCTGACCACCCCGAGCACATCTCTCCGGCGCCGTCGGTCGCCCCGGTCGTGGCGGTCCTCGTGGTCCATGAACCAGCGGCCTCGTTCGTCGAGGCGCTTCTTGCCCACGCCTCCCAGGACTACCCCAACGTCCAACATCTCGTGCTCGTGACGGGGTCCGAGGACGACCCAGGTCGCGGTGCGATTCGCGACCAGGTCGCCACGCACCTCCCGGCGGCCATCGTGAGGTACCTGGGGGGAAATCCCGGGTTCGAGGGGGCCTGTAACCGGGTGCTGGATCTTGTGCAGGGCGACACCGGTTTCTTCTGCTTCTTCCACGACGACGCGGCCCCCGCGCCGGACGCGGTGACGCGTCTCGTGGAAGAGATCGTTCGCTCGAACGCGGGTGTGGCCGGACCGAAGCTGGTCGACTGGTCGTCTCCGCGCACGATTGCATCCGTGGGAACGAGGGTCGATCGCTTCGGGGTCGAACTCGACATTGCCGACGAGGGCGAACTCGACCAGGAGCAGCACGACTCGGTGCAGGACGTCTTTGCCGTGTCAGGTGCCAGTCTCATGGTGCGCGCCGATCTGTTCCGAACGGTCGGCGGTTTCGATGCAGATGTGTTCGTCGGCGGGGCAGAGACCGACTTCTGCTGGCGTTGCCATCTCGCCGCGGCGCGCGTGATCGTGGTGCCGTCTGCGGTCGTGCGGCACTCGAGCGCGTCGACGTCGGCACTCGCCGCCGATGCGTCGCCCCAGGGCGACGACGTGCGCGCAGACCGCGAGATCTCGACGGAACGGGCACGGGTGCGAACGGCTGTGTCGATGACCGGCGCCGCTCAGTTGCCGTTCTTCATCGTTCAATTGGTCGTGTACACGCTCGCACGGGTGGTCGTGCTCGTCGCCACTGGTCGCCTCGGACGGGCAATGGCCGAGCTCCGTGCGGTTGTCTCGCTGCTTGCGGCCGTGCCCGAAGTACGGGAGCGTCGTGGCCGCGTCGCATCGTTGCGTGCGGTCTCGACGGCAGAGGTTCGATCGTTGCAGATCCTCGGAAGCGCGCACCTTGCCGCATGGTTGAGGCGCCGCTCCCGGCGCGATGCCGACGCAGAGACGGCAGGTCTCGGTGCGTCAGTGGCCGAACGTTTCTCCCGTGCGACCGTGGTGATGTGGGGCGGACTGATCACTCTCCTGGTGGTCGGCTCGCGAACACTCTTCACCGACGGTGTCGCAGAGGTCGGGCAAATGGTGAGAGCCGGAGGAAGTGCGCGCGACCTTGTCGCCGCTCATGCGTCGGGATGGTGGAACGCCGGACTCGGCCAGGTCGCCGCGGCGCCGACGGGGCTCGTTCTCACGGCGGTCGGAAGTCTTGCGACATTCGGCAATCTCGAGCTGTTCCGCGTGCTGGCCGTGGTGTTGCTTCCCTTCGCGGGGTGGGTCGGCGCGTGGCGGCTGGCCTCGGTGATCGGCGCGCAGCCGGCGCGCATCGCGGGAACCCTGGCCTACGCGGCGGTCCCTCTGCCGTACGCGTCCATCGCGGCTGGTCGATGGGGCGCACTGCTGACGTACGCGGCCCTGCCGTGGATGGTCCATGTGACGCGGTCGCTCGTCGGCCATGTCGACCTGTGGCGGACGTATCTCGACGTGACCGGCACCAAAATCGTCGACGCCGACCGCGATCTGTTCGTGGACGTCTCGAGCGCGCGCTGGCGCCGGTGGTTCGCCGCACTGACGATGACGTCGGCCGTCGTGTTCGCGTTCGAACCCGGCATTGTCGTGCTGATTCCGCTCGTGACGATGTCGATGGCGATTGCGACATGGGTGCACGGTGCTCCATTCGCGCGTTCGATGCGTTGGCTCACCGTGGCGGGTTCTGCAGTCGTGCTCGGTGTGGTGCTGAATCTCCCGTGGACGGCAACGTACGTGCGCACCGGTTGGTGGGAGTCGATCACCGGCGCTCCCGTCGAAGGCGGTCGAGATCTCGGGCTCGTGGGACTCGTGCGATTCGGCGTCGGCAGTTCCATGATCTCGGTGGTGGGCGTCGCGCTGTACGCGGTCGTGGTCGGATCTCTGCTGGTGGTGCGCGGTGCCCGGTATGCATGGGCCGTGCGCGGCGCGATGTTGGTCGTCGTCGGTCTTCTCGTTGCGTTGCTCGACGACTCGGCGATCCTGCCGGTGCACCTTCCCGAACCGGCGGTGATGCTGACGATGGTTGCGCTCGGTGTGTCGATCTGTGCCGCCACGATGGGAGCGTCGCTCGTGCTCGACGTGAGACGCGGCCGGTTCTCCTGGCGCCAGCCTCTCGGGGTGCTGATCGCGGCCGCGTTCACGGTCGGTCTCGTGTCGCCGTTGGTGAATGCGGTCGACGGTCGATGGAACCAGACCGAGGTGTCGCTCGCGCAGCTGCTCGAGCAGTTGCCCGACGACACCGAGGAGGGCGGGTACCGCACGCTCAGCATCGGCGATGCGCGTGTCTTGCCGGGATCGCCCACGTACTTCGGGTGGGGAATCTCGTGGTCGGTGACCAACGGCCGCAATGCGCGGCTCGCGGAGCAGTGGGAGTTCTCGCCGACGCGCGCCACCGAAGCGGCTCGTGTCGCAATGTTCGGGATCGTGCGCGGACAGACGGGACGGGCCGGACGCCTCCTGGCCCCGCTCGGTGTGCGCTACATCGTCGTTCCGGTCGTCGACGGTGCCGCGTCGCGCAGAGACGACGTCATCGACGCACCCCGCGGACTCGTCGAGGCGCTCGCGCGCCAGCTCGATCTTCGCCGTCGCTACGCATCACCCGACCTCGTGATCTTCGAGAACGATGCGTGGGTCCCGGTGAGGTCGGTGCTCGGTCCCGGCGGTGCCGAGGCGAGCAAATCTGCCGGTGTCGAGAACGCGATCCTGTCGGAATTCTCGGGCGATGTTCCCGCTCTGACCCACGCCGGCGTGCCGACGAGGTCGGTCGCGGGCGAGCTGTCGGTCGGTGCGTTCCACCTGTCGGTGCCGTTCAGCGATCGTTGGCGTCTCGCCGCGCCCGACGGGTCCTACATTCCGCCGCGGCCGGCATTCGGTGTGTCGACGGCGTGGGACGTGGCAACGGCCGGATCTCACACGCTGTCGTTCCAGACCGGAGGCGTACATACGGTGGCGGTGCTCGTCCAGTTCGTCGCGTGGTGCGTCATGACGTGGGTGGCCGTCTCTCGCGGTCGCCGCCCGAAGCGCACGACAACTGCCGTGGCACCGGGCGAGTCGCCGGTGCTCACTCTTGAGGCGCACTCACCCGACGGGAGCGTGTCGTGAGGCGCATCGGAAGTGTCCGCGCACGACTCTTCGTCCGCCGCGGAATCAGCGTGTTGCTCGTGGCCGCGGCATCGGCGGCGATCGTCGTCGTCGACCGGCAGGACGCGAGTCGTCCCGAGGGCGCAACCGCGGCGGTCGATGCATTCGCCGGGTTCCCGCAAGTCTCGTCGGGAAGTCGCATCTCGACCTCCTGGTTCTGTCCCGGGGCCGCCGCTGGCGACGGAATCGAAGGTGCCCAGGTCGTCATCGTCAACCCCGGCGACTCCGACATCGTCGGCACGCTGCGTATTTTGTCGACCGATCCCTCCGTTCTCGAGCCGATCACGATTGGTCCGCGTTCGCGCGCCGAGTTCGAGATTCTCCGCGGCCGCACCGTCGGGGTCGTGGTGCCGGTCGTCGAACTCATCGGATCTGTCGGCAGCGTCGAGCAAGAGCTGGTGTACGCCGCCGGCGACGTGACGTCGCAGTGCGTCACGAAGACGTCTCCGACATGGCTCTTCGCCGACGGATTCACGGTGGAAGGCTCCACCCATCGTCTGGTGCTGTCGAATCCGTATCCCGACAGCGCGGT
>JBMTOT010000055.1:0-12192 GCA_049442935.1 Ilumatobacteraceae bacterium | reverse complement strand
GTGATTGATTGCGTTGGTTCATTCATTCATTCATTGATTCATTGATTGATTGTTTCATTGATTCGTACGCGTCGTCGTCGGTGCGTCGTGGATTGAATCGAACGGTCGTGGGTGCGGTGGACGGACGCGGGCGCGATGGAGCTGTCGACGTACGACGAGGGCGGGACGCTGTACGCGATCGCGTACAGCGGCGCGTATCTCATCTTCGCCACGGTGCTCATCTCGGAAGGAACCGAGGTCGGCGGGGAAGACCGTCGCTTCGATCACGGGGTACTGATCGAGGTGCTCGAGGCCGTCAATGCCGGCCCTCGGGTGCTCGTGCGTGGTGTCGCGCGCGACGTGTGGAGCGTGGCGAGGTGGTTGGACGACGAACCGTATCCCCGAGCCATCGGAGCCGTGTCGGGCCGGGATCGCGTCGAAGGCACGGAGCGTTTCGACGTGGCGAGTGCGATGTCCCTACTTGCGCAATCGGCCGTGAGTCTGCGCGCGCTGATTGCAGAGAGGACCGGCATGGCCGGACCGGCCTCCACGGCGCCTCTCGGACGTGTCGCGGCGGGGCGTTGGTGGGACGAGGGCGTGACGTCGGACCAGCTCTGGGGTGCGCTGTGGACCGTGGCTGGGGCTGTTCCATGCGGGCCTTTTGACCGTTATGGATTGCTGACCCCAGGAACGCTGCCGGAGCGCGTCAGACGGCTGAGAGGGGTCATCGAGCACGTGGATGAAGTGGCGCGTTTCCGTTTCGGCTGACAGTCGCGGCCGAGGGCCCTGCGAGATGGCGTCTCTGCGCCCCTAGCATTGTTGATCCATGGAGAGGACTACGTCGTACCAGGGCGGCCAGACCGCGCGCACGTCGTCTGTCGACCTCGTGTCCGACGTTGTGGAGTCGGTCAAGACGTATGCGGTTCAAGAGACCGTCGGGCCGATCAAAGGAGCCGCGCGATGGGTTGCGGTGGGACTGCTGGCGGCTCTGTGTCTCGGCGTGGCGACCCTCTACGGCGCCCTTGCGATTCTGCGGCTCAGTCAGGATCTCGGAGGATCAGCTCTCGACGGGCGGCTCTCGTTCCTTCACTACCTGATCACCGTGGTGGTGCTGTCCGCGGTGGTGGGTCTCGCGGTGTCGCGCGTCAAACGACCGTCATTGGCCAAGGGGGAGCGATGAGCGACGGAGAAAAGATCTCGCGGGACGACCTGGAGTCGAAATTCAGGGCTCTGCAAGCCGACATCCAAGGCAAGGCCGCAGACAAGAAGCAGTCGGTTCTTGCCGTCGCAGGTGCTGTAGGGGCGACGATTGTCATCGTGGCTTATCTGCTCGGTCGGCGCAGCGGTCGAAAGCGCTCAGGGCGCGTCGAGTTCCGCCGTTTCTGATCGATGTCGTCTCTCATGACGTGGGTGGCAAGGCGGTTCGTGTCGCTCTTCGTGTCGAGGTTCAAGTGGATGTCGCAGGTCATGACCGTCGCGTCGGTCGTCGGGTGGCTTGTTGCCCGTCGACGGCGCAGGGCCGTCGTGCGGCTGAAGCGCGGCGAGACGTTGGTGGTCGGGGTTGAAAGACAGGCTCGACCCATCCGTGGGGGTTCATCAAATGTCGGCTGAATTCGCGTCAGGCGAGAAGGCGCTCTTCGTCGACGGCAAGAAGCGCCGGTATTTGGTCACCCTCGACGACGAGGGTGAATTCCACAGTCACGCCGGCTTTGTGCGTCACTCCGAGGTGATCGGCCGCGAGCCGGGCGTGAAGGTCGAAACAACCAAGGGACAGCGCTACGTCGTGTTGCGACCGACGCTGGAGGATTTCGTCGTTGAAATGCCTCGCGGAGCCCAGGTCATCTATCCGAAGGACCTTGCGCCGATCTGCATGATGGCCGACATTCACCCTGGCGTGCGAGTGTTCGAGACTGGTGTCGGATCCGGTGCGCTGTCGATGGCGATGTTGCGGATGGGTGCGCAGGTCACCGGTCTCGAGCTCCGTGAGGATTTTCTGAACAGGGCCAGGACAAACGTCAGGAGTTTCCTCGGAGAAAGCGCTCTTGAGCGCTACGAGGTCGGCCTCGGCGACAGCTACGAGACCGTCCCGGATGATCGATTCGAAAGGGCGGTGCTCGATCTCCCGGAGCCGTGGAGAGTTGTTCCACTCCTTGAAAACCGGCTTGTGAACGGTGCGCTCGTTGTGGCCTACACGCCGTCGATCACCCAGGCTGTTCAGGTGAGGGAGGCATTTGGAAAAGGCTGGGTGGACGAACGAACCCTCGAGGTTCTCCACCGGACATGGCACATTGAGGGAATGTCAGTCAGGCCTGATCACCGGATGGTTGCCCACACGGCGTTTCTCACCGCGGCGCGGTGGATAGGTGGCTGATCAGGGTTCGATGAAAATGCACTCGCCCGGGCACTCATCGGCCGATTCGATGACGGCATCGATGAGCGAGTCGGCAAAGTTCGCCATTCCCTCGGCGCCCTGAGGGTTGCCTTTCGCTGTGGCGAACACCTTGTCACCTTCCTTGACGTAGGCGAGACCATCGTCGAGCAGCGTGAACACGTCGGGCGCGATCTCCTCGCAGAGTCCGTCTCCCGTGCACAGGTCCTGGTCGATCCACACCTTCATCTGGAATGTTCCTCCGTTAAGCGCCGTCCGGAGCCGGCTGTCTGCGCCCCGCCGGGTGGAGGGGCTTGGGCGAATGATACACGCGAGATCATTCGCCGGCAGGTTGCAGAGGCAATGTTCGCGTGCCGTGGCATAGCCTGCGGTGCATGAGTGACGACGAGCGTTCGGCGCTGCTGGCCGAGATCGAGGCACTCCGGCTTCGGCTGGCCGAACTTCCCGAGCGTGCCCGCCACCTTGAAGAGCGTTTGCTGACCACGAAGGGTTTGCTGTCCCAGGCGGAGGGGCAGCGTGACCGTCTCTCTGCCGCGCTGAGGGAGACCCGCGAGCACGTCGAGGCCCTCCGGCGCGAGGTTGATCAACTCTCGTCGCCGCCGTCTGGATACGGCGTCATCGTGGACATGAACGACGACGACACGGTCGATGTGTTTGCAGGCGGGCGCAAAATGCGAGTGAGAGTGTCGCCCGAACTCGCCGCTGAGACTCTCGAGCGCGGGGCGGAGGTTCTCCTCAACGACTCGTTCAACGTGATCCTCGTGCGTCGGTCGGATCGAACCGGCGACGTGGTGACACTTGTCAATGTTCTCGAGGACGGGGTCAGGGCGATCGTGGCGACCCGTTCCGACGAGAACCGGGTCGCCGAACTCGGCGATGCGCTGCGAGGTTCGATTCTGAGGCCGGGAGACACTCTGCGGCTCGACCCGAGGGCCAACATCCTTCTCGAGCGACTGCCTCGCCCAGAAGTGGACGACTTGCTCCTCGAAGAGGTTCCCGACGTCGAATACGCAGACATTGGCGGGCTCGACGGACAGATCGAGCAGATTGCCGACGCGGTCGAGCTTCCGTTCCTGCATCACGACTTGTTTGCCGAGTACCGCCTGGCATCGCCGAAGGGCATCCTCCTGTACGGACCGCCTGGATGCGGAAAAACCATGATCGCCAAGGCGGTGGCGAACAGCCTTGCGCGAAAGGTCGCCGCCCGAACGGGGGCAGACAAAGGACGCTCGTATTTCATCAACATCAAGGGTCCGGAACTCTTGAACAAGTACGTCGGGGAGACCGAACGCCAGATTCGGTTGGTCTTCCAGCGGGCACGCGAGAAGAGCGAGGAGGGTTGGCCGGTCATTGTCTTCTTCGACGAGATGGACTCGATGTTCCGCGCGAGGGGCACGGGGGTGTCCTCCGACGTCGAGTCGACGATTGTTCCCCAGCTGCTCGCCGAATTGGACGGTGTCGAGGGACTCTCGAACGTGATCGTGATCGGAGCGACGAACCGAGAGGATCTCATCGATCCGGCCATCCTCCGACCCGGTCGGCTAGACGTGAAGATCAAGGTCGACCGTCCCGACGAGGAAGCGGCGCGGAACATTTTCGGGCGCTACATCACACGCGACATTCCCGTCGATTCGAGCGGTTCGGGCGGCGACCTGGATACCGCGTTGGTCAGCCTCGTCGATGCGGCCGTCGCAGAGATGTACGGCACCGAGAGCGACAACGAATTTCTCGAGGTGACCTACCAGAACGGTGATCGCGAGGTTCTCCACTACCGCGACTTCGCCAGCGGAGCGATGATCGAGAACATCGTGCGCCGCGCCAAGAAGGACGCCATCAAGCGTGAAATTGCCGGTGGCGCCCGCGGGCTGCGCGTCGATGACGTGGTGGCTGCGGTGCGTCAGGAGTTCCGTGAGAACGACGACTTGCCGAACACCACGAACCCTGACGACTGGGCACGCATTTCGGGGAGGAAAGGGGAGCGAATCGTGTTCATCCGGACCCTCTCCGGCGGCGATCGCGCCACCGCCGAACCTCGCGGAGGCAAGGCAATCGAGCGCTCGGTCTCGGGCCAGTATCTCTGATTCTCGCCATGGCGCACGCGAAAGTGATCGGAGTCGAGACCGAGTACGGCATCGTGGCCCGCGGCATCGACATCACGCCGATGACGGCCTCGTCGCTGCTCGTCAACGCGTTCTCCGACGACGGTCTGACTCTTCGAGCCTGGGACTTCGCGAGCGAGCAGCCTGCGGTCGATGCACGGGACGGTTGGCGTCCGGAGGCGGACTATCCAGAGGTCGATGTTCTGATGGCCAACTCGGTGTTGTCGAATGGCGCCCGGTACTACGTCGACCATGCGCATCCGGAGATGTCGACGCCCGAATGTGCGTCGCCTCTGGACGTCGTGCTGTACGACCGTGCCGGGGAAGAGATCATCCGTGAGTCGATGAAACGTGCGAACCAGCGCCTCGGTCGCGCCGGCGAACTGATCGCGCACAAGAACAACTCCGACGGCAAGGGAAACAGCTACGGATGCCACGAGAACTACCTGGTGCCACGCTTCGTTCCCTTCGGACAGATCGCGTCGGCCATGACCGCACACTTCGTGTCGCGACAGATCTTCTGCGGAGCCGGCAAGGTCGGGGTCGAGCTTGCCAGAGAGGGTGAGGCGAGACCTAGTTTCCAGTTGTCGCAGCGGGCCGATTTCTTCGAAGAAGTGGTGGGGCTCGAGACGACGGTGCGTCGACCCATCATCAACACGCGGGACGAGCCCCACGCAGACCCCGAGAGATGGCGCCGCCTGCACGTGATCGCAGGTGACGCGAACATGTCGGAGGTTGCGACGTATCTGAAGGTGGGAACCACCGCACTCGTGCTCAGTGCCCTTGAGGACGGGGCCCTTGTCTGGCCGGAACTCGCCGATCCCGTCGCGGCGATCAGGTCCGTCAGTCACGACACGACCCTGCGCCAGACGATCGCGACAACAGATGGTCGGACCGTCACTGCACTCGATCTCCAATGGAGACTTCTCGAGTCGGTCGCGGGCTGGTTCGAGCGCGGAGTGGACGATCCCGTCGGCGGCTGTGCCCGTGACGTGATGCGACGATGGGAGATCGTGCTCGGTTGGCTCGAGTCGAATGATCGGCGAGCCGCCAAATGGGTGGACTGGGTCGCCGAGCGGCACGGGCTCGGTCACGATCATCCGAAGTTGCGTGCGGTTGATCTTCAATACCACGACATGCGTGGCGACCGGTGTTTGGCTTTGCGCGCTGGACTCGACAGTCTGGTCGACGAGGTTGACGTGGCACGCGCTGTCTTCGACGCACCGACCTCGACGAGAGCCTATTTTCGCGGGGAGTGCATCAAGCGTTGGCCCGAGACCGTGGTGTCGGCCAACTGGGACGGGATCGTCTTTGACACAGGAGGTCCGGCGTACCAGCGCGTTCCGACCCTCGATCCACTGAAGGGCACGCACGAGACGGTGGGTGCGCTCCTCGATGCGGCCACGACAGTGACGGATCTTCTCGATTCTCTCGGTGCGGGCGAGGTCGAGGACATCGTGCACGAACCCGGATGGTGACTCTGGAGAGCGGTGTCGGGGACGACTTTGCCGCCGTGTGGGTACCGTGTGGGCATGCCAGATCAGATTCACCGCCAGTCGGAACCGGCACCTCGTGCCGAGGATGCGGTCGATGCCATTCCCGGCGCCTCGGCTGACGGGCAACTGCTCCGTGACGAGATCGACGATTTGCTCGACGAGATCGACGATGTCCTCGAGGAGAATGCAGAGGAGTTCGTGAAGAACTACGTGCAAAAGGGTGGCCAGTGAGTCTTCTGCCGGTGTACGGACTCGGCGGCGATCCGGGAGCCAACTTCTCAGAATTGCTCCGTCGTGCCGGCGTCGATCCCTTCGAAGGCGCGGCGCTCCCTGACGGGGTCGTTCCGCACGCCACGACATGTATCGCGCTCAATTTTGCCGACGGAGTCGTGGTGGCAGGTGACAGGCGGGCGACCGCCGGCAACTGGATCAGTCACCGGGAGATGGAAAAGGTCGTGGCAGCCGACAAGCACAGCGCGGTCGCCATTTCTGGTGCCGCCGGTCCTGCGATGGAAATGATCAAGCTCTTCCAGGTGCAGCTCGAACACTTCGAGAAGATGGAAGGTCGTCCGCTGTCATTGGAGGGGAAGGCCAACCAGTTGTCGATGATGCTGCGGGGCAATCTCCCTGCCGCAATGCAGGGCATGGTAGTGATTCCGCTGTTTGCCGGTTACGACATGGTCGAGAGGCGTGGGCGCCTCTGGGACTTCGACGTCACGGGCGGACGGTACGAGGAGCGTGAACACGTCGCAATCGGCAGCGGCGGAATGCTGGCCGGAACCGTCGTCAAGGTGGGCTGGAAGGCGTCTCTCAGCGAAACCGAGGGCGTTGAATTGGCGTGCAGGTCGCTGTGGCAGGCGGCTGAGGGTGACTCGGCAACCGGGGGACCGGACGCACTGCGCGGGGTTTATCCAATTGTGCTCGTCATTGATACGGCAGGCGTGAGGCGTCTCGACGACACGGTGTTGGCCGGCGTCTTTGCGAGAATCGAGCAGGAGGCCGGTTCACGATGACAATGCCGTTCTTCACTCCGCCCGAGGAGATGATGAAACAGAAGGCCGACTTTGCCCGCAAGGGCATAGCCCGCGGTCGTGCATTGGTGGCTCTCCGCTTCTCGGACGGCATCCTCCTCGTTGCGGAGAATCCGTCGAACACATTGCGGAAGATCAGCGAGATCTACGACCGAATCGCCTTCGCCGGGGTCGGAAAGTACAACGAATTCGACCAGCTGCGTCAGTTCGGCGTTCGAACGGCCGACATTCTCGGCTACCAATTCTCGCGCCGCGATGTCGAAGGCCGGAGTCTCGCGAACTCCTACGCCCAGATCATCGGCCAATCCTTCACGCATGAACCCAAGCCTCTCGAGGTTGAGATTCTGGTCGCCGAGGTGGGGCTCTCTCCAGACGGCGACCGCTTGTTCCACATCAGCTACGACGGAACCGTGTTCGACGAGACCGGTTGCTGCACCCTGGGAGGCGACTCCGAGGCCGTCACGGAACGCCTGCGCGACGGATTCGACTCCTCGGCAGACATCATGACAGCCCTGAGGAAGGCCGTTGCCGCGCTCGCCGGACCGGATCGGACCCTTGTCGCCGACGATCTGGAGGTAGCGCTGCTGCGCAGGGGAGACGCGCGCCGCTGCTTCGAGAGGATCGACGACGACGCCGTCGTCGCGATGCTCGGCTCCTGAGTGCTCGATGAGTTTGGTCCGTCGCCGCATCTACGGGCTCGAGACCGAGTACGGGATCACCTGCACGCTCAAGGGTCAGCGCCGGCTCACACCCGACGAGGTCGCACGCTATCTGTTTCGCAGCGTGGTGTCGTGGGGACGGTCGTCGAACGTGTTCATGGAGAACGGGGGCCGGCTTTATCTGGATGTCGGATCGCACCCTGAGTTTGCAACGCCGGAGTGTGATTCAGTGTTCGACGTCGTTCGCTATGAACGGGCAGGAGACGAGATCATGCACGACCTCGTGGGCAAGGCCGAGAGCCGCCTCCGGGACGAGGGCATACGCGGGACTGTGCATTTGTTCAAGAACAACACCGACTCGGCGGGAAACAGCTACGGATGCCACGAGAACTACCTGCTGGGCCGCGCAGGTGACGACGCACTGCTCGAGACTGTCTTCATTCCGTTTCTCGTCTCGCGTCAGATTGTGTGCGGAGCCGGTCGCATCTTGAGCACCTCCAGAGGTCCGGTTTTCAGCATTTCGCAGCGGGCGGAGCACATCTGGGAGTCCATGTCGTCGGCGACCACTCGCTCGCGCCCGATCATCAACACGCGCGACGAACCCCATGCAGATGCCGACTCGTACCGCAGGCTTCATGTCATCGTCGGCGACTCGAACATGAGCGAGTACTCAACATACGTCAAGATCTCGTCGGCCGCGTGCGTCCTACGGCTGATGGAGCAGTCGCCCGACTCGCTCCGCGACCTGTCGCTCGAGAATCCGATACGTGCGATTCGCGACATTTCCTCCGACGAGTCGTGTCGTCGTACGGTGCGCACGACCGGGGGACGGTCCTTGAGTGCGCTCGACATCCAGCGCGAACTGCTGGACAAGGCGCTCGACTTCGATTCGAAGGGCGGCTACGACGATCGGGAGTCTGCAGGACTTTCCGCATGGCGACGCGTGGTCGAAGGCCTCGAGGCCGGCGGCAAGGGTCTGGAGACGAGTGTCGACTGGATCATCAAGAGGCGCCTTCTGGAACGGTATTGCGAGAGACACCGAGTGGGCCTCGATTCGCCGGAGGCTCATCTCATCGACCTTCAGTACCACGACGTGAACCCGGCTCGGGGTCTTTTTCATCGCCTCGCCGCGCGGGGTCTCGCGGACACGATCGTGAGCGAGGACGAGGTGCGGAATGCGACGACGCAACCCCCAGCCACGACTCGAGCGCGGCTGCGGGGCGAGTTTCTGAAGCGTGCACGCGAACGGCAGCGGGACGTGACGGTCGACTGGGTGCATCTGAAGGTGAACGACCAGGCGCAGCGAACGGTGGTGTGCAAGGATCCCTTCAAGAGCAGGGACGAAAGAGTCGACAAGTTGATGGCGTCGTTGTAGTCACCTGCGGCTGGTCGAGCACTAGCGTGGACTAGGCATGGATGAGGAACTCCAGGTCGCAGTCGACGACCACGACGACGCAACGCGGTCTCGGTCGACGCTCAGAGTGCTCGTCGAATGGGTGCTGGTTGTTGTCGTGGCGCTCGGAGCGGCGATGGGTGTCAGGGTCTATGTCCTGCAGCAGTTCTACATCTCGGGTCCGTCCATGGAGACGACGCTCTTCGGGGACGATCGAGTGCTGGTGAACAAGCTCGAGTATCGGTTCGGAGACATCGACCGTGGTGACGTGGTTGTCTTCGACCGGGTCACGACCAACAACGGAGTCGTGGAGCACGACGACCTGATCAAGCGGGTGATTGCGCTCGGCGGTGAGTCGATAGAGATCAAGAAGTGCGTCGTGTACATCGACAGCGCCGCCCTCGACGAGCCCTATCTCGACGGTGAAGCGACGGCGAACCAGAACCTGGCAGAGCGATGCCGCGTCGTCGACATGCCGAAGATGGAGGTCCCGGATGGCTCGATCTTTGTTCTCGGCGACAATCGCGCCGAGTCGTTCGACAGCAGAAGCTTCGGCGTGATTCCGGAGTCACTTGTGCTCGGCAAGGCGTTCGCCGTGGTGTGGCCTCCGAGCCGGTTCGGCGGCCTCTAGAGCCCGGTCGTCGGCGGACGTTCGGGCTGTTTGTGCCGCGCCTCGACCAGTCGATCGACGTGGTCTCCGTACACGCCGTCAATTCCCATGCGGAGCAGTTCGTCGATGCGGTGCTCCTGCTGGGCGTCCCATGCGAAGGCGAGAATTCCGAACCGGTGTGCGAGTGTGGTGAGCCCTCCGGACCAGTCCTGCTGGGGCATGTTCAACACGTCGATTCCATCACGGGCGAGGAGTGAACAGCGGCGTTCGGCCCCGTCTGCGAGACGGTCGAGGCGCGTCGAGTTGACCAAACGGACCCCGTCGAACCTTCGCCAACGGGCAACGAGTTCGACATCTGGATGGCAGAGCCAGAGACGGTCTCTTCGATGCCCGGTCGCATCGCACGCGCTCACGATCGCATCCGCCGCAGAAGAATCCTTGACATCGATGCTCAGGTGCGTGTCCGGTGTGAGCGTGTCGAGTAGTTCCAAGAGCGACGGAATGAACTCAGGCAGGTCACGACGGTCTACGTCTGACATGGGAGTGCGCCGGAAACCACGCCGCACGACTCCGTCGTGGTCGAGGACGACGATTCCGTCTCTGGTCATCCAGGCGTCGGTTTCGATCCCGTCCGCTCCGAGGCGGCCGGCGAGAGCGAAGGCCTCGAGGGTGTTCTCCCGGGCATGTGCGCGGGCGCCCCTGTGGGCGAACAGGATTGGTCGCTCGATGAGTGAGGGGAGCATCTGCTGCACCGGCGCAATATACGGCGCAGTCGGTGAACCCGGGCCACTCGTATGCTGGTTGAGTGTTCAACCTCTCCGGGAGCGAATTGGTGTTCCTGTTGGTCGCAGGTTTGGTGGTCTTTGGTCCCGATCGCCTGCCGGGGATCGTGCGTTCAGTGGCCAGAACGTACAACGACGTGAAACGAGCCGCACAAGGCGTGGAGCGCGACCTCAAGGAGGCATTCGCGGAACCCGCGGACCAGATCCGAGAGATGACCAGCGACATTCGGTCGGAGATCGAGGGCACGCGAGATCTCTTCGGCCAAGTCGACACTGAGCCGTCGCCGCCCATGAGACCCGAAATGTCGAGGGGGCCCGAAGCGCTCGAAGGTCTCGACGAGAGCGGCGGCCCTCGGAGAGAGGTTGACGATGTCTGAGGCCGGAGCGGTGATGCCGATGCTCGAGCATCTGCGCGAGTTGCGAACGCGCATCGTGCGAATCGCGCTGGCGGTGGCCGCCGGAACCATCGTCTTTCTGGTCTTCTACGGCCGGTTCAAAGATCTGTTGACCAAGCCCTACGTCGACATATGCGCCGCGAACAACGATCTCGACTGCGACGGCTCGCTGTATTCGCTCGGACCGCTCGACGGTTTCAGTGCGCGCGTGCGCATCTCCGTGTACGGCGGAATACTTCTGTCTCTGCCCGTCATCGTCTGGCAGATCTGGCGGTTCATCGTGCCTGCCCTTGAGAGCAGGGAGCGTCGGTACGCCGTTCCATTTCTCCTCTCGTCCGCAGTGCTGTTCGTGGCCGGATGTTCGCTCGGGTACTGGACTCTCGGCCAGGCTCTGGAGTTTCTCATCGCGTGGGCAGGCGACGACATCACCGAGGCCTACCGAATCAACGATTACGTCAACCTCGTGGCACTCATGATGCTTGCGTTCGGCGTCGGTTTTCTGAGTCCGGTCTTGATCGTGTTTCTCCAGCTAGTGGGCGTGGTGTCGCCGAGAGCGCTGCTTCGAAAGTGGCGTCATGCCGTGATGGGAATCTTCGTTCTTGCCGCGGTGATCACGCCGTCGGGCGATCCGGTCACCCTCCTGGCGCTCGCGGTTCCGCTGTCGGTCATGTACCTGGTCGCCGTACTCGTCGGCTGGCTGGTCCTCAGACGGCGGTCGAGGACAGCACCAGGGGCATGACTTCGGCGAATTCCCTGGTGCGCGAGAAATTCGTTGCGGGACTCGAACACCCGGTCGACGAATTTCAGGCAAAGGCAATGGACATCCTCGACCAAGGGGCGTCGGTGCTGGTTGCGGCTCCGACGGGATCCGGAAAGACCCTCGTGGCCGAGTACGCAATTCACTCGGCCACTGTCGGCGGCAAGCGCTCGTTCTACACCGCACCACTGAAGGCGCTGTCGAACCAGAAGTACCGGGATCTTGCGTCGATCCACGGACATGCCAATGTCGGACTCGTCACTGGCGACAACTCGATCAATCCCGACGCGCACATCGTGGTCATGACCACCGAAGTGCTGCGCAACATGATCTACACCGGGTCTGCCCGCCTCGACGATCTTGCTGTTGTGGTGCTCGACGAGGTGCACTTCCTGCAGGATGCGTACAGGGGCCCTGTGTGGGAAGAAGTGATCATCCAGCTTCCGCCCGAGGTGCAGTTGGTGTGCCTGTCTGCGACGGTTTCGAATGCAACCGAAGTTGCCGAGTGGTTGAGCACCGTGCGCGGCCGAACGGACGCCGTCGTGGAGCAGACGCGCCCGGTTGAACTCCTCACTCACTTCGCCTATCACGACCGAGCAACC
>JBMTOT010000054.1:0-12418 GCA_049442935.1 Ilumatobacteraceae bacterium | reverse complement strand
CCGCCGCGCGCGCCGGCGGCGACACCACAGGGCTTCGCGAAGCGACGCGGGACCGCCTGCACCAAGACATCCGGTTCGGCGCCTCTCCGGCGAGCGCTGCCGCTCTCGAGGCCGGATTGGCCGCCGGAGCGTGGTGTGGCTGGTTGTCTGGCTCGGGACCGACGGTTGCGTTGCTGTGCGAACCGGCTGATGCCGCCCGGCTCGCCGAGTTGTTGCCGACGGGTGGGCGCAGCCTGGTCCTTTCGCTCGACCAGGCCGGCGCCGTCGAGGTGTGAGGTCGCCCGGGCGGTTCTCTGTGACACCCTTCCGTCACAGTTGCGTCCATGAACTCACAGAGCAACGAGATCACCCCGACCCATCTCGATTCACCGACGGTTCGCCCGGGTGAACCCGGCGGAAACGAGCCGGTGTTGGTGATCTCCTGTGACACCTGCGTCATGGCGAACACCTCCGCGTGCGACGACTGCATGATGAGCGTGCTCTGCGAACCCCGCGAGACCGGGGCCGTCGTGCTCAGCCTGAGCGAGCTGCGAGACATCCGGCTGCTCGCTCAGGCCGGACTGGTGCCTACGCTTCGGCACCGTGCCGTCGGCTGAGAGAAACCTGCGCAATCCGCGCGTCGTCGCCGACGATGCTCCAGGCGGCGCTCAGTATCGCGACCTGATTCTCGACGAATGCCGCACGGCCGGCCTGGTCGCCGCCGGTGTGGCGCCGGCCGCGACACTCACACGAGCGCGAGAGCAGATCCAGGATCGCCTCGATCGTGGTCTCACGAACGGGATGAAGTTCACCTTCCTGCATCCGGAGCGCTCGACGGAGCCGCACCTCCTGGTGCGTGACGCGCGCTCGATCATTGTCGGTGCGATGTCGTACGCACATGACGACACCGACGTGCCCTTGCACCACGCCGCCCGTGTTGCTCGGTACGCATGGGTCGACCACAACGGTGCTCTGAAGGCGGCGCTCACCGCGGTCGCCAAGAGACTGCGCGCCGACGGACATCGCGCGACGGTGTTCGCCGACGACAATGCCGTGGTCGACCGCGAGGTCGCCTGGCTCGCCGGACTCGGCTGGTACGGCAAGAATGCGAACATCATCACGCCCGGTGCCGGGAGCATGCATGTGCTCGGGTGCATCGTGACGACGGCAGACCTTCCCCGCTCGATTCCCGTCGCTGATGCGTGCGGATCGTGTTCTCGTTGCCTGCCGGCGTGTCCCACCGGGGCGATCGTGGCGCCAGGTGTGATCGACGCGCACAGGTGTCTGTCGTGGTTGTTACAGAAGCCCGGGGTGTTCGACCGCGAGCACAGGGCCGCGCTCGGGGCACGGATCTACGGGTGCGACGACTGCCAGACGGCGTGTCCTTTCAACCGCATGGCGACGGCGCCGCCGCCGGTTGGAGCAGTGACGCACCTCGACGTCGTCGACGCACTGGCCAGCGACGATGCGACTCTTGGTGCCGTCACCGACAGGTGGTGGGTGCACGAGCGAGACATGGTCTGGGTGCGGCGCAACCTGCTGATCGTGCTCGGCAACATTGGCGACCCGACCGATGCACGCGTGTCTGCGAGCCTTGCGCGCTATCTCGGCGAGACGCACGAGGTGCTTCGCGCCCATGCGGTGTGGGCGGCCGCGAGGCTCGGTCTCGGATCGCTGCTCAATGTTGTGTCGAACGACCCCAGCACCGTGGTGCGAGACGAGCTCGCGCATCTGCCAACCTTGCGAGACGACCTGTCGGGCATCGCACCATGAAACATCTTCTCGTCACGAACGATTTCCCCCCGAAGATCGGCGGCATCCAGAACCTCCTGTGGGAGTGGTGGCGGCGTCTTCCGCCCGAGTCGTTTGCCGTTCTCACGACGCCGCACGCCGGGGCCGCAGAATTCGACGCGGCGCAACCGTTTCGCATCGTGCGCACGAGCGAGCCGGTTCTGTTGCCAAACCCGTGGTTGGTGCGGCGCATCGACTCGCTCGCGCGGGAGATCGGGGCCGACTTCGTGGTGCTCGACCCCGCACTGCCGCTCGGGGCGGTGGGGAGATGGCTGTCGCTTCCGTATTCGGTGGTGTTGCACGGTGCAGAAATCACCGTGCCCGGACGTCTTCCGGTCTCAAAGCAGCTGCTCGGCTCGGTGCTGCGCGGAGCACGCCACGTGATTGCCGCCGGCGGATACCCCGCGCGCGAGGGTGAGCACGCCGCCGGCCGTGACTTGCCGGTGACCGTCGTGCCGCCGGGGGTCGACACCAACCGGTTCACGATGCTCGATGCAGATTCGCGCGGCGCCGCACGACGCGAATTTGGACTCGCCGACGACGACGAGGTCGTGCTGGGTGTGAGCAGGCTCGTGCCGCGGAAGGGGTTCGACACGGTCATTCGGGCCGCGGCGCTGTTGGCTCCGCACCGGCCGCGGCTGCGGGTGGTGATCGGAAGCACCGGACGCGACGAAGGTCGCCTACGTGCGCTCGCACGAACGACCGGTGCACCGGTGACGTTCCTCGGACGCGTGGCACACGATGCGCTTCCGCGCCTGTACGGGTGCGCCGACGTGTTCGCCATGATGTGCCGCAATCGATGGGGAGGGCTCGAACAGGAAGGTTTCGGCATCGTGTTCGTGGAGGCCGCGGCATGCGGGGTGCCCCAACTCGCCGGCGACAGCGGTGGAGCGGCCGAGGCGGTGCTCGACGGCGACACGGGCTTCGTGATGGGTGATCCCTCTGATGCATCGGCACTCGCGGCGCGCATCGCCCAATTGCTCGACGACGACGCAATGCGCGCCCGATTCGGGGCGGCGTCGCGGCGGCGCGCAGAGTCTGAATTCGGATACGACGTCCTGGCGGCACGACTTGCGGGCGCATTGGAGGTGTCATGAACGGTGTCACGAACGCGTTTGACGACGAACGCAACGAGGAGGCGGGGGCATGGATCGTCGCACTTGATGCAGCGCTGACGGTCGCCTTCGCGGCCACGGCGGCCGTGAGCAGCGTTGTGTTCGCCCAACCCTGGAAGGCGGTCGGGGTCGCAGTTGCGGTGGTGTGCTTCGCCGTCGGCGTGGTGGCATTTCTGTGGGGATACTGGAGCGCCGTGCAGCGCAGCCGACACGACGAGATCTCCGTCGCCGCGCTCTACTTCCTCGTCGACAAGTGCGCACCGGCTCGTGTCGCCAGGCGCATGAACACTCTGCTCGGAGCACAGGTGGTGATCGGGTTGGCGACCGCAATCGCGAGGTCGTCGACCGACGGCAAGCCAGGGAGCACGCTCGCATTCGGCATTCTCGTCCCGATGCTCGGTCTCGGTCTGAACGGACTCTGGAGCGCCCATCACGGGCGTTTCAGGCCCCGAATCACGGGCGATACCGACGAGGTGCGCCACGACGGTGGCCTCACGGGGCAAGATGAGAGTCATGACTGATCGCGCGGCCCAGACCACTCTCGTGTCGGCACCAGTGGAGAAGTGCTGGTCTGTCGTGCTCGATTTCGAGCGCTACCCCGCGTGGGCCCACGACGTGAAAGAAGCAGTGGTGCGCGCCCACGACGACCAAGGTCGACCGCTGCGCGTGGAATACCGCGCCTCTGCGCTCGGACGCAGCACGCACTACACGCTCCAGTACGACTATTCGGAGATGCCCGCTCGTCTGTCGTGGAATCTCGTCGAAGGTGACATCATGCGCGCGATCGACGGTGCCTATTCAATGGTCGAAGTCGACGGCGGGACACAGGTGTTCTACGAATTGAGCATCGAACTCGTGGTGCCGCTTCCCGGTTTCGTGAAAAGGCGCGCCGAGGCGCGCATCTTGATCGATGCCGTCAAGGAACTGAAGGCGCGCGCCGAGGCCTGAGAGCCCGGCACGGTCTGACCGACGAACCTGGGTGCACTGTGGGGGTCGTGGGACGTGCAGTCGGAATCGACGTCGGCGGCACGAAATGTCATGCGGTGTGTGTCGACGAGACCGGCCAGGTCGTCGACGAGGCGCGACGTGAGACGCCGCCAGCGGCCGACCTGGTCGACGTTCTCTGCGAACTGGTGGAGCAGGTTGCGAACGAGCACGACAGCGCCGCCGATGTCACGGTTGGGGTGGGGCTGCCCGGCCTGATCACGCCCGACGGCGTGGTACGTGCTTCGCCGAATCTTCGCGGAGCGCGCGACACACCCGTTGGTCCGGGGTTGCGGGAGCGTCTGGCAGTGCCGGTGCACGTCGAGAACGACGCCACCATGGCCGCCTTCGGAGAGTGGCGTGCCGGTGCTGCCATCAGTGCTCGCGATGCCGTGATGGTCACGCTCGGCACCGGCATCGGTGGCGGACTCGTGATGGGCGGTGTTCTTCAGCGGGGTGCACACGGCTTTGCGGGAGAGATCGGGCACATGATCGTCGACCGCGACGGAATCGAGTGTCCGTGCGGCAGACGCGGGTGCTGGGAGAGATACGCCTCGGGTACGTCGCTGGCGCATCTGGCCGGTGCCGCGAGCGGTGAAGACGTGATTGCCGACGCTCGGGCAGGAGACTCGTCGGCGCGTGCCCATGTGGATGAGTTCGTCGGGTGGGTCGCGCTCGGTCTTGCAAATCTCACGAACCTGTGCGATCCCGAGGTGATCGTTCTCGGTGGAGGGGTGATGGAAGCACACGACGTTCTGTTCGACGCAGTTCGCACGCGGTTCGCCGATGCGCTGTACTCGCCCGCATTTCGTGCACACCCGCGGCTCGAGGTCGCTCAGCTCGGACCCAGAGCCGGCGCGGTCGGGGCGGCTCTGATGGCGGCCGACCTCGGCTGAGACATTGCCGAGTGGGGCGTCAGCGGGCCCACTCTCGCGATCGCTCAACCGCGCGGAGCCACTCGTCGTGGTGACTGACCGCATCTGGTCGCGGCACAAAGCGGGCATCGAGGTGCCACATGCAGGCCACATCGTCGAGCCCTGACCACACACCCTCTGCGAGTCCGGCCAGGTATGCCGCGCCGAGTGCGGTCGTTTCGTGGTCTGTCGGGCGCAGCACCGGAACGCCGAGTTCGTCGGCCTGACGCTGGAGCATCGCATCCATTGCCGAGGCGCCGCCGTCGACGCGCAGTTCGGTGAGCGGCACACCTGCAGCGCGCACCATCGCCTCGACCGCGTCGCGTGTCTGGTGAACCATCGCATCGACGACCGCACGAGCGAGATGTGCGCGGGTGGTGCCGCGCGTGATCCCCACGATCGTGCCGCGGGCCCACGGGTCCCACCACGGGCTGCCGAGCCCGGTGAACGCCGGAACCATCCACACTCCGCCGGCGTCGGGCACAGATTCAGCGAGAGGCCCGACCTCGGCCGCCGACTCGATGACTCCGAGGCCGTCACGAAGCCACTGCACGGCCGCTCCGGTGACGAAGATGGCCCCTTCGAGTGCATAGGTAAGGCCGTCGCCGAGATCCCATGCGACGGTGGTGATCGCACCGTCGACAGGATCGGGGCACGACCCGCCGATGTTCAGCAGCACGAAACTTCCCGTGCCGTAGGTGTTCTTCGCAGAACCCGGAGCGGTGCACATCTGTCCGAACAGAGCGGCTTGTTGATCGCCGGCGACGCCTGAGATCGCGATTCCGTCTGGCACGCCGTCGACACCGCGGGTTGTGCCGAGTCGACCGCTCGAGGGTGCGACATCGGCGAGCACTCCGCGCGGCACGCCCAGCAGTTCGCACATCTCGTCGCTCCACGTGCCGCTGCGAATGTCGAATAGCATCGTGCGGCTCGCGTTGCTCGGGTCGGTCACGAACGATGCGCCTGCCGTGAGCCGCCACACCAGCCACGAGTCGATCGTTCCGATCGCGAGCCGCCCTGCCGGGGGCATGTCTGCGTTGTCGATCAGCCACCTGGCTTTTGTGCCGGAGAAGTACGGGTCGAGAACCAGACCGGTGGTGCGTCGCACGAGCGGAAGATGTTCCGCGAGTTCTTCGCATGTCTCGGCGGTGCGTCGGTCCTGCCACACGATGGCTCGCGCCACTGGGCGGCCGGTCGCGGTGTCCCAGGCGACGACCGTCTCGCGCTGGTTCGTGATGCCGATCGCCGCGATGCTCTCGCCCGCGAGTTGTGCCACGACATCGGCCAGTGTTGCCGCGGCGGCGGTCCAGATCTCCTCTGCGTCGTGCTCCACCCACCCGGGCCGGGGAAAATGCTGGGTGAACTCCCGGTACGAGGCAACCGCCGGTCGGCCGTCGTCGAACACCGCCCGCGTGCGCACGCCCGTTGTGCCGGCGTCGATCGCGAGGACGGCCGTCATTGCGTGTTCCCGGCCCGTCGCAAGAGTTCGAGAAATTCGGCGTGAACCGCAGGTGTCGAGGCAAGCACCTGCGTCGGTCGCACGGGTTCACCCTCGTAGTCGCTGAACACAGCACCTGCTTCGGTGGCGATCACCTGACCCGCGACCAGGTCCCACGAGTGGAGATGCTCCTCGAAATAGACGTCCAGGCGTCCGCAGGCGACGAAGCACAGGTCGACGGCCGCGGCCCCGAAGCGTCGTATGTCGCGAACTTCTGTCACCATCGCCGCCACACGTCGTGCATGTTCTGGCCGCTCGTGCACGCGGTAGCTGAAACCGGTGCAGACCATCGCATCGCTCATGCGGGCGTTGTCGCGCACCGCGATGGGAGAGCCGTTCAATGTCGCACCGCCTCCTCGTGCGGCCGACCACATCTCGCCGAGCGCAGGGGCGTACACCGCGCCAGCAAGCGGCCCGTCGGCGTCGACGACACCGACCGAGACGGCCCACATCGGAATGTCGAAATAGAAATTCGAGGTGCCGTCGATCGGGTCGATGTGCCACTCGAGACCGCTCGTGCCGGGTCTCGAGGCTCCCTCCTCTCCGACGATGCCGTCATGGGGTCGCGCCGCGGTCAGGTCCGCCACGATCATCTCTTCGCTCGCACGGTCGAAGGCCGTCACCATGTCGGTGGGCGACGATTTCGTGTCGGCGGCGACTCGTCCCGACTTTCTTCCGGCAAGTGCCATGTCGCCAGCACGGCGCGCGACCGACTCGGCGAGCGTGCGCAGCGATGCGCGGTCGGCGGCCGAGGTCACGCGCGGTCCGCCATTTCGCGCCACTCGCCGAGTGCGCGCAGCGCCAGCACGGCCACGATGGCGGTGCCGCCGGCCGCCGGCAGCGCCCCGAGCATGATGCCGAGACCGCGGGCGAGGCCGCACTCGCCGTCGCACTGCACGGCAACGAGACCGTGGCCGATCAGTCCGCCGGCGAGTCCTCCCACGAGGATCGAGACGAACGCAACAGCGCGAGCGCCGCGCGACGGAAGTGCGGAGAGTGGGCGGTCGGCATCGGTGACGCGAGGAGACGCGGGGGAGTCGGACACGGGCTCATCGTAGGGCGGGGCTCGCGTGGCACCGCGCGCGCGGCGGTTCTGGGAACATGGAGTCGTGCCGTCGGTTCTCCATGTCGACATGGATGCGTTCTACGTGTCGGTCGAATTGCGACGTCGACCCGAGTTGCGGGGTCGACCCGTTGTCGTCGGAGGTTCGGGCGGACGCGGTGTCGTGGCGGCGGCGTCCTACGAGGCCCGCGCCTTCGGGGTGAAGTCTGCAATGCCCAGCGTCACGGCGCGACGGCTGTGTGCCGACGCGGTGTTCCTGCCTCCCGACATGGACCACTACCTCGAAGTGAGCCGACAGCTGCGCGCGATCTTCGAGGAGTTTTCGCCGCTCGTCGAGCAGATCTCGGTCGACGAGGCCTTCATCGACGTCTCGGGTGCGAGGCGTCTGTTGGGTGAGCCAACGACCATCGCCCGCGACATTCGTCGACGTGTTCGCGACGAGACGGATCTCACATGCAGCGTCGGCATCGCGTCGAACAAGTTCATCGCCAAGATGGCGTCTGAGTTCGCAAAGCCGCGGGTCTCGGAGGGTCGTGTCGCCGAAGGTTCGGGAGTCCACGTGGTTGAAGACGGCGACGAGGTCGCATTCCTTGCCCCGCTGCCCGTCGGTGCGTTGTGGGGGGTCGGTCCGGCCACGTTGCGAAAGCTCGAGTCGATCGGAGTGGCCACGATCGGCGATCTGTCAGACGTTCCGCTTTCGGTTCTCGTGAACTCGGTTGGTGTCTCGCATGGCGAGCATCTCCATCGGCTCTCGCGCGGAATCGACGAACGGCGAGTCGAACCTGAGCGTGTCGCAAAGTCGATCGGACACGAAGAGACATTCGCCAGTGATGTCACCACCCATGCCGAGGCGCGCGCTCACCTGGTGAGATTGTGCGATGCCGTGTCGCGGCGCACGCGCGCGGCGGGGGTGTCGGCCGGAACATTGCTCCTAAAGGTCAAGTTTTCGTCATTTGACTCGATCACGAGATCGGTGACGCCGTCGGTGCCGCTGACCACCGGACCATCGATGTTGGCCGCGCTCGAGCCGCTGTTGCGCTCCGTGGACGTCTCGACCGGAGTTCGCCTCCTCGGCGTCCACGCCCAGAAACTGACCGGCGGTGCCACGGGGGCGACGTCGCTGTTTCCAGACTTCCTCGGTGACGGTTCATCTGAAGCCGCAGCCATGGAGGAGCAGTGGCAGCCGGCGAGCCGCGCAGTCGACTCGATCACGGGGCGCTTCGGGCCGGCGGCGATCGCTCCTGCAAGTTCCCTCGGGTCGCGCTCGCGGCCGGGACAAACTCCCTTCGGGCCGGTCGAAGACACCACCGACGACCTTCCAGACGGTGAGGGCCGCGGCCGATGATCGGCGGAGAATCGGAGATCTTCACCGTGGGTGGATTGTGTTCGGGTGGATCCGGTGCGACAATCAAGGGCGTGGCGCTGTCCGACGAAGAGAACAGGATCCTGCGGGAGATCGAGGAGCAGCTCGAGAACGACCCGAAGTTTGCCAAGGCCGTCTCCGCCGGCGGCATCTACCGTGCCCCGGCGCGTCGCATCTGGTGGGCGCTCGTCGGAGTCGTCGTCTCACTGGCGGGAATGGTCGCCGCACTGCAGGTGCATTACCTCGCATCGTTCCTCGGGTTCGCCGGCATGCTCGCCTGCGCACTCGTCATCGAGCGTGAAGCTCGCACCATGGGACGCACCGGCGTGAAGGACCTCGCAGAGACTCTGCGGCGCGCGAGTGTCGCGCGCGGCCGCGCCGAGGGCTGACATGGGTCGGCCCTGGGTGGTGGCGAGACGCTGACCATGGGCGCGTCGACCGGTCCGCGCGTCGTCACCCTCGCGGTGACCTGGGCCGTTGTTCGACGACCGTCGCTGTGGATCACAGCCGTCCGCCAGGTGGCGAGGCTCGCGCCCCATCGTTGGTGGGCCACCAAGCCTTTCGCGCCGGTGCCGTCGAGGGAGTTCATGGAGTTCCGCCTCGTCACCCAGTACGGCGGGGGTCACGGAGAGCCACTCAGCGCGGCCCAGCCGGGGGACATTGTCGACTATTTGCGGTGGTGCAAGGAGTGGGACCGGACGGTGGGTCGATGACGAGAGCCCTCGTTCTGAATGCGACCTTCGAACCGTTGAGCGTGGTCACCTGGAGGCGAGCGGTGTGTCTCGTTCTCGGTGAGAAGGCAGAAATCGTGGCCGACGACGGACAGGACATCCGCAGCGAACGACTCGCCATGAAGGCACCGATGGTTATTCGTCTGCGCTACGTCGTGAAGGTGCCGTATCACCGTCACGCGGCCATGTCTCGCCGCGCCGTGTTCGCCCGCGACAACCACCGTTGCGGCTATTGCGGGGCGCCCGCCGACTCGATCGACCATGTGATGCCCCGGTCGCGTGGCGGAATGAACGTGTGGGAGAACGTGATTGCGGCGTGCCGCGGATGCAACCTTCGCAAGCGCGACCGCACTCCCGAAGAGGCAGGGATGCGTCTCGCCACGGTTCCCCGTGCGCCCCGTGAGCTGTCGTGGATCGTCTATTCGGTGCCGCGCGTGCCCGAGGAGTGGAAACCATTCCTCGCGACGGCGAGTTGACCCCAAGTTCTCGATCCCATGACGCACGCTGACGAGACCTTGTCGTGGCGTCTGTCCAGTGTGCGAGGCACTGCCGCCGAGCTGCACGGGCTCAACGTCCGCGACCTGACCGGCGACGATCGGTCGATCACGCTGTGCGAGGTCTCGCGACCGGCGATCGTTCTCGGGTCGACCCAGCATGACGACGACGTCGATGCGCACCGTGCGGCCGACCTCGGGGTAGACGTCGTGAGGCGACGCAGCGGGGGAGGCGCGGTGTGGCTCCATCCGGCCGACTCGATCTGGATCGACCTCTGGATTCCGCGCGGTGATCGCCTCTGGACCGATGACGTGTCGGGCTCAATGATCTTTGCTGGAGAGGCGTTTGTCGCTGCTCTCGACACGGTGCCCCGACTCGCCGTCTGGCGCAACCGATTCGATGCCGGCGAGTTCGGCCGGCGGGTGTGCTTCGCAAGTGATGCCCCGGGCGAAGTGCGTGGCCCTGAGGGTAAGGCTGTCGGGATCAGCCAGCGCCGAGACCGCAGTGGTGCGCGTCTGCAGTGCGTCCTGTACCGCCGCTGGTCGCCGACCGAATGGTCCAGCGTCTTTGTCGACGACGACGTGTGCCGGGCGGTTGAGATGCTGACGGTCACGACCGTCGATATCGGCACCGATGTGCTGGTTGAGCGGCTGGCGGCCGCGTTGACGCCGCGGTAGCGCCGGTCGCCCCTCGTCGCGGTCCGTTCGGTCGCTGACTTTTGTTGCGCACCATGTCCCCTGCGGTCTTTCGGGCCCGGTGGTGGCCTGCATCTGTGCCCGTCGGGTGGTGTGGTGGGCCGGTTTTCGGGCGGGTCGCCGGGGTGACGTGGGGGAGCAGTGGGGGGTGTGGTGGAGAATTGTGGGGCTAAATGGTTGACAGTGGGGAGGAGTGGGGATAATGTCACACGTGGGCGGATGAGCAGGTCTTGCCGCCCGGGGAGGCGGAGTCCGGTGTTCGTAGGGGTGCATGAAAGGCAGCTCGACCCAAAGGGTCGTCTCGCCCTGCCCGCCGCGTTCCGCCCGCGACTCGAGCCCCGCTGTTACCTCGCCTATGGCCGCGACAAGTGCGTCGATGTCATGACTGCCGATGAGTTCGAAACCATGGCCGCAGAACTCATCGCCAAGGTCAAGAGCGGCGAGATCAGCCGAAACGAGCAGCGAGCCCTCGCCGCGAACGCCGTCGAGGTGACGATCGACGCGCAGGGCCGGGTGAACCTCGACGAGAAGCTGCGCGACTACGCCGGCATCTCGCTGAATTCGAAAGTCGTCGTCGCAGGATCGTTCGATCGGGTCGAGATCTGGGACCCCGAGCGTCATGCCCGCAACATCGCGGCGGGCACCGAACAGATCGCAGGAGACGACGCGTGATCGCCGATGCTCCTGTTTGTCACATTCACGTCCGGGGTGCTTCGGTCCCCGGCAGTCTCCCGGATGGCACGGTGGTCAGCTCCAACTCCGCCCGCTGCCATCGCGCTCGCGCCGGGGAGAAATCCGGGCGGCATTTGCTGTCCGGGGGGCTGCCGGGGACCGCGGGACCACACCTTCGGGGTGCCCGCGTGACCGAGACTGTCGACGGAGAGTTCTCGCACGAGCCGGTGATGCTCGCCGAGATTCTCGAGGTCTTCGGCAATCTCGCAGACGGCGTCTTCCTCGACGCCACCCTCGGCGGAGCAGGGCATGCGCACGCATTGATGGCTGCGCACCCGTCAATGCGCCTTCTCGGTCTCGATCAAGACTCAGACGCGATCGAGGCCGCCCAGGCTCGTCTCGATGCGGCCGGAGCGAGTGGGCGCGCGACCCTCCGGCGCGCTCGCTTCGATTCGGCCTCCTCTGTCGTGGTCGAAGAGGGTGTCGGATCGTTGGCCGGCGCTCTCTTCGACCTCGGCGTCTCCTCGCACCAGTTCGACAGCGCGGCGAGGGGATTTTCGTATCGCTTCGAGGCGCCGCTCGACATGCGGATGGACGACACGTCGGTGCTCACGGCCCACGACGTCGTCAACTCGTACAGCCGCGAGAGGCTGGCGTCTCTGTTGCGCACGAACGCCGACGAGCGCTGGGCGTCGCGCATTGCCTCGGCGGTCGTCGCCGCCCGCCCGATCGAGACAACGACACATCTCGCCGAGGTCGTGGCGTCAGCGATTCCCGCCGCCGCCCGCCGAACCGGTGGTCACCCCGCCAAGCGAACGTTCCAAGCCGTGCGCATCGAGGTGAACTCCGAGCTGGAGATTCTCGAGACGGCTCTCCGTTCCGTGATTGCTCTTCTGGTGCCCGGGGCTCGTCTCGCGGTGCTCTCGTATCACTCCGGCGAAGACCGCATCGTGAAGTCGGTGATGAGGGACGCAGAGACCGGCGGGTGCACCTGCCCTCCGCTTCTTCCCTGCGGATGTGGCGCGCACCCGACAGTGCGTCGAGTGCGCGCGCCGCGCCCTGCGTCGGTGCCCGAGGTGGATGCCAACCCTCGTGCCCGGGCGGCGCGGCTGCGCGTG
>JBMTOT010000053.1:0-12512 GCA_049442935.1 Ilumatobacteraceae bacterium | reverse complement strand
TCGTCGTCAGGGGGCAGCGTCACGCCGCGAGACCCGAGGCGGCCCCGGCGGCGGACCCGGTCGTGGACCGGGTGGACGGCCGAACGGTCAGCGTCGCGCGCCGCGAAAGAAGTCGCGTGCCCGCCGCAGGCGCGAGTTCGAAGAGTTGCAGCCGCAGTTCACGAACTACACGGCGAGCGATGCACCGGTGCCCGAGGGCACCATCATCATCGAGCGCGGATCGTCGGCACAGGAGTTCGCGCCGAAACTGAACCGCACCGCTGCCGACGTCGTGCGCTTCCTTCTCGAGCACGGCGAAATGGTGACAGCCACCATGAGTCTCGGCGACGAGCAGATGGAGTTGTTCGCACTCGAGATCGGCGCCGAGATCCTTCTCGTCGACCCGGGTCAGCAAGAGGAGATGGAGCTGCAGGCTCTCTTCGACGACTCCGACGATGACGACGAGGCCGCTCAGCAGGCTCGCCCGCCGGTGATCACCGTGATGGGCCACGTCGACCACGGCAAGACGACGCTTCTCGATCGCATCAGGTCGGCAAACGTCGTGTCGGGCGAGGCGGGCGGCATCACGCAGCACATCGGCGCCTACCAAGTCGACAAAGACGGCAAGAAGATCACGTTCATCGACACACCGGGTCACGCGGCATTCACGAAGATGCGCGCTCGCGGTGCCCAGGTGACTGACATCGTCGTTCTCATGGTCGCCGCCGACGACGGCGTGATGCCTCAGACGATCGAGGCCATCAACCACGCGCGCGCGGCTGACGTGCCGATCGTGGTGGCAGTGAACAAGATCGACAAAGAAAACGCCGATCCGCAGCGCGTGCTCACCCAGCTCGCCGAGCACGAGCTGGTGCCCGAGGCATGGGGTGGCGACACGATCGTGGTCGAGATGGCCGCCGAACAGGGACTCGGTGTCGACGATCTGCTCGAGCAGTTGAACGTCGTTGCCGAACTCGAGGATCTCACTGCGAACCCGACGGGTCGTGCCAAGGGAATCGTCCTCGAGGCGAACCTCGACATCGGCCGTGGACCGGTCGCGACGGTTCTCGTCGACAAGGGAACGCTCAAGGTGGGCGACCCGATCGTGGCCGGCGCCGCGTGGGGTCGCGTGCGCGCGCTCATCAACGAGCGCGGCGAGCAGATCAAAGAGGCCGGACCTTCGTCGCCGGTGCAGGTGCTCGGGCTCGCCTCGGTGCCGCAAGCGGGCGACGAGTTCCGTGCCGCGCCCGACGAGAAGACCGCGCGAGTGGTCGGCGAGTCGCGAGAGCACCGACTGCGCGTGCTGAACCAGCGAGGCGATGCTCGCGTTCAGCGCGGCGTGAAGCTCGAGGACATCTTCAGCCAGATTCAGGCCGGCGAGGTTGCCGCCCTGAACCTGGTGGTCAAGGCCGACGTGCACGGCTCGCTCGAGGCGGTCACCGAGAGTCTCCGCAAGCTCGAGCGCGACGATGTCAAGGTTGCCTTCGTGCACCGCGGCGTCGGCGGCATCACCGAGAACGACATTACTCTCGCGTCTGCGACGAATGCGACCATCATCGGCTTCAACGTGCGACCTGACCGCAAGGCCCGCGACCTCGCCGAGTCCGAGAAGGTCGAGATTCGCACCTACGAGATCATCTACAAGCTGCTCGAGGACATGGAAAAGGCCATGCTCGGTCTTCTCGCGCCCGAGTTCGAAGAGGTGGTCACCGGCGAAGCCGAGGTGCGGGAAGTGTTCCGCGTGCCGAAGATTGGCGCAATCGCCGGATGCTTCGTGCGCACGGGGGTCATCACGCGCGGCACCAAGGTTCGATTCCTCCGCGAGGGCGTCATCATCTGGAAGGGTTCCATCCAGTCGTTGCGCCGCTTCAAAGACGACGTGCGCGAGGTCCGAGAGGGCTTCGAGTGCGGCATCGGGCTCTCCGACTTCCAGGACCTGAAGCCGGGCGACCTCATCGAAACCTACGAAGAGCGCGAGATCGCGCGCGTCTGATGGCCGATCTCGACTTCTTCTTCGATCCGGTGTGCCCGTGGGCGTGGATCACGTCGCGCTGGGTGACCGAAGTGAAGGAACTGCGCGACTACGACGTGCAGTGGAAGTTCATCTCGCTCAGGTTCCTGAACGAAGAGAAGATGGACTACTCGAAGATGCCCGACGGGTATCGAGACGTGCACCATGCCGGCACCGAGTGCCTGCGCGTCGCGGCCCATGCGCGCACCACGGAGGGAAACGACGCCGTCGCGCGCGTCTACACCGCAGTCGGCGCGTCGTTCCACAACAGGGGAGAGCGCCAGGCGTACCTAGCCGACAGGCGCGGCCACCTCGCCGCACTCCTGCGGGGTGCCGGCCTGCCCGGGGAGTGGGCCGACCACATTGACGACGACTCGCACGACGGGCTCATTCGCACAGAGACAGAACTCGCGTTGACGCGCACCGGCAAAGACGTCGGAACTCCGATTCTCACGTTCCGGCCGGGTTCGACGACCGAGGGCAGCTTCTTCGGCCCGGTGATCTCGTCGATCCCGCGCGGAGACGAGGCCGTGCGACTGTGGGACGCAATCGAAACGATCGCAACGGCCTCCGGCATGGCCGAACTGAAGCGGTCGCTTCGCGCCGCGCCGTCGTTCGACTGAACGACGGCGGACGTCTGCGACGACGCTCGCCGCGTTGTCTCAGCCCTTCTTGAGGGCGTCGATCACCGGCAGCCAGCGATCGGGATCAGCCTTGTACGGCGCGTAGAACGAGATGCGGCTGATGACGTCGCCGTAGCGGTTGATCAACTCCGGCGCGACCTTCTCCGGTTCTGCGACCACGGCGAACGTGTTCAAGATGTCGTCGGTAATGAGGTTGCCCATCTCTTCCCACTTGCCCTGCTTCGAAAGAACATTCAACTCGTCCTGAAGGCCGCCCCAGCCGTGCGCCTCGAGCACGCCTCGATACGCCGGGGTCGAACCGTAGAAGGCGATCTGGCGACGGGTGCCCGTCGACGCCGACTCCATCTCCTTCTCGTTCGCACCCGTGACGACAAAACTCGGTCCGACGATCTCGAAGCCGTCCATCGTCTTGCCGGCCTTCGCGCGGCCGCGCTCGAGCGCCGGAATGGTCACCTCGCGCAGGTACTTCTCGGTGGTGAATCCGTGGCAAAGAAAGCCGTCGCACACTTCGCCCGCGACCTCGGTCATCTTCTCGCCGACACCAGCCAGGTAGATCTTCGGCGGCCCGTACGGAGCCATCTCGGATGCATCGGGCGTGAAGAACGGGGTCATGAGGGTGTGCGTGTAGAAGTCGCCGCGGAAGTTGAGCGGGGTGCCGTTCAGCCACGTGTCCCAGATGGCACGCATCGCCATGATCATCTCGCGCATGCGTGCAGCCGGGTGGCTCCACTCCATCGAGAATCGCTTCGTGATGTGCGGCTTGATCTGGCTGCCGAGGCCGAGCATGAACCGACCCTTCGAGTAGCTCTGCAAGTCCCAACCGATGTTGGCGAGGGTCATCGGGTTGCGTGCAAATGCGACCGCAATCGAGGTGCCGATCTGCAGGTTCTCGGTGTGCTCGGCCGCGAGCAGGAGCGGAAAGAACGGATCGTGTGCGGTCTCTGCCGTCCACGCCCCGGAATACCCAGCCGCCTCGACTTCCTTGGCCTGTGCGCCGGCTTTGTGCAGATCGTTGCCGATTCCTCCGTCGACCTTCATCGCCGTCCCCCTTGTTCGTGCACGTGTCCGTGCGCCATCTGTGCGAGCGGTTCTACTGGTTGCGGTCCTGCTGGTCGCGCAGGAACTGCTCCACTTCGGCCGCTATCTCGTCCACACTAGGGATCGGCTGGTCGAGGGCCGGAATCGGGGGAGCGACCGCGTCGTGGGCGGCCTCAAGCTTTTTCAGCATCTCCGAATGGTCGTCGTTGGCCGCCACGAGATGGTCGAGCCGCTCGCGCTGAATGGTCGCTTCGCGCCGGAGGGCGGCCGGATCGATCGTCAAGCGTGCCTCGCGATTCAGGGCCTCCACGAGTGCCGCGCTCGCCGCTGGGTACGCCATCGAGGCGACGTAGTGCGGCACCTGAGCCCACAGTCCGAATGCGTCGATGCCGCGCTCCGTGAGCACTTGCTCGAGAAGTGTCTGGGCGCCGGCCGGCGCGTCGAGGCTCGTGCGTGCGAGTCCGAGACGTGTCACGGTTTCTGCCGACGGCGATGTCGCCGTCATGCCCACCGGGCGGGTGTGGGGTGCTCCGAACGGGTATGCCCCGAGGCCGATCATTGATGTCACACCGAGTTCCGTGCAGATGTCTGCGACGGTGCGGGCGAAGAGTTTCCACGCGGTGTCAGGCTCCGGGCCGGTGAGCAAAACCACGTCGCGGTCGTTCTCGTCTCGGCCGTGGCGCATCACAGGGGTCGACCATGCGATGTCGGAAATCACCGAGTCGCGCAGCTTCATCACCGGTCGGCGCGCGCGGAAGTCGATGAACGTGTCGTCGTCGAATGTGAGGAACGTGCGTGCCCGGGTCTGGGAAGCGACATGCTCGGCCGCGGCCGCCGCGGCTCCACTCGCGTCGATCCAGCCGGAAAGCACCACCACCAGCACCGGCTCGACAAGTGCCGGCATCTCACCCTCGATCACGTACGGTGCGGGTCGGTCAGCCACGGCTCACTCCAGTGATGCCAGAGCGTCGGCTGCCTTTGCACACGCCCCGTCGACTTGGTTCTTGAAGTGCTCGAGTTCAGCCGGGTTGCGCTCGCCGAGTGCACCGCCCAGGTACCGCGCATAGACGCCCTCGATGATGCAGGCCAGCTTCCAGTAGGCGAACGACACATAGAAGTCGAGGTTCGAGATGTCGCGCCCCGACACGCGCGCGTAGCGGTCGGCGAGTTCTCGTCGGTTCATGAACCCCTCCGCGGTGCACACAGGGTTCGACCATGCGCTCGCCTCGTCGTCGGGGCCGGTCCAGTAGACCATCAAGAGCCCGAGGTCGGCCATCGGGTCGCCGAGGGTGCAGATCTCCCAGTCGAGGACGGCTATCACGTTGCCGTTCGCGTCAACCATGCAGTTGTCGAGGCGGTAGTCGCCGTGCACGATAGTGGCCGGTCCCTGCTCGGGAACGCGTGCCATCAGGCCTTCGTAGACGCTGTCGACGAGGGGAAGATCGCGCGTGCGCTGCTCGACGATGTTGCCGTGCCAACGCTTCAGCTGTCGGGCGATGTAGCCCTCGTGGCGGCCGAGATCCGACAGCCCGACTGCGTCGAGGTCAACTGCGTGAATGGCCGCCATCGTGTCGACGATCGACTCGCTGGCGCGCCGACAGCCGGCCGGTCCGAGCACGGTCTCTGCGGCGGACTTGTCGCGGATCACATGTCCGTCGACGTATGCCATGACGTAGAACGGCAACTCATTCACCGCGGGGTCGTCACAGAATCCGAGTGCCGGAGCAACCGGCACGTTCGAGCCGGAGAGAGCGGCGATGATGCGGTGCTCGCGACCCATGTCGTGTGCGCTCGCAAGTCGGTGTCCGAGGGGCGGGCGGCGAAGAACGAACGAATGGCCATCGGCATCGTCGACGCGGAAGGTGAGGTTCGAGTGACCGCCGGCGATCTGGGTGTATGCGAAAGGTGCGGTTGCCCCGGAGATGTTCGCGACGAGCCATCGCTCGACGTCGCCGCTGATGCCGTTCGGAAGGGTCACGGCCCAAAAACTACCGGTATCGTGATGCCATGTCGGTCGACGTCACTGATGCCACGTTTCAGCAGGATGTGGTCGAAAAGTCGCGCGAAGTTCCCGTCATCGTCGATTTCTGGGCGCCGTGGTGCGGGCCGTGCAAGACGCTCGGGCCGATTCTCGAGCGCGCCACCGATGCGACGCACGGCGAAGTCGTACTCGCCAAGATCAACGTCGACGAAAACCCCGCCGTCTCGCGCGCGATGCAGGTGCAGTCGATTCCGACCGTCTACATCTTCAAGGACGGACAACCGATCGACGGTTTCATGGGGGCGCAGCCTGAGCACGTGATCAATCAGCTCGTTCAGTCGTTGTTGCCCGATCCGTCGCAGGTGCGCGTGCGTGAACTTCTGGCCCAGGGAACAGAAGAAGCACTGCGTGACGCGGTGGCACTGGCCCCCGGCAACGAAGATGCTGTCTGTTCGCTGGCCGAGTGTCTGGTGCGTGCAGGAAAGGGTGAAGAGGCCCTGGTCCTGTTGGCTCGGCTACCCGAGACGGAACGGGTGCGCCACATTGCGGCCACTGCCCGTCTGGCCCTGAACCCTGTCGACGACTACGACGCCACGCTCGGCGACCTGCTCGAGCGCGTCAAATCAGACGACGATGCGCGCCAGGAGTTCCTCGACATTCTCGAGGCGATGGGCCCCGACGATCCGCGCACGGCAAAGTATCGCCGCCTTCTCACCGCGCGTCTCTTCTGACGCTCCGCTGACGCGGCGCCACGGTCTCGTTTCCCGCACGATTGCCGGCCCGACGTCGTATGCGCCCACATGGGCTGCGTGACAGCGACTCCTCCCGACTCGTTCGATGTGTTTCTCCGCGCGGCGGAGAGGTGGACAGACAGGGCGAGACACTGGGTGCGCTTTGTCGGGGTGCGCCGCCTGGTGGCCGGCGCAGTCGGTGTGGCAATTGCCGCGACCGCGGCGTGGTGGCTGGTGAGGCCGGCGGCCGCCCCGGTCGAGGTGGCGATACCTGCGGCATCGTCGGCGTTGGTTGGAGATGTTGCACCGACCACCGCCGCTTCAACCACTCTGCGAGTGCACGTCGCCGGTGCGGTCAAACGCCCCGGGGTGTATTCACTTGCCGCCGGGGCCCGCGTCGTCGATGCAGTGCGCGCGGCCGGAGGTGCGAGCGACTCGGCCGATCTCGAGCGCATCAATCTCGCCCAGACACTTCTCGACACCGAACAGGTCATGGTGCCGCGACGCGGATCGACGCGGGTCACGGTCGCACCTCGTCATGTGCCCAGACGACGCCCGCCCGCCGCGACCACGGCCACATTGCCGACAGAGACGGGAGGCGGCTCAACGGTGGCGCCGTCGTCGCCTGCTGGTGCGGTGAATCTGAACTCCGCCGGAGTGGACCAACTCGACACGCTTCCCGGCATCGGCCCGGCGACGGCGAAGGCGATCGTGTCGCATCGCACGCGCAAAGGGCCGTTCTCACGGGTGGAAGACCTGCTCGCAATCGACGGCATCGGTCAGAAGAAACTCGATGCCATCCGTGATCTAGTGAGCCTGTGATGGCGCAGTGTGCGGTGGGGTCAGGTGACGCCCAGCACGAGCGCACCGAGCGCGAGGCCTCCGGCCGCCCCCACCCACAGTCCGAGGCCGAGCACGAGGAATTCACGGGCCCACTCGCGCCACCCGGCCACCGGGCGACGGGTCACTCGACCCGCCACCACTTGTCCGAGCATCCACCAGAGGGCCGCGCTTCCGCCCACCGCCACGAGCAGCCGCGTGCCGCCGCCGGCGGCCGGCATGCCGAGAAGGGGCATCACGGGAAGGGCCATCACAAGAAGAAAGAACGACACCACGCCGCCCGCGGCGCCGTTGATCAGCGCGGCCGACACGAGACCGGCGATCCACAGCCCGGCTGCAGTCGCGATTGCGACGAGACCGCCACGGCGACGCACCGCCCGACGCGAGGCGAAGACTCCGCCCGGCACCGTGGATGACGCCGACGCACGGGTGGCGGGTCGTCGGTCGGCTGGCACCACACGACTCTACGGCGCGGAGGTGGCCGGCCTCGGCCACGTCATGCCGCGAACGTCGACGCTCGCGGCCGCCGCCGCGGTGGTGTGGCTCGCTACCCTCGCGGGTCGCCATCTGCCGGCACTTGCGGGTGCGCGACTGCTGGCTGTGCTTCTCTGTGTGTTCGCGGCGACGGCTGCGCCCCGCCTGCGCACCGTGGCGTTGTGCCTCGCCGCGGTCGGAGTCGCCGGAGGGGCAGGCGCGTGGCACGGCGTGTCTGTGCCAGAGAGTGCGCCATGTGCCGGAAGGGCCGTTGTTCGCATCGACCCGCGAACACGAGGTGGGGCGACGAATGTCGTGCTCGAGATTGAGGGGGTGCGGTGGCGTGTCGTGGCACGCGGCCGCACCGGCGGGATGCTCGCACGCACGGCAGCCGGTGAGGTGCTCGACGTCGAGGCGACCTGCGAACGTGGAACCGGCGAATGGTCATCGCGCGACCGGGTGCGACACATCATGGGCAGGGCACACGTCGTTCGGGTGGCCGAGGTGCGTGGCTCGGGGAACGCACTCGCGCGGGCCTCGAACCGTGTGCGTCGGGCTCTCGTCGACGGCACGAGCGGCGTTCCCGAGTCGCTGCGCGGTCTCTTCACCGGTCTGGCGGTGGGTGACGCCAGGGCACAGTCGCAGGAGATGATCGATGATTTTCGTGCCACCGGCATCTCGCATCTGACGGCCGTCTCTGGCCAGAACGTGGCATATCTGCTCGCAATGATGTCGCCAATGCTGTCGCGGCTCGGACGCTGGTGGCGTCTCGGGGCGGTCCTTGCGCTCATCGGTTGGTTCACGGTGCTCACGAGGGCCGAACCGTCTGTCGTGAGGGCCGGCGTCATGGCAGGGCTCGTGGCGATCTCGGGGGCGGTGGGTGCGGGGCTGAATGCGCGAACCGTGCTGTCATCGACGGTGGTCGTGTTGTTGCTCGTCGATCCGATGCTCGCGTGGAGCGTCGGGTTCGCACTCAGCGTCGGCGCCACCGCCGGCCTGGCATGGTTGTCGGCACCCATCACGCGGCATCTCGGAGCACGGATCCCGGCGCGGTCGGTCATCGCATCGACGCTTGCCGCGCAGGTGGGCACCTCTCCGGTGTTGTTGTTCGTCTTTGGTTCGATTCCGGTGGTGACACTCGTCGCCAATCCGCTCGTCATCGGAGTCGCAGGTGTCGTGATGACGATCGGTGTTCCGCTCTCGCTCGTCGGAGCGTTCATGCCCTTTACTGCGCCATTGGTCGCGGTGGTGCTGACCCCGCCCCTCTGGTGGATCGCGGCCGTTGCCGATGTTGCCGCTGCGATCGGCCCCACCGGCTGGGTCAATGCGGCGTGCTGGTGCGGGGCTCTGCTGTTGTGTGCGGGTCTGGCGCGCAGGTCTCGCAACACTCGGGTGTGAGCGGCCGCGTCGAGGCAGCATGAGACCCCGATGTGACACAGTGGAGAAATGGCTGCATGGGTGATCACCGGAGACGAGGCACTTGTCTCGCTCGAGTTGACCGCTCTCGTCGACCGACTGGTGGGAGACGGCGACCGCGGGTTGATCGTCGAGGAGATCGAGTGCGCCGACGGGGGAGACCCGTCCTTGATCATCGACGCCCTCTCGACGATGTCGCTCTTTGCCGACCGCCGGGTGGTCGTGCTCCGCGACCTTCACGCACTCGGTGCAGAGCACCACGATGCGGTGGTGGCCGCAATCGGCGGCTGCATCGACGGTGTCGACCTCGTCGTCACTGCAACCGCGAAACTGCCGAAGGTTCTCGAGTCTGCCCTTGCCGAGTTGCGTCCCGAGAAAGTGGGCGCCGCCGTCGTCAGCAAGCAGGCCGATCGTGTGCGGTGGGTGGAGGAACACCTGGTGGAGGCGGGGTTCACATGGGTGCCGGAAGTGCCTCGTCTCATCGAAGGATGGTTCGGCGGAGATCACGCGCGCGTCTCCGGGCTCATGCGCACGCTGGTGTCGGCTCTCGGCGAGGGGGCAAAGCTCACGCGCGCCGATGTCGAGGACTTCCTCGGTGATGCGGGGCGAATTGAGCCGTGGCGCCTCACCGATCCGATCGATGCGGGAAACACGGCCGACGCGCTGGTGATGCTCCATCGCATGCTCGCCGATTCGCATCCGCTCCAGGTGCTCGGGTTGCTCGCGAACCGCTACGCACAGATGATGAAGGTGGACGGTCGCGGCATTCGCACCGAGAAAGAAGCGGCCGAGGTTCTGGGCGGGCATCCGTTCGCCGCGAAGAAGATCCTCGAACAACAGATGCGTCTCGGCAGTGCCAACCTCGCACGCGCGGTGCGCCTGATCGCCGAAGCCGACGTTGATCTCCGAGGGGGAAAAGACTGGGACGAAAAACTCGTCCTCGAGGTGCTGGTCGCGAGACTCAGCAGGCTCTCAGGAACCGGGCAACAGCAAAGAAGACGGGCGCGGAGTTCGCGATAGGCGAGGTGATCAACGAGAGGCGTTGATCTGACGCATGAGGCGGCTCTTGCGTCGTGCGGCGGCATTCGGATGAATGACACCCTTGGTGGCAGCCTTGTCGAGACGCTTCACGGCGAGACGGAGGTCTTCGTCGGCCTTCTCGGTGCCGGCGGAGCCGATCGCATTCTTCACGCGGGTGCGCAGTTCGCTCTTGACGGCCTTGTTCCGCTCGGTCGCCTTGGCGTTCGTGAGGATGCGCTTCTTCTGGCTCTTGATGTTTGCCACGTCGGTAGAGGCTATCGCTGGCACCCGAGCCCTCCAACGCCCCGAGAATGCGGTGCGGAGCCCGGAAATGGCCCGACGGTAGGGTTCTGCGAAGCCCATGGACCTCTCCAAGATCCGCAATTTTTCGATCATCGCGCACATCGACCACGGCAAGTCGACTCTGTCCGACCGCATCCTTGAACTCACCGGAGCCGTCGACGCCCGCGACATGAGGGCCCAGTACCTCGACTCGATGGATCTCGAGCGCGAACGCGGCATCACGATCAAGGCCCAGAACGTTCGCGTCGGCTGGAAAGACCATGTCTTCCACCTCATCGACACCCCGGGTCACGTCGACTTCGGCTACGAGGTGAGCCGCTCGCTCGCCGCATGCGAGGGGGTGGTTCTCGTGGTCGACGCCGCTCAGGGGATCGAAGCCCAGACTCTCGCCAACTGTTACCTGGCGCTCGAGAACGACCTCGAGATTGTCGCCGCTCTCAACAAGATCGACCTGCCGGCGGCTGACCCCGATCGATACGCGATGGAGATCGAGACAGTGCTCGGCATTCCGGCAGAGGACATCCTGCGCATCTCGGCCAAGACCGGCGAGGGGGTGCCCGACCTCCTCGATGCGATCATCGAGCGGATCCCCGCACCGACGGGCGACATCGACGCACCGTTGCAGGCACTCATCTTCGACTCCCAGTTCGACCAGTACCGCGGAGTGGTCTCGAGCGTGCGGGTGATGAACGGACGTCTCACGACCGGCAGCCGCCTCTCGTTCATGCAGGCGCGCGCCACCCACGATGCGATCGAAGTTGGCGCACGTTCGCCGGTCGCCAAACCTCTTCCCGAACTCGGGCCGGGCGAGGTTGGCTACCTCATTGCGGGAATCAAGGACGTTGCCGAGGCGCGAAGCGGAGAGACGGTCACGCTCGCGGCGGCTCCGGCGAGCGAACCTCTGCCCGGGTATCGCGATCCGAAGGCGATGGTGTTCTGCGGTTTGTACCCGATCGACGGCGACGACTTCGAAAACCTGCGCGAGAGTCTCGAGAAATTGAAATTGAACGACGCCTCGGTGACGTATGAACCCGAGTCGTCGGGGGCGCTGGGGTTCGGGTTCCGCTGCGGGTTCCTCGGCCTCCTGCACATGGAGATCGTCAAGGAACGTCTGGAGCGCGAGTTCGGGCTCGCACTGATCGCGACAGCACCGTCGGTCGAGTACCGCGTCACGCGCACCGACGGCGACATGGTGGTCGTCGACAATCCGGCCGACCTGCCGGCGAACCAGAGCATCCAGATGATCGAAGAGCCGTTCTTCAAGGTCTCGATCATCACCCCGAAGGACTACACCGGCACGCTCATGGATCTCTGCCAGACACGACGCGGCGAGATGGTCAAGATCGAGTATCTGTCGCCTGAGCGCGTCGAGCTGCACTATTTCATTCCGCTCGCCGAGGTGGTCGTCGATTTCTTCGACCAGATGAAGAGCCGCACCCAGGGATACGCGAGCCTCGACTACGAGCTTGAGGGCTACCGCCCGAGCGATCTCGTGCGGGTCGATCTGTTGCTGAACGGCCAGCCTGCAGATGCGTTCTCGACCATCGTGCACCGCGACAAGGCATACGACTACGGCCGGCGCATGTGCGAGAAGTTGCGCGAGTTGATTCCGCGTCAGATGTTCGACGTGCCGATCCAGGCAGCAATCGGCGGCAAGGTCATCGCGCGCGAGACGGTGAAGGCCAAGCGCAAGGACGTGCTCGCAAAGTGCTACGGCGGCGACATCACCCGAAAGCGGAAGCTGCTCGAGAAGCAGAAGGAAGGCAAGAAGAAGATGAAGGCGATCGGGCGCGTCGAGGTGCCGGGCGACGTCTTCATCAGTGCCCTCAAGCTGGACGACTGATGGCGCGCGCGGGGGCCGACACGTCGACCGGGACCTTTCGGTCGCTCCGGCACCCGAACATGCGGCTCTACATGGGGGGGCTGCTCGTATCGAACATCGGCACGTGGCTGCAGTTCACGGCGACGTCGTACCTGCTGTACCAGTTGAGCGGTCGTGCCACCGACGCAGGTCTCAACACGCTCTTTCAGTTCCTACCGATGCTTCTGCTCGGGGCATGGGCGGGTGGGTTCGC
>JBMTOT010000052.1:0-12680 GCA_049442935.1 Ilumatobacteraceae bacterium | reverse complement strand
CCCATCGAAGAGTTCCCCGAGGTCGGATGGGACAAGGTCATGGACACCAACGTCAAGGGCGTGTTCTTCCTCACGCAGCGTCTGCTGCCTCTCCTCACGGCACGGGCGACCGGAGCCGATCCGTCGCGCGTCGTGAACATCGGGTCGATCGACGGCATCAAGACGCCGAGTTTCGAGACCTACTCGTACGGCCCGTCGAAGGCCGCCGTGCATTCGCTCACCAAGGTGCTCGCCGCCAAGTTGACCCAGCGCCACATTCTCGTGAACGCCATTGCTCCGGGGCCGTTCCCGACGTGGATGCTCTCGACCGGCGTGGGCACGGGCGGAGATGTCGAGGGCACCGACTGGGACGCCGTCGGCCGACTGAACCCCACCGGTCGCGTCGGCTCGCCGGAGGACATCGCCGGCCTGACCATCTTTTTGTGCTCGCGCGCCGGGCAGTTCACCGTCGGTGAGGTCATCACCTGTGACGGCGGATCGCTCCTGAGATGATCGACTGGGCAACCGATTTCATTGACTCGATCGGACTCATCGGCGTCGCGCTCCTGGTCGCACTCGAAAACGTCTTTCCCCCCATTCCCTCCGAGCTCGTCCTGCTCCTGACCGGATTCAACGTCAGTCAGTCGCGGTTCGGGTATGTCGGGGCTGTCGTGTTCGCCACGATCGGATCGGTCGTCGGTGCATGGGTGCTCTACGGTGCCGGCCGACTCCTGAACGAGGACCGATTCGAACGTTTGCTCGCGTGGGCAGGCAAGTTCCTCGGCTTCAAGCGCAAGGACGTCGACAAGGGTTTTGATTGGTTCGAGCGACACGGGGGAGTCGTCGTCTTCTTCGGGCGGCTCGTGCCGATCGTTCGTTCGGTGGTGAGCGTTCCCGCAGGTGCCGACAAAATGCCGATCGGGCGGTTCAGCCTTCTGACGGCTGGAGGTTCGCTCGTATGGAACGCGATCTGGGTTGCCGTCGGCTGGGGTCTCGGCGACCAGTGGGAAAATGCCGGCGTGTGGGGCGATCGGCTCCAGTACGCAACGCTTGCGGCCGGTGCCGTCGTGCTTGCCTGGCTTGTCGTGCGCGCACGCCGCAACCGCCTCGCTGCCTGACAGGCAGACTTGGCCCATGGAGATCTTCGAGACTGCGCTTCCCGGGGTCGGTGTTCGGTACGAATTCGACACCGAACACGGCCGGCGGCTGGGCGTTCTGGTCCACCGCGACGGAAATCGCGACGTTCTCGTCTACTGCGAAGACGACATTGACTCGTGCAACGAATCGCTTCGGTTGACTCCGTCTGAATCGGCGTCGATGGTCGAACTGCTCGGCGGAACAAAGATCACCGAGCGGCTGGGAGACCTGCGCCACGAAGTCCAAGGGCTCTCGATCGAGTGGGTGGAGATGGGCTCTGCCGCACCGCTCGTCGGACGAACGATCGGAGACGGGCGCATTCGCACCGAGAGCGGAGCGTCGGTGGTCGCGGTGCTACGCGGCGGCGCGAGCCACCCCGGGCCCGGGCCCGATTTTCGCTTCGAAGCGGGCGACACGGTGCTGGTCATCGGGTCGCACGAGGGGGTTTCTGCCGCCAGCCGGATCATCGCCGGTTGATGCAGATAGACGTCGCGCTCCTCGAACTCGGGGCGATCATGCTGGCCCTCGCGGTCGGCGGCCGGCTCGCGGTGCGCGCGGGCCTGCCGACGATCCCGGTCTTTCTCCTTGCGGGGCTCTTCTTCGGAACCGGCGGAGTCGTGCCCATCGAGGAAGCCGACCAATTCATCGAGATCGGGTCCTCGCTCGGAGTCATCTTTCTTCTGTTCCTGCTCGGGCTCGAGTACACGCCCGGCGAACTGCGGCAAAGTCTCCGATCGAACGGTCGTGCCGGCGTCGTCGACCTCGTGCTGAACGCAACCCCGGGTTTCGTGGCTGGCCTCATTCTCGGATGGGGAGCATTGGGGGCGATGGCGCTCGCCGGCATCACCTACATCTCGTCGTCGGGCATCATCGCCAAACTGCTCGTCGACCTGGGGCGCCTCGGCAACAGGGAGACGCCGGGAATTCTCTCGGTGCTCGTGATCGAAGATCTCGTGATGGCGGTCTCGCTGCCGGTGATCGCAGTCTTGCTGGACGGAGGTTCGGCCGTCGGCGGTCTCGTGTCGGGAGTCGTGTCGCTCGGGATCGTGGTTGCGGTGCTGACCGTTGCGCCCCGGGCCGAGAGACACGCGAACCGCTTCATCAACACCGAGTCTCCCGAGTTGCTGCTGATCACCCTTCTCGGAGTCGCCCTGGTGGTCGCCGGTTTCGCCGAGTCCATGCACATCTCATATGCCATTGGCGCATTCCTGCTCGGGATCGTGCTCTCGGGTCAGGTGGCCGAGCGTGCCCGAGAGATGCTGGAGCCGCTGCGGAACTCGTTTGCCGCTCTCTTCTTCGTCTATTTCGGCCTGGAAGTTGACATCGCAACGTTCGGTCCGGTCCTCGTGCCGGCACTCGGGCTCGCGACCGTCGGTGCGGCGACGAAAATCGCCACCGGCTACTGGGCGGCGCGGCAAAGCGGAGTGTCTCCGCGCGGAGCACGTCGCGCCGGTGTCGCCCTCGTTCCGAGAGGTGAGTTCTCGATCGTGCTGGCCGGTATCGCCGTGGCCGGAGAGGTGAACCGGGACCTCAAGTCGTTCGTGGTCGTCTACGTCCTGATGCTCGCCGTCGGCGGATCAGTCGCCGCGCGATACGTGCGCTGAGAGATCGGCGCGATGCGAACCTCAGTGAACGTGGCGAGCAATCGCCGCGCGAATCTCGGCTTCGGCGGCGGCCGCGTTGTCCCACTTGCCGACCGTGGACTCCTTGTCGGGTTCAATGAGCTTGTAGACCTCGAAGAAGTTTCCGATTTCGGCGAGCAGGAAGTCCGGCGCATCGGCCAGATCCTTCATGTGGGCGTAGCGCGCGTCGCGTGATGGCACGCAGAGAACCTTGGCGTCGGGGCCCTTCTCGTCTTTCATCCAGAACACGCCGATCGGCCGCGCCCAGAGGTGGCATCCGGGGAAAGTGGCCTGCTGCACGAGAATCAGTGCGTCGAGCGGGTCGCCGTCCTCGCCGAGGGTGTTTGGGAAGAACCCATAGTCGAGCGGGTACTGGGTCGCGGTGAAGAGCGTCCGGTCGAGCCAGATCGCGCCGGTTTCGTGGTCCATCTCGTACTTGTTGCGCGACCCCTGCGGGATCTCGACGATCATCTCAATTTCCATAGTGCGGGTGCCAACACTAGGTCTGGTCTCGCGCGAAAGTGCTCACCGCGGCGTCAGAACTGACCCCGGTCGCTCTCCGGTGCACCGACCGTCGGCTGTGGTGCGCACGCCTCGGACCCAGGTTCCGATGATCCCGGCGGGAACCGAGGTCGGGTGCTCGTAGGTCCCTGTGTCACCGACCTGTTGAGCGTCGAACATCACGATGTCGGCTCGAAAGCCGACCGAGAGTCGTCCTCGGTCGACGAGCCCCATGCGATCTGCGGGCATCGACGTCATCTTCCGCACTGCGTCGACGAGCGACACCGTGCCTCGGCGACGGCTGTACTCGCCGAGCACCCGCGGGAATGTGTGGTGAAGACGAGGGTGCGGATGCGAGCCGCCCGGCAACCCGTCGCTGCCGATCATCACGAATTCCTGGCGGAGAATCTTCTCTATGTTGTCATCGCTCTGTGACGCGGTGACGACCGCACATGACTCACCTTCGGATGCAACGATTGCATCTGCGGCATCCGCGTCGGTCAGGCCCATCTCGGCCGCAATGTCGGCCACAGTTCTTCCTTCCCACGATGGCGTTCGCGGAGATGATGCGACAGTCACGAGGTCTCCCGTCAGGTGTCCGAACACCGATGGCCCGCGGAATGCCCCGGCCGAGACGATCTGATGCAGCAACGTGCTCCCCCTTGAGTACGGGTATTGGTCCGCCGCGACGTCGACTCCGTCAGCGCGAGCGGCGGAGATCATTCGAAGTGCATCGTCGATCTTGTGCCAGTTCTCGGGGCCGATGGCCTTGAGGTGCGAAATCTGGAGCCTCACTCCGGTCTCGCGTGACATCGTGATCGACTCGCCGATGCTTTCGAGCAGTTCATAGCTTTCACTGCGCATGTGGGTCGTGTGGATCGCGCCATGCCGCGCAACGACGTTCATCAGGTGGAACAACTCGTCGCGCGTGCTCCACCTGCCCGGTTCGTACACGAGACCGGTCGACAGTCCGAATGCGCCGGCATCGAGCGAACGCTCGACCTCGTCGAACATTCGAGCCACTTCTGCGGCAGTTGCGGGGCGCTCGACATCGTCGCCCATCACATTGCTCCTGATCGTGCCGTGCCCCACGAGAGGTGCGACATTCACCGCCGTGGGTGCGGCGGCCAGCCAATCGAGCCAACCCGCGAACGACGGCAGAGACATCCCGCAGTTTCCCGTGACCACCGTGGTCACCCCTTGCAGGATCTTCGGGGCCAACAGGGGATCTGTGCGCAGTGCCCAGTCGTCGTGGGTGTGGATGTCGATGAAACCCGGGCACACCGCCCGACCCGTGGCATCGATATCGGTGCGTGCCGGGCCGACGTCTCCGATCGCCGCGATCACGTCTCCGTCAACGGCGACATCTGCTGCGTAGGGCTCAGAACCTGTTCCGTCGATCACGGTCGCATTGCGAAACACGAGATCGAACGCCATGCGATGAACGCTAGTTCCCGTGGTGTCAGAGCCTGCGGGGAAGGCCCTGTGACGAGTTGTCTGGGCGCGCGACGGTACACTCGGGAGCCTTCGCGGCTATTACATAAAGGTAGTGTCTCAGCCTTCCAAGCTGATGGTGCGGGTTCGATTCCCGCTAGCCGCTCCGCTCAGAGTTGGAGACTCTTGATCTCCATGAACTCTTCGAACCCGTACTCGCCGAGTTCGCGGCCGACTCCCGACTGCTTGTAGCCACCGAACGGGGCGTTCGGGTTGAATGCTCCGCCGTTGACCTCGACCTGGCCGGTGCGCATGCGGCGCGCAATCGCGATCGCCTTGTCCTTGTCTGCCGAGAACACGGCACCTGCAAGTCCGTACACCGTGTCGTTTGCGATGTTCACCGCGTCGTCGACGTCGTCGTAGGGGAGAATCGACAGAACCGGCCCGAAGATCTCCTCCTGGGCGATCGTCATCGAGTTCGACACATTCGAGAACACGGTCGGCTTCACGAAGTAGCCGGTCTCAAGTCCCTCGGGGGTGCCGAGCCCGCCCGCGACGACGGTTGCGCCTTCGTCGATGCCGACGCGGATGTAGTTCTGCACGCGGTCACGCTGGGCCGCGCTCGCGAGCGGCCCGAGGTTCGTGCCCTCTGCGAACGGGTCGCCGACCTTCATGTTCGTCGCCACGATCGCAGCCGCCTGCTCTGCCTCGGCCAGGCGAGCGCGCGGCACCAGCATGCGGGTGAGGGCCGAACAGGTCTGTCCGCTGTTCAGGAATGCCTTGCCGACCCCGGCCATGACCGCCTTGCCGAATGCCTCGGCGTCGAGGTCGTCGCAGATGATGTTCGCGCTCTTGCCACCGAGTTCGAGCGCGACCTTCTTGACCGTCTCGGCGCCCACCTGGGCGACGCGTCGACCGGCACGGGTCGAGCCGGTGAACGAGACCATGTCAATGTCGGAGCTCGCCGCGATGGCCTCGCCCACCACCGGGCCAACGCCAGTGACCAGGTTGAAGACGCCGGCGGGAAGCCCGACTTCGTGGATGATCTCGGCGAGCATGAACGCGTCGATCGGGGCCACCTCGCTCGGCTTCAGCACGACCGTGCAGCCCGATGCCATCGCAAACGCAACCTTTGCCGCGATCTGGTGCAGCGGGTAGTTCCACGGGGTGATGCAGCCGACGACGCCGATGGGCTCGCGAACGACGAGGGAGTTGCCGATCTCCTTCGAATAGGGGAACGACTCGGCAATCGCGGCCGCCTGCTTGAACGAGTTGATCGGAATGCCCACCTGGATGATGTTCGACAGCGGCTTTGCCATGCCGGTCTCGCGCGAGATGGCAGAGGCAATCTCGTCCATGCGACCGCCGAGCGCATCGCCGATGCGGTTCATGTACTTGGCGCGCTCAGCGGCGGGCAGCGCGCTCCACGACTCGAACGCTGCCTTGGCGGCGGCCGCGGCCTTGGCCACATCGCCGGCGGTTCCCTCGGGAATGGTTGCCATCACCTGCTCGGTGACCGAGTCGAAGACCTCGATGGTCGATGTTCCCTCGGAGGGGATCCACTGGCCGTTCACGTAGATCTTGTCGTAGGCGTGCATGTCGTCTCCTTGGTCGGGTGTGCCGTCAAGAGTACCGAGTGGTGCGCGTTGGCGACGAAGGGACAGACGTTTGTCGTTTCGAGGAGGAATCAGACCGAGAGTGTCCCCATGAAGAGCCGTGTCGTGGCAAGAGCCGCTGTCGTCGTGTCCGTCGCCGTGTTGGTCGCGGGTTGCGGATCGGGGGAGGTGGTGGTTGACACGACGGTGCCGTCAGCCATCGGTGTCGACATCGGCGAGTGGTATGTGCGTCCTGATGTCGAGACCGTGCCGAGCGGAGCGCGCGTATTCGAAGTCGAGAACGAAGGTTCGATGATGCACGAGTTTCTCGTCGTGAAGACCGACCTCGTCCCGGGGGCCATACCGGTCTCCGGCGACGGGACATTCGACGAAGACCTCGCATCGATCGAGATCATCGACGAGATTCCGGAGTGGGGTGCCGGATCAGCCAAGACCTTGTCGGTGAATCTGACGCCAGGTCGATATCAACTGGTCTGCAACTTGCCTGGCCACTACTCGCTGGGCATGTGGACCGGCTTCACCGTCGCCGAGCTGTGAATGTCACGGCGCGGCGTGGGTCATGAAGCAGAGAGGATGAAACCCGGATATCCGGCCTCGGCCACTTGGCGGCACCGCGCGGCATACGCCGGGAAGCCGAGCAATGGCATGAACACGCGCGGCTTGCCCGGAACATTTGCACCCAAGTACCAACTGTTGCACGAGGGGTACAAAGTGACGTCTGCGATGGCATTGACGTGGCGCACCCAGTCGTCCTGGGCCTGCGGCTCGGCCTCCATGCGCGCAACCCCTTGGCGTGTCGCGACCGCGATCGCATCGCAGATCCACTCGACGTGCTGTTCGATCGACACGATCATGTTGGTGAGAACCGACGGGCTTCCGGGGCCCGAGACCATGAACAGATTGGGAAATCCTGACGTCGACAGGCCGAGGTATGTCACCGGTCCGGCTGCCCACGCATCGCGCAGCGACAATCCGTCGCGGCCGCGAATGTCGATCTTCAGGATCGAACCGGTCATCGCGTCGAAACCGGTGGCGTACACCAAGGCATCGATCTGGTGCTCGACGCCGTCGACAAGGACGCCGTTCTCCGTGATGCGCTCGATCGGTGTGTCTGAGATGTCGACCAGTGTCACGTTGTCTCGGTTGAACGTGTCGTAGTAGCCGGTGTCGAGGCACAGCCGCTTGCAGCCGATGACCTGACGGGGGAGAAGTTTCTCTGCGGTCGCGGGGTCGCGAACGATGGAGCGGATCTTGTCGCGCACGAACTCAGCCACCAGATCATTCGAGTCCTGGTTGATGAGAAAGTCGTTGTACGACGACATGAAAGCGAACCCGCCCTCTTCCCAGCGGCGCTCGAATTCGGCCATGCGGGTTGCGTCGTCGACCGAGAGCGCCGACTCGCCGCTGCGCCGGAAGTTCGCGCCGAGGGCCGCCTGCTGCTGGCGGTTCGCCTCGCGCAATTCGGAGTAGTTGGACTTCACGTGACGCACGTAGTCGGGGTCAATCGGAGCATTGCGCGCCGGCACCGAGTAGTTCGGCGTGCGCTGGAAGACGGTGAGGTGCTCGGCCTGCTCGGCGATGATCGGAATGCTCTGGATGGCCGAGGAACCGGTGCCGATCAAACCGACGCGTCGACCGCCGAAGTCGACGCCGTCGTGGGGCCATTGACCGGTGTGGAACATGTCGCCCAGGAACGACTCGGCGCCGTCGATCGCGGGAACATTCGCAGACGACAGACACCCTGTCGCCATGACGACGAAGCGCGACCTGATTGTCTCGCCTGAGTCGGTGGTGACCGTCCACGTGGATGACTGATCGTCGAACAGTGCCGAGACCACGCGCGTGGAGAAGGTGATGTCACGCCTCAGGTCGAAACGGTCAGCGACGTGGCGCGCATAGTTCAAGATCTCGGGCTGGGCCGCGTACTTCTCGGTCCACTCCCACTCTTGTTGCAGGTCGTCGTCGAAGGAGTACGAGTATTCGACGCTCTCGACGTCACACCGGGCCCCCGGGTAGCGGTTCCAGTACCACGTGCCGCCGACGTCGGTGCCAGCCTCGAACACGCGCACAGAGAGACCTTCACCGCGTGCGCGATGGATCATGTAGAGACCGGCAAAGCCGGCCCCCACGACGACGATGTCGACGTCGACCTTGTGCATTGTCCCCCCAGCCGTTGCTCAGCCGATGGGGTAGACCCTAACTGTCGCGGTTGCGACGGTTCTTCCCGGGGCGCTGTCCGCGTCCGGCTCCGCGTGCGGGCTGGTTGCGCGACTGCTTCGGCCGCGGTGACCATTCGGTGCGCGGGCCACCAGAGCGTTCGCCGGACGACGAGCGGGCACCGGCGCCGACGCGCTCGCGAGTCTCGTTGCGATCGCCACGTGGAGCACGGTCGTCGCGGTCGCGACGCGGTGCGCGGTCATCCCGGTCGCGACGCGGTCGGCGGTCATCCCGATCGCCACGTGCTGCACGGTCGTCACGGCGGTCATCGCGACGGTCGTCACGCTCCGGCCGGTCACGGCGCTCGTTGCGCTCGGAACGGAAACCGTCATCCGAGCGGCTCGACGGGCCACGGCGAGGTCCCGAGTAGTTGTCGCGGCGGGGCCCCCGGCGCTTGTTCGACGGGCCACCCTGTGCTGGGCGGGCGCGGCGCACCTCGAGGTCGGGCATCTCGCGGAACTCGCGCTCACCCGGGGCGACGTCGGTCAGCACCTCGTCGCCCGGGCGCACGCTGTGGTGCTCGGGCGAGATGCCGGCGTCCTTCGCGAGACGATTGACATGGCGGCGCATGTTGTCGGTGACCATGGTGATGACGGTGCCGGCGGCTCCTGCGCGGGCGGTACGGCCCGAGCGGTGGAGGAAAGCCTTGTGCTCTTCCGGCGGGTCGGCGTGAATCACAAGCGCAATGTCGTCGACGTGGATGCCGCGTGCCGCGATGTCGGTTGCAACGAGGGTGTCGACCTTCTCGCTCGAGAAGGCCGCGAGGTTGCGCGCACGGACGCTCTGGGAGAGGTCGCCGTGCAGTTCGACGCTCGGCACGCCTGCCTTCACGAGGGCGGCGGCGAGCTTGCGGGCGCCGTGCTTCGTTCGCGTGAACACGAGCGACTTGCCCGGCGCGGCGCACAGGTCGGCGATCACCGGAATGCGGTCGTTCTGGTCGATGCGGAAGAAGTGATGCGTCATCGGCGACTCTTCTGCGTCGTCCTCTGCCACTTCGTGCGTGACCGGGTCGTGCAGGTAGCGGCGCACGACCTTGTCGACGCCGCGATCGAGGGTGGCAGAGAAGAGGAGTCTCTGCGTGTCGTCTGGGGTCTGGTCGAGGATGCGCTTGACGTCTTCGAGGAACCCGAGGTCTGCCATGTGGTCGGCCTCATCGAGCACGGTGATCTCGATGTCGTCGAGCCTGACGTTGTCCGACTCCATGTGGTCGACGAAGCGGCCGGGGCATGCGACCACGATGTCGATACCGTCACGCAGCGCGCCGATCTGCTTTCCGTAGCCGACACCTCCGTAGATGACGGTCGTACGCAGATTCACCGCTCGCGCGAGCGGATCGAGAACCTCGCACACTTGGTCGGCGAGTTCTCTCGTCGGCACGAGTACGAGCGCGCGCGGCGACTTTGCGCGGCGACGCTGGTCGCTCTCGACGAGGCGCGCGATCAGCGGCAGCGAGAACGCGAGGGTCTTGCCCGAGCCGGTGCGGCCCTTGCCGAGCACGTCGCGTCCTGCGAGGGCATCACCGATGGTGGCGGCCTGAATGGGGAAGGGGGCGACGATTCCCTGGCGGGCGAGTTCGCCGACGACTGCGGGGGGAAGGTTGAACTGGTCGAACGTGGGCGCGTCAGCAACCACGCCCTCTGAGGGCGGGAAATGATCCATGGGGGTTCTCTTTGGCTAGTGCCACAGATACCGGTGTGTACCCATGGGCGCACTCAACGGTGCCCCGCAACGCTACAGGTGTCGAAGAGAAAAAGCCATGACTTTCTTTTCTCACGCGTGAAGGGTGACTTTGATCGCGCGATCTGCGATGCCGTCGTCGCGCCCGAGGAGTTTCTGCGCTCGTTCCCAGACAGACAACAGCGCCCACCCCACTTTGTATTTGTCGCGCACCAAGGCAGCAACGCGCTCGTAGTCGTCACCATGGAGGATGATCGCCGCACCCTCGTGGACGGTGGTTCCGTCTGCAACCCGGCCGCGACGGTCGCACACCTGCAGTGTCGCGCGGGCATCGTTGCGCAGTCGCTTCACCTTCCCGGCTTCGCCTCCGGTGGTGAAGGCCCATCCGCCCTCGAAGGGGACCACCCACACCGGCGTCGACACGGGACTCCCGTCGCGACGAAAGGTGGTGAACGAGACGTACCGTGCGCCTGAGAGATCGTCGTGAGATGTCTTGTCGTGAGATGACATGGTCGGGGTGGGGAGACTTGAACTCCCGGCCTCCTGCTCCCAAAGCAGGCGCGCTACCAACTGCGCCACACCCCGTGGTCTTTGCTGACGCTATCGCTCATGCCCGACTGAGGGCGGCGGAACGTCAGGAGTTGGCGGCGCGCTTCGCTGCTTTGGCGATCCGCTTCGCGGCGCGTCCCACCGGGGTGATGGTGCGGTGGTCGAGGTCGCCGATTTCGGCACCGTTCACGAACAGAACCCTGTACCGCAGCCAGTTGAATCCGTTCGCAAGAATGACCTTGCCCTCGGTGCCAGCGGGCACGCCGTCGAGATCGACCGACGCAGTGACCTTGTCACCGATCTTCAGGTCGATCTGGCCCTGGTGCGGGTTGGCGAGAGCGTGCGGCTTCCAGAGCGTCATGTCACCATTCTTATCGGTCGCGACCAGAGAGGGGCGAACCGCCCCGCCGATACACTCGGCACCCTGTGAAAAGCACGATTGAGGCCCTCGAGGGCAACCTGGTCAAGCTCTCTGTCGAAGTGGCCGAAGACGAATTCGATCGCAACATCGATGCCGCGTTCCGAAAGATCGCGCGCGAAGTGCGCCTCCCCGGCTTCCGTCCGGGCAAGGCTCCCCGCAAGGTGCTCGAGGCCCGCATCGGTCTCGATGCAGCCCGCGCGCAGGCCATCGAGGACGCCATTCCCGAGTACCTCACGAAGGCGGTGCGCGAGCACGACGTCGACCTCATCGCCACGCCAGACGTGACCCTCACCGGCGGCCAGACAGACGGCGTGGTGTCGTTCGATGCCACATGTCAGGTGCGTCCCGAGATCGACCTGCCGGGCTACGAGAGCCTGCGCGTGGAACTCGTCAATCCGCGTCTGTCCGACGAGGAACTCGACGAAGCGGTTGCCGCCGAGGTGCGTCGCCACGGCCGTCTCGCAGATGTCGACCGGCCTGCCGCGAACGGCGACACGGTCGTCATCGACCTCGCAGGAACGCGAGAGGGCGAGCCGGTGCCCGGTTTGAACGTCGACGAATGGACGTACGAGGTGGGCAAGGGCTGGATCGCCCCCGGTTTCGACGACCAGCTGACCGGAGCGAAGAAGGGCGACACCTTGCGCTTCTCGGCCGTGCCGAACGGCACCGAGCAAGAGGCCGACTTCGAGGTCTCCATCGTCAAGGTGCAGGAGCTGGTTCTGCCGGAGGTGACCGACGAGTGGGTCGCAGAAACAATCGCCGAGGCCGACACCGTCGCAGAGTGGCGCGACACGTTGCGCGCGCGCCACGAAGAGTCGCGCACGGCGCAGATGCGCCAGATCGTGGTCGACCGGCTCACTGATGCGCTCGCCGAGATGGTCACAGTCGAGATTCCCGAGGCGATGGTTGCGGGCGACCTGCAGGCGCGCACCCAGAACATGATCCAGCAGATGCAGTCTCAGGGCATCTCCATCGAGCAGTGGCTCCAGATCACCGGGCAGGATCCCGAGTCGTTCATCGCCGCGCTCAAGGTGCAGTCGGAGAAGGCTGTGCGCGTCGACCTGGCGCTCAGGGCAGTGGCCAAGGCGCGCGCGATCGAGATCACCGACGACGATCTTGAAGACGAGTACTCAGCGATCGCGGTGCGCGTCGGGGAGAAGTCTTCGAAGGTGCGCAAGCTGTACGAACAGAACGACGGGGTCGGCGACCTCGTCGCGTCGATGCGCAAGCAGAAGGCGCTCGACTGGCTCGTGCACAACGCCGCCTATGTCGACCAGGACGGCAACGCACTCGACACCGACATGGTCCTCGGTCACGACCACGATCACGATCATGATGACGACGAGTCCAACGAGAGCCCGGAGGCCGCACAATGAACCCGCGCAACTACTACGTCCCGTACGTCACCGAGCAGACGAGCCGTGGCGAACGGACCTACGACCTCTACTCGCGCCTGCTGAAGGAGAACATCATCTTCCTCGGCACGCCGATCGACGACACGGTCGCGAACCTGGTCTGCGCCCAGCA
>JBMTOT010000051.1:0-12849 GCA_049442935.1 Ilumatobacteraceae bacterium | reverse complement strand
GCCCGAGCACGGTGCGCACGGCGACCACTCCGCCGACGGCACGCCGCACGAGAGTCCCTGGACGATGACATTGCCGCTCGTCGTGCTTGCGGTGCTTTCGACCGTGGGCGGCGCGATGCAGCTGCCGTTCTCGAAGCAGACGCACTGGCTGGAGGATTGGCTCGCCCCGGTCGTTCACGGCGCCGAAGCCGACATCAAGGGCACGTGGGCGTATGACAACAAGTGGTTGCTGCTCGCGTTCGCGATTGTCGTGGCGGCGACGGGCATCGCGGTGTCGGTGGCGGTGTATGCGAAGGGCAAGTTCAAGCCCGTCGAGCCGGCGATTCTCGCCGAGGGTTGGCGCTACGACTCGGGCATCGCCGCCGTTGTGGGTGGACCGGGTCGTCGCGTGTTCCAGTCGGTCGCCGACGTCGATGCCGGCGTGGTCGACGGTGCCGTGAACGGTGCGGGCCGGGCGACCATGTGGCTGTCCGGCCGCGTGCGCCTCGTTCAGTCGGGCTTCGTGCGCTTCTATGCGGCAGTCGTCACCGCCGGTGCACTGCTCGTGTTGGCGTGGTTCCTGTGGCGGGGGTGGATGTGAGCACCGTGTTGGCGGCCGCCTCGGCACCCGTGCCGTTCCCGATCCTCTCGATGCTCGTTGTCGTGCCGGTGATCGGCGCCGTCGTCGTCGCGCTGATGTCGAACCGCCGTCCCGAGTGGGTCAAGCTCGTCGCGGCACTCGTGTCGGTGGCAACGGGTGCAATGTCGCTGTGGCTGCTCGCCGAGTTCGACGGTCACTCAGGCGCCTTCCAGTTCGTCTCTCGCCACGAGTGGATCGAGCCGTGGGGCATTTCATGGCACCTCGGCATCGACGGAATCTCGCTCTTCATGGTGGTGCTGACGGGAATCTTGTTCCCGCTCGTGATTCTGGGGGTCGACCCGCACCACGACGAAAAGCGCTACCTCGCATGGCTGCTCATGCTCGAGGCCGGCGTGATGGGGTCGTTCCTGTCGCTCGACCTTTTCTTGTTCTTCGTCTTCTTCGAGATCGTGCTCGTGCCGATGTACTTCCTCATCGGCGGCTGGGGCTACGACAAGCGCGTCTACGCCGCGACCAAGTTCTTCCTCTACACCATGCTCGGGTCGGCCTTCATGCTGGTCGGCATCGTGGCGACGGCCCTTCTCTCGCGCGGCGACACCGGCGGGCTCACGTTCGACCTCGTGACGATCGCCGAGCGGAGCGATTTTGCGACCTCGACTGCGCGGTGGTTGTTCGCCTCGTTCGCGGTCGCCTTCGCCGTGAAGGTACCGCTCTTCCCGGTGCACACCTGGCTGCCCGATGCCCACACCCAGGCACCCACCGGCGGTTCGGTGATCCTCGCCGGCGTGCTGTTGAAGCTCGGGACCTACGGCTTCTTGCGCTTCGGTCTCTACCTGTTCCCCGAGGCGGCCGTGTGGTCGCGGCCGGTGCTGCTCACCCTCGCGGCTATCGGCATCATCTGGGGCGCGATCGCGGCCACCATGCAGCGCGACCTGAAGCGGCTCGTTGCGTACTCGTCGGTGGCCCACCTCGGCTTCATCGTGCTCGGCACCTTCGCCATCACGAGCCAGGCGCTCACCGGGTCGGTCGCACAGATGGTGAACCACGGCGTCTCGACCGGTGCGCTGTTCCTCCTCGTCGGCATGATCTACGAGCGCCGCCACACTCGCGAGATTGCCGAGCTGCGCGGCATCCAGTCGGTCGCACCGATTTTCGCGGGCGTGTTCATGGTGGTGATGCTCTCGTCGATCGGCGTGCCCGGTCTGAACGGCTTCGTCGGCGAGTTCCTGGTTCTCATCGGATCATTCGAAACTGCCCGTTGGTGGACGGTCGTGGCCGCCACCGGCGTGATCCTCGCGGCGCTGTACCTGCTGTGGGCGTACCAGCGCGTGTTCCACGGACCGGTCGACGAGGCGAACTCGTCGTTCCGCGAGATGACGCTGCGCGAAGGCACGTTGATGGCGGTGTTCATCGGGCTCATCGTGTTCGCGGGTCTGTACCCGAAGCCGATGCTCGAGCGCATCGAGCCGGCCGTCGACCGTCTGATCGAACATGTCGAAGCTCGCAGCGACTTCAGGTCGCCGTCACCGGCTGCTGGTCACGGGGGTGAAGGATGAGCACAGTCGTGATCGCTGCCGGTCTCGAGGCACCGTCTCTCGAATGGGGCGATCTCGCCCCTGTGCTCGTGCTTCTCGCGGGAGCGTGCTCGCTGCTGCTGCTCGGTTCGCTGGTGCGGGGCTGGACGCAGCGTCTCGGCACCGCACTCACCACGGCTGTTGCGCTCACATCCGGTGTGTGGTGGGCGATCGTGTGGGAGCGCGACTCGACGGTCGTTGGGCGCTTCATCATCGCTGATGCCCTCACGATCGACCGCGCCACCGCGCTCACCGGCATGGTCGTGGCCGCAGCGGCCGCGGCGGCGAGCCTGTTGCTGTACTCGCGGCCGCAGAACGGCGAAGGAACGGAAGTCAACGCACTCCTTCTCACGTCGGCGGTCGGTGCTGTCGTGCTGGCCGGTGCGAACGATCTCATCTCGCTCTTCCTGGGTCTCGAAATTCTCAGCCTCTCTCTCTATCTTCTGGCCGCGAGCAACCGTCGCCGGGATGCGAGCCAAGAGGCGGGCTTCAAGTACTTCGTGCTCGGCGGCGTTGCCTCTGCATTCATGCTGTATGGCATCGCGCTCGTCTACGGCGCGACGACGTCGACGTCGCTCGACGTGATCCGCACCGGTCTCGAGGCACAGGCGCGCGTGACCGGCTCCGACGCAATGCTCCTCGTCGGCATCGGTCTTCTGCTCGTCGGACTCGCGTTCAAGGTGTCCGCGGTGCCGTTCCAGATCTGGACGCCCGACGTCTATGAAGGCGCTCCGACTGCAGTCACGGCGTACATGGCATCTGCCGGCAAGGTCGCGGCATTCGTCGCACTCTCGCGCGTCATCGTCGACACGTTCGGCCGGCGCGTCGACGACTGGCGCCCCGCACTGTGGGCGCTTGCAATCTTGTCGACCGTGGTCGGCTCGGTGATGGCGATCTCGCAGACCAATGTGAAGCGCCTCCTTGCGTATTCCTCCATCAGCCACGCCGGCTTCGTGCTCGTCGGTCTTGAGGCCGCCGGTGCACGCGACACGCAGGGCGTTCCCGCCTCGATGGCCTACCTCGTCGCGTACGCGGTGATGGTGCTCGGGTCGTTCGCATCTGTCGCGGCCGTCACCGGTCGCGACGACGGCGATGCATCACTCGAATCGTTCCGCGGGTTGGCGCGTCGCCACCCGCAGCTTGCTCTCGCGTTCTCGGTGCTGCTTCTGGCCCAGGCCGGCGTGCCGCTGACGTCGGGTTTCGTGGTCAAATTCGGCGTCATCTCGTCCGCAGTCGACGCAGGTTCGAACGTACTCGCCGTGGTCGCAATGGTTGCCGCCGTGATCGCCGCGTTCCTCTACCTGAAGATCATGGTCAGCATGTGGCTCGAAGACCCGGCAGACGCCGAGCGTCCCGTCGTGCCCGCTCCGGTCGCGGTCGTGATCGCGGTGGCGGTCGGCTTCACCCTGCTGGTGGGCTTCCTGCCGGGCTGGCTGGTGAACGCCACCTCGTCCATCGGCGGCTGAGCCGGCAGTTGATCAACGACGCGTCGCGCGCCGCACAAGTTCGTCGAACAATCCCTGGTTGACCGGGTCTGCGTCAGCGGTGTCTTCGGGGTGCCACTGCACTCCCACCACCCACGACTTCGCGCGGTGCTCGACGGCTTCGATGGTGCCGTCGTCGGCACGTGCGACAACGACGAGGTCGGAGGCGGGGACGTCGATCGCCTGGTGGTGGAACGAATGCACCGACGGCGTCGTGGTTCCCATCGCGTCCGCGATGCGCGAGCCAGCCGCGACCGAGACCGGGTGCATCACGTCGCGGTGGTCGGCAGCCGTTGCGATGTGCTGTATGAGCGTGCCTCCGAGTGCAACGTTCAGCACCTGGTGTCCGCGGCAGATCGCTAGCACAGGCATGTCGACTGAGATCGCGGTGTCGAGCGCGGCGATCTCGAACCCGTCGAGGAAATCGTCGACTCCGTAGAGACGCTCACGTTCGGTCTGGCCGTACCGTGCCGGGTTCACGTCGCCGCCGCCGAGCAGCACCATCGCATCGCACCGTTCGATTGTCGCGCGCACCGCACCGACATCGTCGGTGGGGGGAACCAGAACCGGCAGCCCTCCCGCGCGCTGGATCGCATCGGCATAGAGGCGTCCGCCGCTCACAACCGGTGTGCGGTGTCCGGCCGCCTCCGGGCTGCGACGGCCCGGGATCGCCACGAGCGGCGGGCGACTCACAGCACCTCGTCGATCTCGTAGCCCGCGCCGCGCGCCGCTTCGATGACGCGCAGAGCGTGGTCTCGGCCCCGCACCTCGAGCACGGCCTGCACGCCGGTCTCGCGCACGTGCAGGTCGACCCCCTCGCGCACGTGCTCGACTTCGATCAGGTTCGCGCCTTCGTCTGCGAAGAGAGTCAACAGCCGCGCGAGTCCGCCGGGCCGGTCGGAGATCCGCGCGAAGACGATCAGGCGTCTGCCGACCTGGGTCTCGTGTCGTCTGATGAGGTTCGGTACGAGACCGAGATCGACATTTCCGCCCGAGAGAACCACGCACGTCGTGCCGGTCGCGCGCGGCACCACCTGGCGCGACAGCAGTGCGGAGACGCCGACTGCACCGCCGCCTTCGACGTACAACTTGCCGCGATCCATGAGCAGCACCATCGCGTCTGCGACGAGGTCTTCCTCCACCACGACGATCTCATCGACGTGTTCGGCGATGATCGGCGCGGTGAACTCGCCCGGCGATTTGACCGCGATGCCGTCGGCGAGCGTGATGATCGGACCCTCCGGTGCGGGAATTCCGGCGTACGGTGCGCACGCGCGCACCTGCACTCCGATCACGCGAATGTTCGGATTCGCCGCCTTGCACGCGAGCGCGACGCCACCGGTCAGTCCGCCGCCGCCGAGCGGCACGATCACAGTGTCGAGGTCGGTGATGTCTTCCAGCACTTCGAGCCCGAGCGTCGCCTGCCCGGCGACCACCACGGGGTCGTCGTACGGATGGCAAAAGGCCATGCCGGTCTCGGCGGCGCGCGCACGAGCCATTGCGACTGCATCGACGAGCGACTCTCCACCTTCGGCGAGCACCGCACCGTACGAGCGAACCGCCGCCATCTTCGACAACGACGCGCCCGCGGGAACGAAGATCTCGCACGGCACCCCGTGATACTTGGCCGCGAACGCCAGTGCCTGAGCGTGGTTGCCCGCACTGCCGGCGACCACGCCGTTGCGCGCGGCATCGCCGAGCGATGCGAGTTTCGACATCGCCCCACGGATCTTGAACGAACCGGTGCGCTGCAGATTCTCGGCCTTGAACACCACCGCACCGCCGCAGCGTTCCGACAACACGGCCGACTCCACGACCGGGGTGCGCTTCACGACCCCCGCCCCGGCCGCTCTGGCGGCGGCAATGTCGTCTGGCGACAGCGGGAAACTCGACATGCGCGACCTACCGTAGTTCTCGTGCAGGCACTTGTGATCGGAAACGCCGACGACCTCGACACCGGTCTCGTCGGCGGGGCGCTGCGTCGCCGAGGGTGGCACCTCGTCGAACGTGTGCGTGAAGCCCACGGCGAGTGGCCGCGGCGTGCGGCATCGCACGACATCGAGGACACGAATCTTGTGTTGTCGCTGGGGTCGTCGTGGAGCACCTACTGGGATCACGTCGCTGACGCGGTGAGCGCCGAGCAAACCCTCATGAGGGAGGCCATCGATGCCGGGCGTGGGGTGCTGGGGATCTGTTTCGGGGCCCAGCAATTGGCCGCTGTGCTCGGTGGCTCGGTGGCGCGGGCGCCGCACCCAGAGATCGGCTGGCACCGAGTGGACGTCGGCAACGGAGCCTCTGGCATTCCGGGCTCAGAGGTGCTGGTGGGTGAGTGGCTGCAGTGGCACTACGACTCAGTCACCCTGCCGGAGGGCATCGAACCCCTGGCCGTCTCGACGGTCGGACCCCAGGCATTCACCGCCGGGCGCTGCGTCGGGGTGCAATTCCACCCGGAGGCCACCGAGGAGGTCATCCGGACGTGGTCTCAGGGAGACGGAGCAGCCGAATTGACGGCTGCCGGGCTCGATGCGCATGCACTCGCCGAGGACACCGCCCGTCGCATGACCGAGATGGAGGGCCGCACCGACCGCCTTGTCGAGTGGGTCCTGACCACGATCGGTGCATAGGGCACAAAGGCACATTCGTCTCGTGTTCGCTGAAGTTGGGGTGCTGTTCAGGCCCCGTAGTAGTTTCAAAACCGATGTCCCCCTTCTTGCGGTCGTATCTCACCGTGGTCTGGTTCGGCCTTGCCGCCTTTCTGATTGCAGGTTTGCTGCTCGGGCTGGCCTCGTTGCTGCGTCCGTCGCGACCGACGCGCGAGAAGTTGCTCACTTATGAAAGCGGTGTCGACCCGGTGGGAGAGGGCTGGTCGCAGAGCCAGATTCGCTACTACGTCTTTGCGCTCCTGTTCGTCATTTTCGACGTGGAAGCCGTCTTCATCTTCCCGTGGGCGACGCAACTCGAGCGCTACGGCACCTTTGGTCTCGTGGAAATGTCCGTCTTCGTGGGAGTTCTGGTTCTCGGCCTCGTGTACGCCTGGCGCAAGGGAGTGCTGAAGTGGGCGTGACGACACCTGACACGACAAAGGACACGACATGGGTCTCGTAGATCGCGGGCGTCTGCCCAAGCCGCTGACGTCGTTGTTCAACCTCGGACGTTCGTACAGCCTCTGGGTGTATCAGTGGGGCCTGGCGTGCTGTGCCATCGAAATGGGCGCCGCGTTCGGATCTCCCCGCTACGACGTCATGCGCCTCGGAGTCATCCCGCTGCCGGCCTCGCCACGTCAGGCAGACCTTGTCGTCATCTCCGGAACCGTCACCGACAAGATGGCCCCGGCGATCAAGCGTCTTTACGAGCAGATGCCCGAGCCGAAGTACGTGATCTCGATGGGTTCGTGCGCGAACTGCGGCGGTCCGTACTGGGACAGCTACTCGGTCACCAAGGGAATCGACCAGATCATTCCCGTCGACGTCTACGTGCCGGGTTGCCCGCCCCGTCCGGAGGCGTTGCTCGAGGGCATCGTGCTGCTGCAGCAGCGCATCAAGAACGAAGACATGGGTGCGCGCTGGCGCGGCGAGGGCTTCAGGCCGATCTCTGCCGTGGACGGCGCGAGCGCCGAACGAGGAGGTGTCCCCGTTGTCGTCGACTGACGCTCCCGTCGAGACGCCGCGCGACGTGCGCCGCGAAGAGGCGATGGCCGAGTTGTTGTCGGCCATCGGCGACTCGGTGCGCGACTCGCTCATGAAGCCCGGTGACGACATGTGGATCCGGGTCGACGCCGCAGGATGGCGTGCCGCCATCGAGGCGGTGAAGTCGCTCGGCTATTCCTATTTCTGTTTCCTGTCCGGACTCGACTGGATGCCGTCGCCGTTCGGACGCGGCGAGGACGACCCGACAGAGCCTGCACCCGAGCGCGACTCGACGATCGTCCAGGGGTACACCGGCGGCGAGACCCGATTCCAGGTCTTTGCGCGACTGGTGCAGCCGGGCACGAGCCTCGGCGTGAACCTGAAGGCCGATGTTCCCGAGTCGATGTCGATCGAGTCGATCAGTGCGGTGTTCGCCGGCGCGAACTGGCACGAGCGCGAGACGCACGAGATGTTCGGTGTCAACTTCGAAGGCCACCCCGATCTTCGCAACATGTACCTGCCGAGCGACTTCGAGGGGCATCCGCTCCGCAAGGATTTCCCGCTCCTTGCGCGCATCGTCAAGCCGTGGCCGGGAATCGTCGACGTGGAACCGCTCCCCGGCGACGACGCGAACGAGGAAGGTGCCGAGTCATGAGCATGCTCAGCGACCGCCAACAGCTCAGCTACATCGCGGCCCAGGCCGCCGATGCGCGAGTGAACGTTGAGCTCGAGACCGAGGGCATGACCCTCAACATCGGGCCGCAGCACCCCGCGACGCACGGCACGCTGCGCATCATCGCGCGCCTCGACGGCGAGCAGGTGGTGTGGGCCGACACGTCGGCCGGCTACATGCACCGCGGCTACGAGAAGCTCACCGAGGTGCGCACCTTCCCACAGGTGACGGCGCTCATCAACCGCATCGACTGGCTCGGTTCGTTCGCGAACGAGGTGCCGTTCATCCTCGCGGCCGAGAAGCTGATGGGAGTCGAGGCGCCCGACCGCGCACAGCACATCCGAACCATTCTCTTCGAGTTGTCGCGCATCGCGAACGTGTCGCTGTTCCTCGGGGACCTCGGCGTTCAGCTCGGCGCCGTGACGCCCGTGTTCCTCGCGTTCCGCGACCGCGAATACGTGCTGAACCTCATCGAGTCGGCCACCGGCGGCCGTTTCCACCCGAACTTCGACCGTATCGGCGGCCTCAAGGACGACCTGCCTGCCGGTTTCGTGGAGGAGACGCGCGCCGTGATGGTGAAGCTGCGCAACTTCTGCGACGAGATCGAGCGACTGTTGTTCGGCAACGAGATCTTCCAGGCCCGCACCCGCGGTGTCGGCGTCATTCCGCGAGACGTGGCGCTGCAGTACGGGCTGTCGGGAGCGAACCTGCGCGCGAGCGGCGTCGACTGGGACCTGCGCCGCGACCAGGAACTTCCGATGGCGTGGAACAAGGTCGACTGGAAGGTCTGGACGCACCCCGACGGCGACTCGTTCGCGCGCTGCTGGGTGCGACTGCAGGAAGTGCGCGAGTCGACCAAGATCGTCGACCAGCTGCTCGACACGCTGCCGACGGGTCCGGTGATGGCGAAGGTGCCCAAGATCATCAAGGTTCCCGAGGGCGAGGCGTGGGTCTCGACCGAGAACCCGCTCGGCGAGATGGGCTACTACGTCGTGTCGAAGGGTGATCTCGGGCCGTTCCGCGTGAAGATCCGCTCCGCGTCGTTCAACAACATCTCGATCGTGCCGTGGGTGCTGAAGGGCGTCTACGTGCCCGACATCGTCACCATCCTGGCGTCTCTGTACTTCATCCTCGGGGACATCGACCGGTGATGCTGTCCGTCGAACTTGCCTACTGGGCGCAGTCGCTGCTGCGCGTGCTGGGCGGCCTCGTTGCCGTTCTGCTTCCCGCGGGAACCATCGTGTACCTGTTCCTGTTCAAGATGATGTCGTTCATGCAGTCGCGGCTCGGCCCCATGGAAGCCGGTCCCTTCGGTTCGCTGCAGCTCTTCGCCGAGGTCGGCAAGTGGATGCAGAAAGAAGACATCGTCCCCGAGCGAGCGCAGCCCGAGGCGCGAATCTTCAAGCTCGCGCCGCTCATCGTGCTCGCGAGCTCGTTCCTGCTCGTGGCGGTCGTGCCGTTCGGTCCCGACGCATGGTTCACCGACTTCGACGGCGGGATCTTCTACGCGCTCGCCGTGGGGTCGATCTCGGCGCTCGGCGTGATCATCGCCGGGTGGGCGAGCGCCAACAAGTATTCGCTTCTCGGCGGTCTGCGCGCGGCCGGTCAGTTGATCGCCTACGAACTTCCGATGGTGCTCGCGGTGATCGGTGTCGTGATCCAGGCCGGCACCATGAACCTGCAGAGCATCGTCGTTGCCCAGAACTCCGGGTCGATGTTCGGCTGGGACGCCCTCGGCAACCCGTACATCCTCACCCAGTTCGTGGGCTTCCTCGTCTTCATGATCGCGGTGCAGGCAGAACTGACGCAGCCGCCGTTCGACATGCCGATCGCCGAGTCTGAACTGGTGTCGGGCTACATGACCGAGTACTCGGGCTTCCGCTTCCTCATCTTCTTCATCAGCGAATACGCGACCGCGGGCATCTTCGCGATGATCGCCTCCGTGCTGTTCCTCGGCGGCTGGGGCGTTCCGTTCGCGTGGTTCGGCTGGGACGGAATCGGCGACGTCTCGAACTGGATGAACATCGTCGGTCCGCTCATTCTGTTCACGAAGATGATCGTGCTGGTCTTTTTCATGATGTGGATCCGCTTCTCGTACCCGCGGTTCCGCGAGGACCAGCTGCAGGGTTTCGCGTGGAAGGTGCTCATTCCCGTGTCGCTCGCGAACATCATGGTGACGGCGATCCTGAAGGTGGCGGTCTGACATGGCAAAACCGAGCGTTCCCGGACTGATCAAGGGTCTCAGCGTCACGCTGGGAACCCTGTTCCGCACCGTCAAGGAGGGCGCCGCGACGGTGCAGTACCCGCACGAGAAGGAGACGCCGCCCATCCGTGCGCGCGGCGTCATCGCGCTCCACGAGGGAAACTGCACCTCGTGCATGCTGTGTGCGCGTTCGTGCCCCGACTGGTGCATCTACATCGAAGGCCACAAGGAACTCGCGCCGCCGCGCCGCGCCGGTGGTGCGCCGCGGAAGGTGAACAAGCTCGACCGCTTCGACATCGACTACGCGCTGTGCATGTACTGCGGAATCTGCGTGGAGGTGTGCCCGTTCGATGCGCTCTTCTGGAGCCCCGAGTACGAGTACTCAGAGCCGCGCATCGCCGACCTGTTGCACGACAAGGGCAAGCTCGGCGAGTGGATGGAGACCGTGCCCGAGGCACCCGAACTCGAGGCCGGAGCCGAGAAGAAGGGCAAGAAGTGACTGTCGCCGCCGACTTACTCGTTGCCCAGAACGTCGGGTTCTGGATCATCGCCGCGCTCATGGTGATCGCCGCGTTGCGCGTCGTCACCACCAACAACGTGGTGCACGCCGCACTGTGGCTGATCGTCGTGCTCTCGGGTGCCGCGGCGCAGTACATCTTGCTTGCGGCCGAATTCGTGGCCCTCACGCAGGTACTCGTCTACATCGGCGCGGTGATGGTGCTCTTCCTCTTCGGCGTCATGTTGACCCGCGCCAAGATGGGTGCCGAGAAAGACCTCAACAACCGAAACTGGTTCATCGGTGTGCCTGTTGCCGTGCTTCTCGCCGCGACGTTGCTGGTCGCCTTGAACGACGGATTCGGCGACGAGCGGCTGCCGACCGACGCGGCACCCGTGCCGACACAGGTCGTGTCCGACCAGATCTTCGGTCCGTATCTGTTGCCGTTCTGGGCGCTCTCGTTCGTGCTGCTGGCGGCCGTGGTCGGGGCGATCGTGCTCGCGAGGAAGGACTGACAATGCTGGTCAACCAGTTCCTCATGCTCGCCGCCGTTCTCTTCTCGGTCGGTGTCTACGGAGTCATCGCACGCAAGAACGCAGTGCTCGTGCTGATGTCGATTGAACTCATCTTGAATGCCGTCAACCTGAACCTCATCGCATTCGCAATGCGCACCGGCACTCCCGACGGCCACACGTTCGCGCTGTACGTGATCGCGGTCGCCGCCGCCGAGGTGGGCGTCGGTCTCGCCATGGTGCTGCTCATGTACCGCAACAGAAGGTCGATCGGCCTCGAAGAACTCTCAGAGATGAAGGGCTGATCCGTGTTGGTTCGTGCATCTGAAACAGCGGCCGAGGTGAGCTTCTCCTCGGGGTGGTTCCTCGAGAACGCATGGGTGATCCCGGTCGTTCCGGCCGTCGCGTTCGCGCTCATCATCTTCTTCGGCAAGCGCATGCCGAAGAAGGGCAGCGAGTTCGGCATCGCATCGATGGTCGCGGCCCTCGGGTTCGCCGGCATGGCCGCGTGGCAGTGGATCGACCGCGTCAACGCAGTGCCCGAAGACGTCTACGTGCCGCCGGTGGTGCGCACCTGGACGTGGTGGCAGAGCGGGGGAGTCGAGTTCGGCATCGGCCAGCACATCGATGGGCTCGCCATCGTGCTGCTCGTCGTCGTCGCGTTCATCTCCACGCTCGTGCAGATCTACTCGACCGAGTACCTCCACGGCGACCGCCGCTACACGCACTTCTTCGGGTCGTTGACTCTGTTCTCTGCCGGCATGTTGAACATGGTCGTGGCCGAGAACATGCTGCAATTGATCCTCGGCTGGGAGCTCATGGGTCTGTGCTCGTTCATGCTGATCGGCCACTGGTGGGAGGACCAGGCGAACTCGCGCGCCGCGCTCAAGGCCTTCTTCACGACCCGCACCGGCGACATCGGGCTCCTCACCGGGACGTCGATTCTCTTCTTCGCCGCGAACGACTGGACGCAAAAGACCCTCGGCGTATCGGGCTTCTCGATCCGCGGCCTGTCGGCCTGGGCGCTGTCGGGCGAGGGGTCGAGCACCGCGATCACGGTCGGTGCCATTGCGCTCTTCATCGCCGCCATCGGCAAGTCGGGCCAGTTCCCGCTGCACACCTGGCTGCCGGACGCGATGGCCGGCCCGACCCCGGTCTCGTCGCTCCTTCACTCCTCGACCATGGTCGTGGCCGGAGTGTTCCTCGTGGCGCGCGTCTACCCGGTGTTCTTCGAGGGCATGAACATCTACGGCTCTGGCCTGAACCTGATCGTTCTGATCGGCGGCATCACGATCATCATCGCCGCCGCGCTCGCGTTCGTGCAGAGCGACATCAAGAAGGTGCTCGCGTACTCGACCGTCTCACAGCTCGGCTACATGATGATGGGCCTCGGTGCAGGCGCGTGGTTGCCGGCCGTGTTCCACATCTTCACCCACGCGTTCTTTAAGGCCTGCCTGTTCCTCGGCGCGGGATCGATCAGCCACAGCGCCTCGCACCACTCGTTCGACATGAAGAAGGACATGGGCGGACTGCGCAAGCGCATGCCGATCACCTTCGCCACGTGGATGGTGTCGACGTTCGCGCTCATGGGCATCTTCCCGTTCTCGGGCTTCTTCTCGAAGGACGAGATCATCGACAACGTCGGGTACGCCGGGTACGACGTGTTCATGTGGGTCGGCCTCGTTGGTGCCCTCATGACGG
>JBMTOT010000050.1:0-13098 GCA_049442935.1 Ilumatobacteraceae bacterium | reverse complement strand
ATTACAACCGCCCCTCGCAGGCGGGCATCGCGGGTCACATCACCGCGATGGCGGAAGCCACGACACTGCCGGTGGTGGTCTACGACATCCCGGTGCGCACCGGCCGCAAGATCGCCGCCTCGACTCTCGCGAGTCTCGCCAATTCCGTCCCGAACCTGAAGGCACTGAAAGACGCAGCCGGCGCCCCGGCCGAGACGGCGAACCTGATGGCCCAGGTTCCGTCTGATTTCGAGTTGTACTCGGGCGACGACGGGCTGACGCTCGCGTTCCTCGCCTACGGCGGTGTGGGCGTGATCGGCGTCGCGACCCACTGGAGCGCACCCGAGCACCAGCAGATGATCGCGGCGTTCCGGGCCGGCGACGTCGAGGGAGCCCGTCGCATGAACGACGTGCTGCTCGAGTCGTACGCGTTCGAGACCGGGGACGAGAACCCGAACCCGATCCCGAGCAAGGTGATGATGAACCATCTCGGATTCCGCACCGGACAGTGTCGCCTGCCGATGGGGCCGCCGCCGGTGGGTCTGGCCGAACGCGCGGCCGAGGTGCATGCACGCCTCGAGAAGGCGCGCGCCGCGCGCGGCCGCTGACATGGCGGCACCGGTTCGCATCGTCTTTCTCGGCGGACTCGGCGAGATCGGACGCAACTGCATGGTGCTCGAGCAGGACGACAAGTTGCTGCTCATCGACTGTGGCCTCATGTTTCCCGACGCCGACATGCACGGCATCGATCTCGTGCTGCCCGACTTCACCTGGCTCCGCGAGAACGGGGACCGCATCGTGGGGTGCGTTGCCACCCACGGACACGAAGATCACGTCGGCGGCATTCAATTCCTGCTGCGAGACCTCTCGTTTCCCGTCTACGGCTCGGCAGTCGCCCTCGGACTCGCGCGCAACCGCATCGAAGAAGCGGGACTCCTCGACAAGACGGCGCTCATTCCTGTTGTCGACGGTCAGCGGCTTGCGATCGGCCCGTTCGACGTCGAGTTCCTGCCGGTCACGCACTCGGTGCCGCATGCGCACGGCGTGATCGTGCACTCCCCGCAGGGTGTGATCGTGCACTCGGGCGACTTCAAGATCGACCTCACGCCCGTCGATGGTCGCCGCACCGACCTCGCGCGCCTCGGAGAACTCGCGTCCACCGTCGGCATAAGGATGCTGATGTGCGACTCGACGAACGCCGAGGAGCACGGTCACTCGCCGAGCGAGACGAGCGTGGGTGGAACCCTGCGTTCCCTCTTCGGTGAACATCGCGACCGGCGCATCATCACCGCAAGTTTTGCCAGCCACATTCATCGCGTGCAGCAGGTGATCGAGATCGCGATCGACCACGGACGAAAAATCGCGCTCATGGGCCGTTCGATGCAGAACAACGTGCGCATGGCGATCGAGCTGGGGCTCATCGAGGCGCCGGCGAGTTCGTTCATCGCCGTGGAACAGATCTCCGATTTCGAGCCCGGCGAGGTTTGCGTCATCTCCACCGGTTCACAGGGCGAGCCGATGTCGGCTCTGTCATTGCTCGCACGGGGCGAGAGCAAATGGATCAAGGTGGGCGCCGACGACACTGTGATCCTGTCGAGCCATGCGATTCCCGGCAACGAGGGAAACGTGAACCGTGTCATCGACGGGCTCGTGCGCGCCGGAGTGCGCGTCGTGCACTCGGGAATAGCCGACGTGCACGCGACCGGTCACGCACAGGCCGACGAGCTGAAGACGTACCACTCGATTGCGCGGCCCGAGTGGTTCGTGCCGATCCATGGTGAGTACCGACACCTGCGCGCACACGCCGATCTGGCCGTCGTGATGGGGGCAGACCCGTCGAGGGTTCTCGTGGCGGCCGACGGCGACGTGCTCGAACTCTCCGACGAGGGGCTCGCGTTCGTCGACAAGGTTCCGGCGCACTATCTCTATGTCGACGGAATCGTGGGCGACGTCGGCCAGGGAGTTCTGCGCGACCGCAGGGTCCTCGCCGAAGAGGGTGTCGTTGTCGTCGTCGCGACCGTCGACACCGAGTCGCGCACCGTGATCACCGGTCCCGAAATCATCACGAGGGGCTGGGTGTACGCGCCGGAGGCCGATGCTCTGCTCGACGAGGGGGAGGCCGTGATCGCAAAGGCCCTCGTCGCGGCGCTCGACGACGGCGTCGTCGACATCGACTCGCTCGAGCGCGACGTGCGGCGCGCCGCCGGGAAGTTCGTGAACGAACGCACCAAACGGCGCCCGATGATCGTGCCCGTCGTGATGACCACCTGAGACGACCTAAGTTCGGGCCATGTACGGAGCCCAAAGTCTCGTCCGCACCCTCGTCGACTCCGGCGTCGAGGTGACCTTCGCAAACCCCGGCACCTCCGAGATGCATCTCGTCACTGCGATCGACTCGACGCCCGGCATGCGTTCGGTGCTCGGCCTCTTCGAGGGTGTCGTCACCGGCATGGCAGACGGATATGCGCGCATCGCCGAGAAGCCGGCCGCCACGCTGCTGCATCTCGGGCCGGGACTGGCGAACGGGCTCGCAAACCTGCACAACGCGCGGCGCGCCTCGTCGCCGGTCGTGAACATTGTCGGCGACCACGCCACCCATCATCTGCACCTCGATGCACCGCTCGCATCCGACATCGTCGGGTTCGCGCGGCCGGTGTCGGGTTGGGTGCACTCCGCCACGCACCCGCTCACCGTCGGGTCAGACGCGGCGCGCGCCGTGCAGGCCGCGCGGCAATGGCCTGGTCAGGTCGCCACGCTCATTCTTCCTGCCGACGTTGCATGGACAGAGGGCGGAGTCGTCGCCCCGCCGCTTCCGGTGACGGGCCCAGCCGACGTCGACCAGGCGCTCGTCGATGCGGCGGCCGCGGCGATTCGAAGCGGGCGCAAGGTCGGAATTCTCATGCGCGGAGAAGCGCTCAAGGAACGAGGTCTTCTTGCTGCGGGGCGGGTGGCCACCGCCGGAGACGTGCGTCTCATGTGTGACACGTTCTCGCCGCGCATTCAGAAAGGCGCCGGACGCGTCGCGGTGCAACGCCTGCCGTACTTCGCCGAACAGCTCGTCGCTTTCATGGCCGACCTCGAGGTGTTGGTGATCGTCGGAACCAAGCCGCCGGTCACGTTCTTCGCCTACCCCGGGAAGCCGAGCAAAGGAACGGCAGAACACACCGAGACGATTCACCTTGCGCACGCACACCACGACACGGTCGGCGCGCTCGAGGCGCTCGCGGATCTTCTCGGCGTCGGCTCTGCTGTGCCGGCGACCGCCGAGTGGAAGATCGACGACACCGTCGGTGACGCACTCGACGGGTTCGCGGTCGGGCGATCGATCGCGCGTCATCTTCCGGAAGGCGCAATCATCTCCGACGAAGGCGGCACCGCCGGAGGCGGTTCGCAGATCGCGCTCGCCGCGGCAGCTCCCCACGATGCGCTGTCGCTGACGGGCGGATCGATCGGCCAGGGATTGCCTGTCGCAACCGGCGCGGCTGTGGCGGCCAACGGCTCAAGAAAAGTGGTGTGTCTGCACGGCGACGGTGGTGCGATGTACACCGTCCAATCGCTCTGGACGCAGGCGAGAGAGAATCTCGACGTGACGACGGTGATCTTTGCGAACCGGTCGTACGCGATTTTGAACATCGAGCTGCAACGAACGGGTGCAGGCCCGGCGGGCGAGAAGGCACGCGCGATGCTCGATTTGTCGAACCCGGCGCTCGACTGGGTACAGATCGCAGGCGGCATGGGCGTCGAGGCCGTTCGGGTTGACACCGCAGAGGCATTCGACGCCGCGTTCTCGTCGGCCATGCGCCAGTCGGGGCCCCGCCTCATCGAGGCGGTCGTCTGACCAAAGAGAGGGCCTGAACGGGGGTATCCCGAACCCGAACCCACCCCGGGGGTACCTTTTTGCCATGTCTGGCAAGGGTTCTTCGTCATCTGGTGGGCCATCGCGCGGCTCAGCAGGGGGGTCATCCCGTGGTCCGGCGCGCGGCAGTCGGGGCGGGGTGAAGACCCCACCATCAGGGAGCCGCCGCCCCCGTCAGGAACCGTTGCCCGAGTCTCCGTCCGCCATGCGCCGGGTCGTTGACGGGCGCGAAGTCGAATTCTGGGGTGTCGGGCTGATCTCGCTCGGAATTCTCCTGTTTCTCTCCCTCTATCTACGCACGGCCGGTCCGCTCGGCGACGCCATCGACACCGCCTTCGGCTGGCTGCTCGGCCTCGGGCGCTTCGTGTTGCCGCCGGTGACCATCGGCATCGGTGTGGCGATGGTGCGACGTCGCAGCATCGAACACAGGGCACGTCTCGGAATCGGGTGGGCGATCGTGGTGATCGCGGTGCTCGGACTTCTCCACGTGGTCAATGGCGACGACAAAATCGTCGGAGCCGTCGACTCGATGGCACAGGCCGGCGGCTGGTTCGGGGCCGTGCTCGCCCAGCCGTTGCAGGCCACCTTGGGGTGGGCAGGCGCATCGGTGATCCTTCTCGCTGTCGCACTCGGTGGAATCATGATCGTGACCGACACGACTCTTCCCGAGTTGGTCGCCTTCGTGCGCACGTGGGCCGCGCGTGCCGGCGGAGCATTGCAGACCGCCGCTGACCGCAGCGGAGAGCGCGGGGCGGAGCAAGGCGACGACCGTCACCCTGACGACTACCGAGACATGGTCGAGGTTCCGGGGGAGCGCACACCGCGCAGTGCGCCGGCGCTCTATGACGCAGATGACGACGATGATCTCCGGGTCGAGAAGCCCGCAAAGCCGCGTGCGCCGCGCAGGAAGCCGGCGGCTCCGGTGGCGGCAGAACCCGAATTCGTGGGCAAGCCGGGCACCAAGGGCGGCGACGCCGAGGCTCCCGAGTCGCAGACGGCGCCCGTCGCGCCCGGCGAGTGGGTTCTGCCGAATGTCGAGACGCTGTCTCTCACCGAAGTGCACGAGGTCAACAAGGCGCGCGTGGCCGAACGCGGACGGTTGCTCGAGGAGGCGCTCGCCTCGCACGGCGTCGAGACGCGACTCATCGGGATGACGGTCGGCCCGACGGTGACGCGCTTCGAACTCGAACTCGGCGCCGGAGTCAAGGTCGCGAAGGTGACGAGCTTGAACCGCGACATCGCCTACTCAATGGCCGCGACAGACGTGCGCATCCTCGCGCCGATTCCCGGCCAGTCGGCGGTCGGCGTCGAGGTGCCGAACGAGAGCCGTCAGTTGGTCTCGCTCGGCGACCTCATGGTGGCTCCCGAAGCCGCACGTGCGACGCACCCCCTCGATGTTGCCGTCGGAAAAGACATCGCGGGCCGTGCGGTGTTCCTCAACCTCGCCGCCACGCCGCACTTGCTCATTGCCGGTGCGACGGGTGCGGGAAAGTCGAGCGGCATCAATTCGATCCTCACGTCGCTTCTCATGCGCTCCACTCCCGATCAGGTGCGACTCATCCTCATCGACCCGAAGCAGGTCGAGATGGGGCAGTACGCGCGCCTTCCGCATCTTCTGACGGCGCCGGTCACAAATCCGAAGAAGGCCGCGAACGCGCTCGGATGGGCGGTGAAGGAGATGGAGCGGCGCTACGACCTGCTCGTCGAAGTCGGGTACCGCGACATTGGCGGCTACAACGCGGCGTTCGATCGCGGCGAGATCAACGACCCGAGCGACGACGAGGCGAAGAAGTACGAGCGGCTCCCGTTCATCGTGGTGGTCGTCGACGAGCTGAACGACCTCATGATGGTGGCCGCGCGCGACGTGGAGGAGTGCATCACGCGCATCGCGCAGAAGGCGCGCGCAGTCGGCATTCACCTCATCGTTGCGACCCAGCGTCCGAGCGTGAACGTGATTACGGGCGTCATCAAGGCGAACATTCCCGCACGCATGGCGTTCGCGGTCTCGAGCCTCACCGACAGCCGCGTGATTCTCGACCAGCCGGGAGCAGAGAAGCTCGTCGGGAAGGGAGACATGCTGCTGCTGCCGGGCAACACCAACGTGCCGCAGCGCATCCAGGGATCGTGGGTCGACGAAGAAGAGGTCCGTCGCGTCGTCGCGCACTGGCGTCGTCAGGCTCCCGAGGTGGTCTATGTCTCGGGCATCGAAGGCGAAGAAGGCTCGTCGTCGGGGAGCGGGCCGTTGTTCGGCGGGTCGGGCGGCGCCGACGATCTCGTGCGCCAGGCGATGGAGATCGTGGTGCGGTCCGGGCTCGGATCGACTTCGTTGTTGCAGCGCAAGTTGAAGGTCGGGTTCGCCCGCGCCGGTCGACTCATGGACGAGCTGGAAGAGCGAGGCGTGGTCGGACCGAGCGAGGGTTCGAAAGCGCGTACGGTGTTGATGAGCATCGAGGAACTCGAGGCAATGGGGGAATGACATGGCTGATCGGCGCCTGGTGGAGGTGTGCGGAGGACTGAGGTTCCCCGAGGGTCCGGTGTCGATGCCAGACGGCTCGGTCGTCGTGACCGAAATGTTGGGAGGGTGCCTGACCCGCATCGCCGCTGACGGATCGAAGACAACCGTTGCAGAGATGGCCGGGCCGAACGGTCTTGCGGTGGGCCCCGACGGCGCGTGGTTCGTGTGCAACAACGGTGGCGCTTTCACCCCGCTCGAGATCGGCGGGTTGCTGTACCCGGGCGATTTCGACCCGGCCAAGTACCTCGGCGGGCGAATCCAGCGGGTTGAGCCCGCCACTGGCGCGGTGACTGACCTCTACACGCATTGCGGAGACATTGCCTTGCGGGCGCCGAACGACCTTGTGTTCGACGCACACGGCGGCTTCTGGTTCACGGACCATGGAATCAGGCACGGACGCACTGCTGACCGCACCGGCATCTACTACGCGCTCGCCGACGGGTCGCACATCGTTGAAGCCGTGTTTCCGGTTGATGCACCGAACGGGATCGGCCTGTCGCCCGCGGGTGACGTTCTGTACTGGGCTGAGACGCACACTGGTCGTGTCTTTCAGCGGCGAATCGAGTCCCCGGGGGTTCTCGCGCGTTCTGGCGACGGAGTGCCTGCGCTTCTGTGCGGCCTGCCCGGGATGCAGCTGCTCGACTCTCTCGCGGTCGACGGTGCCGGCAACGTGTGCGTGGCAACGCTCATGAACGGCGGAGTCACGGTCATCGCGCCGAACGGCGAGATCATCGACTTCATCGAGACCGACGACCGCATCACCACCAACATTTGTTTCGGCGGCGACGACTTCGGTACCGCCTACATCACGGTGTCGTCGACGGGCAGGTTGCTCGCCATGGACTGGCCGTGGCCCGGGCTGAAACTGAACTGCCAGTAGGCTCGCACCGGTGGCTCAGCGCTATTACATCGAGACGTTGGGCTGCCCCAAGAACACCGTCGACTCGGAAAAAATCGCGGGAACCCTGATCGCAGACGGCCTGCGCGCGACCGACGATCCGTCCCGTGCAGACGTGATCGTCGTCAACACGTGCGCGTTCATCGACGAAGCCCGGCGCGAATCGATCGACACCTTGTTGCATCTCGACGGCCAGCGCAAGAGGGGAGCAAGGCTGGTGGTGACCGGCTGCATGGCCGAGCGCTACGGTGACGAACTTGCCGATGCCCTGCCTGAGGCCGACCAAGTGGCCGGGTTCGGCGTGCCGATCCAGATCGGAAAGAAGCCGGTGGCGGCGGGAGCGCAGGTGCCTTCGCTCGACTTGCTGAACTTGCCCCGACCGAAGTCGGCCGCTCCCTGGGCGTACGTGAAGATCGCCGAAGGTTGCGACCGCACATGCGGTTTCTGTGCGATCCCCAGCTTCAGGGGTCCCCAGCGGAGCCGCGACGTCGATGCGATCCTGCGCGAGGTCGACCAACTCGAGGTGCGCGAGGTGGTGCTGGTCGCACAAGACCTCGCCTCCTATGGCAAGGACCGACCCGACGAGATGGGAGCCGGATCGATCGTGCCGCTCGTGCGCGCCGTTGCCGACCGCGTCGACTGGACGCGGCTTCTGTATCTGTACCCGAGCGACCTCTCCGACGAGCTGATCGAGGCGATCCTGTCGACCGGAGTGCCGTACTTCGACCTGTCGCTTCAGCACGTGTCGAAGGAACACCTGCGCCGCATGCGACGGTGGGGCGACGGAGCACGTTTCCTCGAGCGCATCGCACGCATTCGCAGCATCGAGCCCGACGCGACGTTCCGCAGCAACTTCATCGTGGGTTACCCGGGCGAGACCGAAGAGGACCACGACAAGCTGCTCGCCTTCGTCGAGGAAGCGCGTCTCGACTGGTGCGGATTCTTCGCGTTCAGCCCCGAGGAGGGGACGCACGCCCTGGGACTTCCCGACAAGGTGCCCGAGCCGCTCATGAACGAGCGTCTCGCGGAACTGCGCGAGATCCAAGATCGCATCACGGCCGAGAGCCGCGACAGGTTACTCGGCGAGACGGTGACCGTGCTCGTCGACGAACCGGGCATTGCGCGGTCGCACCGCGAGGCACCCGAGATCGACGGTGTAGTGCAGGTTGACGAGTCGCTGCCGGTCGGGGAGTTTCACCAGGTGGTGGTCGAGCAGGTGTACGGTCCGGATCTCATGGCTACCCGTGCCGCGATCGGAGAGGCGGTGCCGCGTGGCCGTCGATGAAACTGCAATTGTCACATGGGCCAACATGGTCACCGTCGCGCGGGTGCTTGCGTCGCCGTTCCTGTTCCTCATGATCCCCGATGACGGCGGCTCGTGGGCGGCGCTGGCTGTGTGGATCGTTCTGTGCGCAAGTGATGGTTTCGACGGATATCTCGCACGGCGCCATGGCATCACGCGCAGCGGAGCCTTCCTCGACCCGCTCGCCGACAAGATTCTGGTTCTCGGCGCGATGTTCACGCTCGTGTCCCGCGACGTTCTGTGGGTGGTGCCGGTGGTCGTGATTGCGGCACGTGAGATCATCGTGAGTCTCTACCGCGTCTTCGTCGGATCTAAGGGTGTCTCGCTGCCGGCCAGCAAATTGGCCAAGGTGAAGACATTCAGCCAGCAGATGGCAGTCGGATTCGCGCTTGCTCCGCTGACGATCGATGACGCCACATGGACGTTCACGGTGTTTCTTTGGGTGGCAGTCGGCCTCACGGTGCTCTCGGGGCTCCAATATGCATGGCGTGCCATTCAGCCGACAAGAATGACTGTGTGACGGGGGTTCTCGACGACGCGACGCGTGCCGCGGTGCAGAGGCGCACCTTGCGCACTCTCGTCATGGGGCAAATCGTCGGTGCGGCCGCTCTCGCCGCCGCCGTCACCGTCGGGGCGTTCGTCGTCCAGGACATCCTCGGCCAAGACACGCCGTGGGGCGGGATCGCAACTGCGACCGTCACCACCGGGACCGCTGTCATGTCGCAGGTGTTGTCGAGGCTCATGGTTCGCCGCGGCCGTCGACCCGGTCTGCAGCTGGGCTATCTGCTCGCCACCGGGGGAGCGTTGCTCGCCGCCACCGGAGCCGAGATCTCGAACCTCGCGGTCTTCATCGCAGGGCTCTTCATGTTCGGCAACGGTCAGGCCTCGAACCTCCTCGCGCGCTACACCGCCACGGACCTCGCTCTGCCCGAGGAGCGAGGCCGGGCGATGAGTCGCATCGTCTTTTCCTCGACGTTCGGTGCCGTGTTCGGTCCTCTTCTCATCGGTCCTGCGCAGACAGCCGGCGAGCAGTGGTTCGGACTCGGCAAATACACCGGCCCCTGGCTGTTGTCGGCGTGCGTCCTGTTCCTCGCCTTCCTGAACACGGCATTTCGTCTGCGCCCCGATCCGCTCGTTCTTGCCGGCGGCACTCGCGAGAAGGCAAGCGGCCGTCTACCGAGCGTCCGAGAGGCTCTGCAGGTGATCGTGTCGACCAATCGGGGTCGGCTCGCCCTCGCGTCGATGGTGGTCTCGCAGGCCGCGATGGTGGCTGTGATGACGATGACCCCGGTGCACATGAAGTTGCACGGTCAGGAAGTGCTGAGCCCGTACGTCATCTCACTCCACATCGCGGGCATGTACGCATTCAGTCCACTTGTCGGGCGGTTCTCCGATCGTCGAGGCACGCTCGACACGGTGCTCGTCGGGGCAGGGATCCTTGTCGTGGCGACGGTCATGTCGTCGTTGAGCGGAGAAAGTGCGCCGGTGTTGTTCCCTGCTCTGTGGCTGCTCGGTATCGGCTGGAACTTCGGCCTCATCGGTGGGTCGGCGATGTTGATCGAGTCGGTGCCCGACGACAGGCGCGTCACAGTGCAGGGTGCGGCCGATCTCATGATGAGCTTTCTCGGCGGCATGGCCGGTTTGTCATCTGGTTTCGTGCGCAGGGCCGTCGGCTACCACTCGTTGTCGACCCTTGGGACCGTTGCGTGCGGGTTGTTGCTGGTCGGGGCGTGGTGGGCACTGCGTCGCGGCATGCCGCGCACTCTCGTCGCACGGTGAGTCGTATGCCCGCGGTGGCGCAATCGGCCGGTCGTAGTGTGTCGGTGTGAAGTGCAACGTCGTCGCTGTCGGCACCGAACTACTCCTCGGTCAGATCGTCGACACGAACTCCTCGTGGATCGGTGAGCATCTTGCCGCCGCCGGCATCGCGTCGCATCTGCAGCTGAAGGTCGGCGACAATCTCGGCCGCGTTGTCGAGGCCTTCCGTATCGCACTCGCAGACGCTGACGCAGTCGTCGTGTGCGGCGGTCTCGGGCCGCCGCACGACGATCTCACCCGGGAAGCGATCGCAGAGGTGATGGGTGCACCGCTCGAGCACAATGATGCCGTAGCAGCCGAGATTGAGAGAATCTTTGCCGCCCGCAATCGCCGAATGGCGCCGAACAATCTTCGCCAGGCCCTCGTACCGCGCGGAGCGACCGTGATCCCACAGGTGCGCGGCACCGCTCCGGGGCTCATCTGTCCGGTCGGCGACAAGGTCATCTACGCCGTTCCGGGTGTTCCCCACGAGATGCACGAAATGATGGAGCGCGCAGTTCTGCCGGACCTCCTCGAACGCTCCGGTGAACGTGCCGTCATCGTCTCGCGCGTCCTTCGCACCTGGGGCGAGAGCGAATCTGGTTTGAATGAACGTCTTGATGACGTGATCGCCGAGCTTGACGAGGCCGGCAACCCGACACTCGCATTTCTTGCGAGCGGCTGGGAAGGCATCAAAGTGCGTTTGACGGCGCGTGCTGCCGATCACGACGCGGCCTCGCGCCTGCTCGACGAATGGGATGGTCGCGTGCGGGCGGTGGTCGGCGACATCGTGTTCGGCGTCGATGCAGACACAATGGAGTCGGTCGTGCTGAGGCTTCTCGAGAGCCGCGGATGGACGCTTGGGGTTGCCGAGTCGGTCACCGGGGGCCTCGTCGCGGGACGGCTGACGAATGTTCCCGGATCGTCGCGAGTCTTCACAGGCGGTGTTGTGTCGTACGCGAGCGAGGTGAAGTTTGACGTGCTGGGTGTGCCGCGAGGCCCGGTCGTGTCGGAAGAAGCGGCGGCCGCGATGGCCGAGGGTGCGCGCCGGGTTCTCGAGTGCGATGTCGCGCTCGCACTCACCGGTGTCGCCGGGCCCGATGAGCAAGACGGACAGCCCGTCGGCACGTTGTGTGTGGCGGCGGTGTTCCCCGACGGATCAGTCGTCACGCAGCAGCTGATGTTGCCCGGCGTGCGCGATCAGATGCGCCAATTGTCGGTGATCTCGGCACTCGACTTCCTGCGCCGCCGACTCACCTGAGGCCGACCGCGTCAGACGGCGTCGATGTCGCGGTGTGCGGTCATCAGATCTGCCCGCGCCCGGGCGACACGTGATCTGATGGTTCCGACGGGCACGCCGACCACGGTTGCGGCCTCGTCGTACGACAGCCCGACGATCTGCGTGAGAACGAAGGCCTCGCGTCGGTCGTCATCAACCATGCCGAGAAGGTCGAGAACGTCGTGGCGGTCGTTGTCGGTGTGGCTCTCGGTTGGGCGTTCCGACTCGATGCGGGTGGCGAGGCGCCGATGTCGGTTACGGCGACGAACGTTGTCGGCGCATGTACGTCGGGCGATCACGAGTGCATACGCAAGAACGCTTCCGTCGCCCCTCCAGCGAGGCAGTGCCCGCACGAACGCAAGCAGAGCCTCCTGCGTGAGGTCGTCGGGGTCGGTCGGGCTACCGAGAGCCCTGCACAAGCGCCAGACCGACGGCTGGACCTGGCGCAGAAGTTCTGCAAGGGCACGTTGGTCTCCCTCTGCGGCGGCACGTGCGAGCGCTGCGAGACGGGAGTGGTCGGTCACGGGCTCAAGTGTCGCAGACGCAGAAACCTTTCGGGAACTTTCTGGTTCCGCGGGGCGACTTCAAGTGCATGGACTCGCCGGGCGTTCAGTGTGAATCGTGGCAGGAGTCGATCAGTGCCGTTCTCGACGGCGAAGATCCGCGCTGCGATACTGCTGCGCTCGACGAACATCTTGCGTCGTGTGCGGCGTGCGCTGCATATCGAGACTTCTCGCATGCCGTGAGGCGCGGCCAGATGGGTGTGGCGGAAGACGTGCCGGATCTCTCCGGGATCGTGGCCAAGCAGGCGCTCGTGACGTCGAGCGATGCGCGTTGGCGGATTGCGCGCGGGGTGCTCGCAGTGTGCGCTGTGGAGGTGATCGTTTTTTCACTCGGCGATCTTGTGGGATCACACCATGACGCACGACACCTTGGTGCATTCAGTGTTGCCTTCGGCGTTGCCCTGATGGCGGTCGTCGCATGGCCGGCTCGGGCGCGGATGATGCTCCCCGTTGCGGGCGTTCTGGCGATGGCACTGTCGGTCACCGCGATCGTCGACCTGGCTGCCGGACGGGTGCCGCTCGTGTCAGAGGCGAGACACATTCCCGAGATCGTGAGTGTCGGAGTGCTTTGGATGCTCGCCGCTCCTGTCCAGCGAAGCGGGCCCCGGCGGCGATCGCTCTCGTGGTCGCCCAGGCTCGTCAAAGGGGAGCGCGACGTCGCGTGACAGGAGTGGTGTCAGGTTCGAGTGCGTCACGGCACCGTGAGACCTAACCTTGGGGGCGTTGCCCCTGTAGCTCAGTTGGATAGAGCAACGGACTTCTAATCCGCAGGTCGCAGGTTCGATTCCTGCCGGGGGCGCCAGCGGCGGTTACGGAATGAGCAGGACGCGGCCGAATGAGCGGCGGTCCTCGACGTGGCGATGTGCGGCGGCTGCCTCGGCGAGTGGGAACTCCCGATCGATGACCAC
>JBMTOT010000049.1:0-13100 GCA_049442935.1 Ilumatobacteraceae bacterium | reverse complement strand
GTGTGGCGTCTACGAAGAGCTGCGTCGAAAGCCGGGGCGAGCGCGTGAACGAGCGCATTCGGCGGCTCACCATTGCCTTCGTGGTGCTGTTCGGGGTCTTGTTCATTCAGTTGTCGATGTGGCAGGTGGTGCGACGCGACGAGTTGGTGCAAGACAGCCGCAACAACGTGGTCGACCGCGAGAAGTTCAATTCCCCCCGCGGACGCATCGTGACCGCTGACGCGGTGGTGATCGCAGAGACCGTTCGCAAAGACTCGGGCGAGTTCCAATGGCAGCGGGTCTATGCACAAGGTGACCTCTACCCGCACATCACCGGGTACTACACACTCTCGTTTGGCACCACGCAGCTTGAGCACCTACACCGACGACTGCTGTCTGCCGACACGCCCGGGGCCGTGCAGGTGACCCTACGCGACGACCTGCAGCAACTTGCCAAGCGCGCACTCGCCGGACGAGTCGGCTCGGTGGTGGCTGTCGACACGCGCACCGGTGGCGTGCTCGCGATGTATTCGAACCCGTCGTACGACCCGAACTTGGTCGCCCAGCACGACGGTGCCGCCGCGCTCGAGTATCTGCAGGCGTTACAGGCAGACCCCGAGAAGCCGCTGCTCGGCAATGCCTTCCAAGAGCGCTACATGCCTGGGTCGACCTTCAAGATTCTCACCACTGCAATCGGTCTTGAGACCGGAAAGATGACGACCGCCTCGACATTCCCTGATGAGCGGGCGTGGGTGCCGCCGAACACCAACCGGCCAATTCGCAACTACGACGGCCGTGTGTGTGGTGGCGACTTGGCGGAGGTGTTCCGCCGCTCGTGCAACATTCCCTTCGCCAAGACCGCGGTCGAGATCGGCCCGAGCGAGATGGTCGCCGGCGTGAAGCGTTTTGCCCTAGGGCAGCGCCTGCCGATCGACCTGCAGGGTGCGGCCTCGTCGACCTTCGGGGGTGAGGCGGCGGACTTCGAGAACTCGCTCGCCCTCCTCGCCATTCACGGCTTCGGCCAAGGTGGCGTGCAGATGGTGCCTCTGCATATGGCGATGATCTCGGCCTCGGTCGCGAATGGCGGCCAGATGCTCGAGCCTCACGTGACAGCACAGACCCTGCGCGACGATTCGACCCTCGTGGTGGCGAACGGGTCACTCACCTACGACCCTGCCGATGTCGTGAGCACGACGCAACCCACCCCGTGGCGGCGCACCATGGCACCAGAGACCGCGGCCACTCTCACCGACCTCATGATCGGCGTGACAGAGAGTGGAACTGCGGCGTGTTGCCTGCAGATTCCGGGCGTCAAGATCGCGGCGAAAACCGGCACAGCGCAGCTGAACCCTGAAGGCGAACAAGAACGCTCACACGCGTGGATCACTGCGTTCGCACCGGCCGACGCACCACGCATTGCCGTTGCAGTGATGCTGAAGGGCACCACCGATGAGATCAGTGCCGGAACAGGCGGTCGATTGGCGGGCCCCGTGGCGCGCGAATTGTTGCAAAAAGCACTGCAAGTGGTGCCCTGAGAGCCACATGGGCACACGGGTAACCTAGGAAAGCCTTTATGTCGAATGACTCGTCCCGCTCCCAGGTCGTGAACGACCGCTACCGCATCGAGCGGCGCATCGGCCGTGGCGGCATGGCAGACGTGTTCCTGGCGCGCGATGTGCTGCTCGACCGCCAAGTGGCGATCAAGGTGCTGTTCCCCGAGCACGCCACCGACCCGAACTTCGTGGAGCGCTTCCGCCGCGAGGCCCAGTCAGTCGCCCAGCTGAACCACCCGAACATCGTGTCGGTGTACGACTGGGGCCAGACGGGAAACACCTACTTCATGGCGATGGAGTACGTCGACGGCATCACCCTCGCCGAGCACCTGAAGCGCAACAACGGCAAGTTGACCCCGAAGGGCGCGGCCCGTATCGCCGCCGAAGTCGCCGCCGCCCTCGCCTTTGCCCACCGCTCGGGCGTGGTGCACCGCGACATCAAGCCGGGAAACATTCTCATTGCGCGCAACACGGCCATCAAGGTGGTGGACTTCGGCATCGCGCGTGCCATGGACGCAGCCCACGACGCAGCCCTCACCCAAGACGGCGCGGTCATGGGCACCGCGACCTATTTCAGCCCCGAGCAGGCAAAGGGTGAGGCCCTGGACCCGCGCAGCGATCTCTATTCGCTCGGTGTGGTGCTCTATGAAATGGTCGCGGGGCGTCCACCGTTCGTGGGCGAGACGGCACTGGCCACCGCCTACAAGCAGGTGAACGAGATGCCCGCGCCGCTGCGCCAGTTCGCCCCCGACGTGCCACGCACGTACGAAGCGATCGTGGCGAAGTGCCTCACCAAGGTGGTTGAGAAGCGCTACGACACGGCCGACCAGTTGCGCGACGACCTGCGCCGCTACCTCGCCGACCAGCCGGTGCTCGCCCTCGAACAGGCCCGCGCCGACGCACAGGGCCGCACCGTCGCCCCGGCCGATGCTCCGACCACGATGTTGCCGCCGGTGACTGGGGAAACGGTCGCCGTCGACAACGCGGGCACGACCGTGATGCCCGCCGCTGCACGACCGACACCGAGCGCCGTCGACACCGATGACGATGAGCCGCGAAACCGCACCAAGTACATCGCCGGTGCAGTCGCAGCCGGTGTGGTGTTGCTGGCAGGAATTGTGTTCGTGGTGATGAGCGTCGTCGGCTCGTCGGGGCTCAAGGTGCCCGACGTGATGAACCTCTCCTATGAACAAGCCCGCACACTTCTCACTGAACGTGGCTTCCAGGTGGTTCCCGAACCCCTCGCGAAAGAGGGCGTCGGCGACGACATCGTGTGGCAGCAGAACCCGGTCGCCGACAGCGAAGTGTCCGAAGGTGCGTCGATCACCGTCACCTACAACCCCGCGAAGCCCCCGGTGGTGGTGCCGCCCATTCAGGGGTTGACGCTCTCGCAGGCGACGGCCGAACTGCAAAAGGTCGGGCTGACGCTGGAAATTGTCGAACAGCGCATCGACTCAACGCTCGGTGCCGGACAGATCATCTCGCAGGACCCTGCCGGTCAGCAGGAAGTACCTGCGGGGACCGCGGTGAAGGTGGTCGTCTCGGCCGGTGCTGGTCAGGTGATTGTGCCGAACGTGACCGGGCAAGAAGAAGCCGCCGCAACACAGTTGTTGAAAGGCGCCCCGTTCAACTTCACGGTGACACGTACCGAAGAGGCGAGCCCGACAGTGGCGAAGGGTCGCGTCGTACGCACCGACCCGGCAGTGGATGTGCCGGTCGACTCGGGGTCTGCGATCACTCTCGTCATCTCGAGCGGACCGGTGCCAGTTGACATGCCGAATGTGAAGGGTCTCAGCGAGGCCGACGCGAAGAAGGCTCTCGATGATCTCGGGCTGAAGTATGCGATCGAATACGTCGACGTCGCGGCAGGGAACGTGAACATCGGCAAGGTGATTGCCCAGGGCACCGCAGCCGACACCAAGGTGACATCAGGAACAGTGATCGACCTCACCATCGGGCGATACGTGGAACCAACAACCACGACTGCCGCTCCTGTACCGACGCCCTGATCAGGTCAGGTGAAACCTGCGGGCTAGCTGCAGCGCGCGAGGAAGTTCCGCAGCAGGTCGTGACCGGCCGCAGTCAGAATGCTCTCGGGGTGGAACTGCACACCTTCGACGTCGAGTTCTGTGTGACGCACCCCCATGATGAGACCCTCGCACTCGGCGGTGATCTCAAGAGACTTTGGCAACGTCGCACGATCGATGACAAGTGAGTGATACCGCGTCGCCTCGAGCGGCGACTTGAGCCCGGTAAACACACCGGTACCCGTGTGCGTGATGTTCGAGGTCTTGCCGTGCATGAGGTTCGGCGCGCGCACGACATCGCCGCCATACACGTGCCCGATCGCCTGGTGACCAAGACACACACCGAACACCGGAACCGTGCCCGCGAACGCGCTGATCGCGTCGCAGAGAATGCCGGCGTCTTCGGGACGCCCAGGGCCGGGCGAGAGCAGCACGCCGTCGGGTGCGAGAGCGACGGCCTCGTCGATGGACATCTGGTCGTTTCGAATAACCACCGGCTCGGCACCGAGTTCACCGATGTACTGGACGATGTTGTAGACGAAGCTGTCGTAAGAATCGATCACCAGCACCCGTGCCACCCCTCAAGCCTGCCGTCTACACTTGGGTTCGTGGCAATCATCAAGAAAGGCGGTCGGGTCACCCCGAAGGGCACGACCCCGGGCAACTCGAAGGGCGGGCACGCAACCCCCTCGCACATCCACGCCGCCGACCCCGACGCGGTCGAGGCCTCGAGCCGCTACACCCCGCCGACACCCCAGTACAAGAAGCAGAGCCCGGTGTGGATGCTGTGGCTGATGTTCGGCCTCATGGGCCTCGGTGCGCTCGTGATCTTGCTGTATTACCTGGGTGCGGTCCCCGGCGGCCGGAGCAACTGGTACCTGGGGGCGGGTCTCATGATGCTCCTCGGCGGGCTGTACACAGCCACGAAATATCACTAGCGCTGGCTCAACCGCTGCCCTGAGTGGAATACCAGAAACCACGCGCGTAGTTTCCAGAAGTTCTGTCCACAGGGTGTGGACAGCTATGGCTGATCGCGCGGTCAGTCAGCCTGGACGATGATGTCCATCTCTTCCATGCAGTGCTTCGGCGGGGGCGGGTCTTCGTCGGGGGCCATGGTGAGGCGCAGCTCGGTGCCACACACCGAACACCGGTAGCGCACGTTGATGCGGCGCATCTCCCCGCTCGGCGGCGGGGGCGGCATGGGTGTGGTCATCGACTTGAGCATCGCGAGGCCGACCTTCCACGTGTAGCGAAGGATCAGCGCACCGACGAGGAACCAGACGATGGTGCCGAAGTCGGGCATCTCAGGATCCTCTTCCGTGGTGACGTGGCAGCCGGCTCAGCCGAGGCGCTCGATGATGGTGGCGTTTGCCATGCCGCCACCTTCGCACATGGTCTGCAGGCCGTAGCGGCCGCCAGTGCGCTCGAGTTCGTTCACGAGCGTGGCGAGCAGGCGGGTGCCCGACGCACCGAGCGGGTGACCGAGGGCGATCGCGCCGCCGTTGGCGTTCACCTTCGACATGTCGGGGTGCAGTTCCTTCTCCCATGCCAAGACGACGGATGCGAACGCTTCGTTGATCTCGACGGCGTCAATGTCGCCCATGGTGAGACCGGCACGCTCGAGCACCTTGTGCGTGGCAGGAATGGGAGCCGTCAACATGAGCTGCGGGTTGTCGCCGGCGAGCGAGAAGTTCACGAAGCGTGCGCGTGGACGGAGGCCGAGCTTCGCAGCCTTCTCTTCGCTCATGATGAGGGCTGCCGATGCTCCGTCGGTGATCTGGCTTGAGTTGCCCGCAGTCACGCGTCCGCCGTCTTCTTCGCTTCGGAACGCCGGCTTCAACTTGCCGAGCGACTCGCGCGTGGTGTCGCGAATGCCCTCGTCGGTCGTCATCAACTGACCGTCGGCATCGAGAACCGGCAAGATCTCGCGCTCGAAGCGACCCTCGGCGGTGGCCTTTGCGGCGAGCGTCTGGCTGCGCACGCCGAACTCATCCATGTCGTCGCGGCTGAGACCCCACTTGTCGGCGATCATCTCGGCTGAGATGCCCTGCGGAACAAGACCGCCGCTCGGTGCGTAACGCGCCGACACGAGCGGGCCGAACGGGAAGCCGTACTTGCCGTCGGCCATGGCAGACCCCATGGGAACACGCGTCATCACCTCGACACCGGAGGCGATCACGACGTCATACGCTCCGGCCATGACACCCTGCGCCGCGAAGTGGGCGGCCTGCTGGCTCGAGCCGCACTGACGGTCGACCGTTGTACCCGGAATGGTCTCGGGCAGGCCGGCGGCGAGCACGGCGTTGCGCGCCACGTTCAGGGCCTGCTCGCCCACCTGCATGACGCACCCCATGATCACGTCTTCGATCAACTCGGGGTCGAGGTCGTTGCGGTCAACGAGAGCCTTCAGCGTCTGGGCGGCGAGATCGACGGGGTGCCAGTCCTTCAGACGGCCGTTGCGCTTGCCGAGCGGGGTGCGAATCACATCGACGATGACTGCGTTCTGCATGGTGAGTTCCTTCTGGGCTGGTGATCGACGTCGTGTCGGGGGTCTTGATTGTGTCACGCGCCGGTGGCGGCGGCGAAGTGGGCCAGGGCTTCGTCTCTGGTGGTGGTCTTTTGCAGCAGTGCCCGGGCCGGCATCACCAATTTGGGCATGGAGACCCCGAGCACCCCGGTGAGGCGGCCGTTCTCTGAGTACATGGCGCACCACTTGCCCGTCGCCGGGTCTCCTGCCACCACGTCGACAGTTGACGCAGCCGTCGCGCGGCCGAGGAACTGAACGCGGGCCTCAAACTGGTCGCTCCAAAAGAACGGCACCGTGACAAATGCCTGAGGTTCGTCGCCGCGTAGTCGAGCCAGGAGATTGGTCGCGGCCGCCTGGCCCTCTTCTGCGGCCGTCGTCCAGTGCTCGACACGCATGTCGGGCTCGATGTCTGCGAACAACGCGTTCGGCCAGCGGGCGACATCGCCGGCGGCGAACACCGTGTCGGGGCCGGCGCAGAGGAACTCGTCGCACACGACGCCGTCGCGAAGGGTCAACCCCGAGTCGGCGAGCCAGTCGATGGCGGGGGTAACACCAATGCCGACGATGACGACATCGGCCGGCACCACGTCACCGTCGGCGAGTCTCACACCTGTGACACGCGTGTCACCTTCGAAACCGTCGACTCGGACTCCGCAGCGCAGGTCGACACCGTGACGTCGATGCACATCGCCGACTGCTGATCCCATCGCCACACCGAGCCCGCGCATGAGCGGCGCCTGAAATCCTTCGAGCACGGTGACGGTGCATCCGGCGGCCGATGCCGTGGCGGCGGCTTCAAGGCCAATGAAGCCCGCGCCGATCACAACGACGTTGCCGCGCAGCTCGGCGCGCAGTGAGGTGGCGTCGTCGAGCGTGCGCAACACGTGAATGCCTTTGAGGTCGGGCTGGTTCGGGAGTCGACGCGCGAGACCGCCGGTGGCGATGATGAGACCGTCGTATGCGAGTGTCTCGTTGCCGACTGTTACCGTGCGCCGCGCGGTGTTCAACGCGGTTGCGTCTGCGCCCAACATCCACTCGAGATTCAGCTCTGTGAGCATCTCAGGCTTGCGCAACACCACCCTGTCGGCGTCCCATTCGCCGGAAAGAAATTTCTTCGACAATGGCGGCCTGTCGTAGGGCATGTGCGGCTCGTTGCCGACCATCACAATGCGACCGTCGAAGCCTGATGTTCGCAATGTCTCCGCGGCACGAACTCCCGCCAGAGACGCACCGACGACCACCACTGTCTGCATGTTCCCAAGACTACGAACCACCTGGCGCTGGGTCACACGTGTCTTTCTCCAAATAGAGTGGCAGCGATATGGGCACAACTAGACCGACGGCTGAACTCATCGTGGCCGAGGCCCGTGCCATCGTCGAAGAGCGAGGCGAGGCGGCCCTTCGTGTGAGCGAGGTTGCCGAACGATGCGGAGTCGCCGTTGGCTTGCTGTATCACTACTTCTCCGATCGCGAAGCGATCATTGCGGCCGTGCGCGAAGCACAGTTCGCCACCCGCGTCGAGTCGGACATTCTCGGGCTGAAGGCGCTCAGTGTCAACGGACAGAACGCCGACATTGTCGACGAAATCATCGATCAGTATTCAGACCCGCGCAACGAAGACCGCATTCAACACCGCCTGCAGCGCATGGAGGTCATTGTGGGTGCGCGCCACAACCCCGAGTTACTCGAGTCGTTGCGCGAGAGCCAGAGTCGTCTTACGGCGGAAATTTTGGAGACCATTCGCAACGCAAAGGAAAACGGTTTGGTCGCCCCCGACGTCGACGACAAGTCGCTTGGGTTCTTCCTCGAGGTGATTCCGATCGGCACGGCACTCGCCACCGTCTACGGCGACAACCTGCCTGACCCCGACAAGTGGCGCGATTTCATGGTGCGCGTGCTTGCGGCGTTGATGCCGTCAGATTGACTTACTGCAGGAGCAATTCAACGAGTGCGCGTGGGCTCTTGTTGCACGCTGCGAGTTCGCGCGGCCCGGCGACGAGGCGCCATCCGGTGCCGTTGTTTGCGACGACAGCAGGAAGGTCTCCTGCGGCTCTGAGTTGCTCCGGCGTTGCCTCGTCGCGATGCAACAACTCAATCTCGATACCCGAGGTCGCACAAGCTGAATCCCACTCGGGTTTTCTGCGAACCGTGCCGTGCGTGATGTCGCACAACGCACAGTGCCCGCGGCCGGTGTACTTGCGCACCACGTAGGAGATCTCGCCGAGCAGGGTTCCGTCGGCGTTGTAGATGCCCGCGTACTTCACCCCGTGGTCAACCTCTTCGTGGTCGGTCTGCTTCCGGAGAGCGACGATCTGGTCCACATGGGTGCATGACCTCGCCAGAAAGCCAAGAAACACGATGTGTATGCGATGTGTATGCTCGCCTCATGGCCCGCACCAACATCGACATCGACGAAGACGCCGTACGGCGAGTGATGGAGCGCTACGGCTTCACCACCATGCGGGAGGCCGTGAACTACGCACTCAACCAACTGGCCCCGAAGAAGGCGACCTACGAAGAGATTCTTGCGATGGAAGGAATCGGTTGGGACGGCGACCTCGAACAGATGCGCGGGCAGAAGTGACCGTTCTCATCGACACCTCCGCATGGGTGGAGTTCTTTCGCAAGACACGCTCGTCCGCGAACCGGGCCGCGACACAACTCTTCACAGATCGCGAACGGTTCGCCACGTGCGGACCGGTCGAGATGGAGCTCAAAGCCGGCGCCCGAGACAATGACGTGATGCACGAGATCGCTGCAGCGCTCGCCCAAGGCAGAACCTTTGCCATTCAACCCCACTACTTCGAGTCTGCCGCCGCCCTGTATCGACAATGCCGCACACAAGGTGTCACCATTCGCTCGATGATCGACTGTCTCATCGCAGTGGTCGCCATCGACAACGACCTCGAAGTGCTCCACCACGACCACGACTTTGCCGCAATCGCGAGTGTCGTGCCGCTGCGGGTGCACCCCGCGTCGTTGAACTAGCTCTCGTCCTCGTCCTCGCGCCTGCGACGCGCGGCCGGCACCAGCCACCCAGCCGCGATGGCAAGACCGACGAACACCAAGAAGACGAACGACCATGACGGGCCGTCGCTGACGTTGCCGTTCACATTGACCCCATAGGCGATCACAAGTGATTCACCGGAGCGCGAGTCGGCCTCGGTAACAAGCCGATGCAGTCCTGGCGTTGCGTCATCTGGCACCGCTCCAGAGATGGTCCCCTCTCCGTTCGACAGTTTTGTCGACCCGAGAACCGTGTCATTCGGAACCAGCCATGACGTCGCCATCGACTCGGTGGCAAATCCCGTGAGTTGAACAGTGACGACATCACCTGACTGCACTTCCACCACACGCGCCGCACTCAATGTGCGACGTGTGCCCGACGAATCGAGGATCGTGTAGCGAACCGTCGCCTCGCCGACCGAGATCACAATCGAGCCGCCGTCGTCCGAGATCTCCGGACTCACCGGCTGTCCGCCGAGCGTGGCCCCGGCATCTCCGCCGCCCACGCCCCCGACATCAGGAATGTCGCTGGCCAGGGTGGTGGTCGTCGTTGCAGGAGTAGCCGTCGTGGTCGCGGTCGTCCTTCCGCTCTGTGGTGGAAGTGCATTGCTCACCGTTCCACCGCCTGTCTGCCCACCTGCCGACGACGACTTGTCGGCAACAGTCGTCGAGGTTGTCGACGAGGGAACCGTTGTTGCCGGAGAAGTAGTCGTCGCCACAGTCGTCGATGTTGTCGATGTTGTCGTTGCCGACGGATCCACCGTCCAGATCGCCCACAGACTGAGGCCACCAGCCGGCATAGAAATTGACTGACCCAAGGAGTACGAGGTGCCATTACCCATCGACGAGGTGTCCCACCTCGACAAGACGTAGCCGGAGCGGGTGAAGCCCGAGCCGCCGTTCAAGGTGACCGCTGCACCCGCTGCGGCTGACTGACTGGGAATGGCGCCCGAGCCGCCGTTCGATCTGTAAGAAACGGTTGGCACAGATGTCCATTGCGCAAACAGCATCACGGGCGATGTGATCGTGAACGTGTCGCCCTCTGAATACGGTGTCCCAGAGCCGTCAGCCTTCGTGTTCCAGCCGGTGAAGAAGTACCCGGTCTTTGTCATCGACCCGGTGTCGCCCAGAACGGTGACCGTCGCGCCAGAGGTGTAGGGGGTTATCGGATCTGTAGGCGCAGCCCCACCCGTGTGTCCATTTCCGTTGTAGGCCATGGTCGGAAGGCACGTCCCAGTGAGACCCTGACGAGTGAGGAACGGATACCCAGAGTTCGCGCCAGAACAGACGGACCACGCTGTTCCGGTACTGACGCCGTTTCCTGAGCTGATGCCATCGGTGATGGACCAGTTCAAGTTGTCTGAGTTGAAGAGCACATAGTCCTTCAGTTGTTGGGACGTGTACCCCCTTGCGCCGGTTCCCTGACTCGTCGCACGACCAGTCGTCTCTGTGTCCCACACACTCGAAGTGATGGTTCCAGCCTGATAGTCACCAACCAGGCCGCCGGTTGTCGAGTCACTTCCAGATGGTGGCGTGACTGCTCCTCGCGCGTATGAATTGACAATTTCTGGAGCCGGACTCGAGACGCCCGCGCTCTTCATCAAGCCCACAAGTCCTCCCGCACGACCACCGTTGGTAGCGAGCGTTGCTGTCACAGTGCCGGTCGAATAGGAGTCGACAATCACCGAGAACGAACTTCCTGTAATGCCTCCGACGACCTCAGAACCCTGGACCTGCCCTGTGAAGAATGACTTCTCGATCCGATTTGCATAGTTGTCACTACCGACAAGACCACCGGCGTTTGCGTTCGCCCCAGTCGACGTCGCGGTAACGGTGGAGGACGAAGATGATTGGTAGATGCTGTAACAACTGCCGTAACCCGCCAGGCCACCCACGTATGCGGAGCCTTGAACAATTCCACTGGCTGTGACAGCCGTCAGGGTCGGGCAATTTGCACCCGAACTTCCATTCACAGTTCCGGCAACACCGCCGACAGCAGTACCCGTACCGGTCACATTTCCAGTCGCGATGCTGTTGCTCAACTCTGCATAGACGCCGAGAGCTCCAACAAGGCCACCCACAGTGCCGTCACCGGTCACCGTGGCCGACGACGTGAGATTGGTGAGACTGCCGTGCCCATGGCCAATCACTCCACCGACTCCTCCTCCAATATTCGCCGAGACTGTTCCACTGACCGTTACGCCATTCACGGTCGAGTTTGGACGTGCGACTCCGATTGCTCCTCCGCCTGGGTTGCTGCTGTTCACAACGACGTTGTTCAGCGTCACGTTGCTGATCGATCCTGACGCCATCAATTCTCCGACGAGACCACCACCGAAACCAGCAGTGGTCGTGACATTCGGCGAGTTCAAAGTGAGGTCAATCACTGAACCGGATACATATGAGAACAACCCTCTGTACTGATACCCGCTCACTGTGATGTTGCTGATCGCTTTTCCGTTGCCGTCGAACGTCCCGGAGAACGGGGTCGAATTCCCGATTCCAGTGGCCCAACTGCAGCCAGACATGTTGATGTCAGCGGTCAACTTGTATGAAGCCGACTTGTCACCCGTGTCTTTCAACCACTGAAGCTTGGCTGCGCTGTCAATCTCATAGAACCCGTTGACCAGCGAGGCGGGTGTGGCCGTCTGACAACCCGTGTCGGCGGCAGCCGGAGACGATGCCACGAGCCCCGTTGACACGATCACGGACGCGATCAAGACAACCGCGGACGCGAATCGACTTCTGCGACGCTCTCGACAGAGAACGCCGAAATCTGCGGCGGCAATCATGGGCTATCCAATCTTTGACGTATCGGAATCCCGACCGCGACGAGCGGCCGGCACGAGCAACCCGCCCGCCATGGCAAGGCCAACAATCACGAGGAACACGAGCGACCACGACGGGCCGTCACTGACGTTGCTGTTGACATCGACGCCATAGGCGACCACGAGTGGCTCACCGGTACGCGATTCGGCTGCCGTCACGATGCGTCGTGAGCCACCGGTGACATCATTCGGCACTGTGCCAGTGATGGTGCCTGTGCCGCCCAGCAGTTGCGTCGAACCGAGAGCGACATCGCCGGGAACCAGCCACGATGTGGCCTCGCCGTCATCGGCAAAGCCGTTCAATTGCACAGTGACAATGTCGCCCGGCTGGAGAGCGACCGCTTGGGCAGACGTCAGCGACCGACGAGCTCCGGCCGCATCGACGACGGTGTACCGCACTGTCGCATCGCCGACCTTGACGATCACACTTCCTGCGTCTTCCGTGATCTCGGGCGTCACTTCACGTCCACCGAGAGTCGCCCCGGCTGATCCACGTTCGACTCCTTCGACATCGGGGATCTCGCGCGTTGGAACTGTCGTTGTCGTTGTGAGTGCGACGACAGTCGTCGTCGTTGCGCGGCCGGTCTGTGCTGGCAACGCATTGCTGACCGTTCCTGCTCCGGTCTGTCCACCAGCGGAAGACGACGAGCCGGCGGCAACCGAGGTGGTCGTTGCTCCAGACGCTGGAAGAGTCGGGTCGGGCGCCTGGGTCGACGTGGTCGCCGATGCAACAGTCGTCGTTGTCGCCGCCGTTGGCACGGTGGTAGTCGTTGCGACCACCGTGGTGGTGGTAGTCGTCGCCGACGGGTCGACTGTCCACACAGCCCACAGGTTCAGACCGCCGCCAGGCATTGTGATCGTCTCACCTTTGGCGTATGAGGTTCCGGTACCAGAAGACGAGGTGTCCCACCTCGACAACACGTAGCCAGTGCGGGTGAAACCAGTTCCCGTACTCAAAGTGACGGAAGAACCCGAGGCACCCGACTGACTCGTAATACTGCCCAAGCCGCCATTCGATGCATACGTAATGGTCGGAAGAGCCGTCCACACGGCCCACAGATTGAGCCCGCCGCCAGGCATTGTGATCGTCTCACCTTTGGCATACGAGGTGCCTGTTCCGAAAGCCGAGGTGTCCCACCTCGACAACACGTAGCCAGTGCGGGTGAAACCAGTTCCCGTA
>JBMTOT010000048.1:0-13221 GCA_049442935.1 Ilumatobacteraceae bacterium | reverse complement strand
CCGGCGTCGCGCAGCCATTGGACGCGGAGTTTGTTGATGAAGGCGACGTCGGCGTTCTTGTCGGCCAGATGCTGGGCGAATCGTTCCGCGACCTTCACGCGACCGGCGTCGGGAGAGACGATGACGAGATCGTTGCCGGCGTTGTCGCGCACGTAGCGCTCGAGCACCGGCATCGCGGTGAGGTGGTCGACGGGGCCGCCGAAGAACCCTTGAATCTGTCCCGAGTGGAGATCGATCGACACCATGCGCGTCGCGCCCGCCGCCCTGAACATGTCGGCGATCAAGCGTGCGGTGATCGGTTCGCGTCCCTCGGCCTTGCGGTCCTGCCGCGCGTATCCGTAGAACGGGCAGACCGCGGTGATGCGCTTTGCCGAGGCGCGTTGCGCCGCGTCGATCATGATCAGTTGCTCCATGATCGAGTCGTTGATCGACCCGACCTCGGTGCCGTAGTGGCTTTGCATGACGAACACATCGCCGCCACGGATCGAGTCGGAGAATCGCGGCCTGATTTCGCCGTTTGCGAACTGCACGATGTTCGCATCTCCGAGGTCGATGCCGAGGTGCGCCGCGACCTCCTCGGCGAGCTTCGGGTGCGTGCGCCCGGTGAACAACGACAACCGTTTTGTGGTCGCTCGCTCGAGGGCGCGTGGACTCATGAACTCCGAGTGTAGAACGGACCCGTGGCGTGGCCCTCAGCGACGACGGTCCCGGGGTCGAGATGGGCCCACGGTCCGACCGTCGCACCGGCACCAATTGTCGCGTTCGTCGCCGAGGTGCTCGTGATGGTCGCTCCGTCGCCGACCGTCGTGTCGACGAGGCGGGTGCCGGGGCCGATATCGCATCGATCGCCGATCACCGTGCGGCCCTGGAGAATCACGCCCGGGTACAGCGTCACGTCGCGACCGATGGAGACATGGGCGTCAATGAAGGCCTGGGCGGGGTCGAGCATCGTCACCCCGGCGAGCAGCCACGAGGTGTTGATGCGATCCCGCAGTTCGCGCTCGGCGACGGCCAATTGGAACCGGTCGTTGACGCCGGAGGTCTCGCTCGCCGCCGCGGCGACGGCCCCCACGGTGTGGCCACCCGATGCGAGAACCGAGACGACATCGGTCAGGTAGTACTCGCCCTGGGCGTTGTCGGTTCCGATCTTGCGCAACGCTGGCCCCAGAAGGTCTCGACGGAAGGCGTAGATGCCGGTGTTGACCTCGCCGATGCGGAGTTCGTCGGGAGTAGCGTCGCGGTGCTCGACGATGCGCCGAACGTTGCGGTGCCTGTCACGCACGACTCTGCCGTAGCCGGCGGGGTCGTCAAGCACCGAGGTGAGGACTGTCGCCGCGTTCCCCGACAACTCGTGCGCCGAGACCAAGGATGCAACGGTGGAGGGCGTGAGAAGTGGGGTGTCTCCGGGCATCACGAGCACCGTCGAGGTGTCGTCGATGTCGTCGCCTGCCAATCCGGAGAGTCCGACGAGCGCGGCGTCGCCGGTTCCGCGCTGTTGGTTCTGCACCGTGAACCTCACGCCCGCCCACTCGGGGGCTTCGTCGCGGACGGCCGCGGTCACGCGGTCTGCCCCGTGGCCGACGACCACGACGGTGGTGTCGACGTCGAGACCGGCGAGCGAATGGATCACGTGCATCACCATCGATCGCCCGCAGATGCGATGCAGAGGCTTCGGTCGGTCGGAGCGCATGCGCGACCCTTCGCCGGCTGCGAGAACGATTGCTGAGACTGTCATGGTTCCGGGAAGAGGACTCGAACCCCTATTAACGGGACCAAAACCCGCTGTCCTGCCATTTGGACGATCCCGGAAGGTCGCCGAAGAACGGTAGCGGATTTCCCGTTTTCCCGGTCGGGACGGTAGTTTCAAAACCCTTATGGGTTCGCTGATCAAGAAGCGCCGCAAGCGCATGCGCAAGAAGAAGCACAAGAAGATGCTCCGTCGCACGCGTCACCAGCGTCGCAAGTAGTCCTCGCGGCCCTGCCGCTCTCGATGGTCGCGCCAGCCCGACACGCTTTCTTTCGCGCTGCTGACGTGTGTCTCACCTGACGGCGCTGATCGTCCCTGCGTCTGCACGGGCTGCTGTCAGCACCACGGTCGCACGGGGAAACAGATCTGCAGCGTCCCTGTGGTGACCTTCGACGAACCACGTGGCACCTGATCCTGCGAGTCTCGGTGCGACTCCGAGTGCACTGCCGATTGTGTCGCGCCACTCTTCGAGGGCGGGAACCTCCGCGAGAGCGGCCGGTTCGAGGTCGTTTCCGTTCTCGCCTGTCGGGCCGCCCAGTGAATCCCATCGCGCATAGACCAGCGGTGTCGAGACGACAACGGGCGGAACGATCAGTGTCACGGCACGCGCGACATGCGGAAGTGGTTCGACGATCTCTCCGATTCCACCCACCCGGGCCCGTCCTCCGGCGACGCAGAATGCAACGTCGGCTCCGATCGAGGCCGCATCGACGAGGTCGACTCGTCTAGCCCACCGCAGAATTGCCGCGGCGTCGGTGGAGCCACCTCCGAGCCCGCCGCCGTGGGGGATGTGCTTTGCGATGTGCACCTTGGCGGTGCGGCCGGACATGTGCAGCGCACGCCACACGAGGTTCGTCTCGTCGAGGGGGACCCCGGCCGCGAACGGTCCGTCGACCGTGAGTGACGTCTGCGGAGACTCGTCGATCGTCACCGTGTCGGCGAGTTCGAGGCTCGACATCTCGGCGTCGATGAGGTGATACCCGTCGTTGCGCACTCCGGTGATGCGCAGCGACCATGTCAGCTTCGCCGGTGCTTCCACGCGCACCGTCATCGTGCCACCACCTCGGCAAGCCGCGACCAGTCGTCGACCGAGAGGTTTTCGGCGCGCGCCTCGGGGTCGATCCCGGCGGCCGCGAAGTGCCCGGGGTCAACTGCTCCCGCAAGAGACCCACGCAGCATCTTTCGACGTTTGGCGAATCCTTGACGCACGAGGCGAAACACCACCGTCGGGTCGGCCGTTCCCGCTGGCGCTGGCCGTCGAACAATCTCCACCAGGCTCGACTCGACATTCGGCCGCGGCAGAAATACTGACGCGGGCACGTGCCCGACGATGCGCGCCTCGGCCCCCCACGCGATCTTCACGCTGACGGCGCCGTACGCCGGCGTCGACGGCCGTGCGACCATCCGCTCTGCGACTTCGCGTTGCACCATCACGAGCATGCGCGAGATTCCCGGAGCATCGTCGAGCAGGTCTGCCACGAGGGGAGTCGCGACGTTGTACGGCAGATTCGCCACCAGGGTCCACTTCTCGTCGCCGAGAAATGCATTCCAGTCGAACGTCATTGCGTCTGCGTTCACGACGACGACCTCCGGCGCATCGGCGAGGTTGGTGCGAAGAAGCGGAACGAGATCGTTGTCGATCTCGACGGCCGTCACGTTCGCTCCGGTCTCTGCGAGCGCAAGGGTGAGGGACCCGAGGCCTGCTCCGATCTCGACGACCCGGTCGCCGGGTCCGACTGCGGCCAGTCTCGCGATGCGGCGCACCGTGTTCGGGTCGACGACGAAGTTCTGACCGAGGGCGCGCTTGGCGCGCAGGCCGGCATCGTCGAGCAGGCCCTTGGCGGCGGCGCGCGAGATGGTCACCAGGTCAGCTCGACGGGAAGCGGAGCGTCGACAAGCTGGGCGATCTTTTCGAACACGCCGGTGTGAAGAACTATGTCGAACGTGGCCGACATCGGCCCGATGTTGATGTTGCTGCAGACGGTCTTTCGCCCGTTGTCGAGGTTGCGGACCGTGATTTCGGCACCGAGAGGCACGAGAGTGGTCGCGCACGCTCCTTCGGCGCCGTCCGGAAAGCGCTTGAACGTCGCCTTCCCCCGCAGCATCCGACCTGAGTTGTCGGCGGGGAACGCCAACTGTCCCTCGCCGACCGGGTCGGCCACCACCGGGCCCTCGAGGTTGGCCGGTGCGTCGATGTCGCGGTCGCCGGCGATGCTCGGAATTTCGACCGTCGTCGTGGTGGCCGCGACCGATCCCTCGTCGGCGTCCGATGATCCAGCAGATGCGATGAATAGAACCGGCAAGGCGAGCTCCGCGAGGGCGATCGCCGCGTTCAGACGTCGACGGTCGACGCTCGAGAGGTCAAACACGAGCCCCAATCTAAGGGGGTGCTCCCGATGCCGATGATCACACCATGCGGGGAAAGGCGCGAAGGGCGTTTGCCGTCGTGGTCGCAGCGAACGTCTCAGGGTCAACGCCGCGAAGGTGTGCAACCGCCTCACCCACCACGGTGACCCATGCGGGTTCGTTCGGTCTGCCCCTGTGCGGCACCGGCGCGAGGAACGGCGAGTCGGTCTCGACAAGGATGCGATCTGCCGGGCACAGCAGCGCCGCCTCGCGAATGTCGCCGGCGTTCTTGAACGTGACGATGCCGCTGAACGAGAGATAGGCGCCTCGATCGAGACAGGCGCGGGCTTCGTCGGCCCCGCCGGTGAAGCAGTGGATGATCGTCGACTCGGGCGCTCCCTCAGAGTCGAGAACGGCGAACGTGTCGCTCCAGGCGTCGCGCGTGTGCACCACGAGAGACAAACCGTGCCGCCGGGCGAGGGCGATCTGGTGGGCGAAGGCTTCTCGTTGCTCGGCGCGCGGCGAATTCTCGTAGTGGTAGTCGAGCCCGCACTCGCCGACGGCGACGACACGATCGGACGCCACCAGATGATTGATCGTGGCCGCGCCTTGTGTCGCGTCGTGCGGATGCAGCCCGACGGTCGCCCACACGTCGGGACGGGTCGACGCGACCTCGACGGCCTGTGTGCTGGTCGCGGCATCGGTGCCGATCACGATGAAACGCTCAACGCCGGCCTCTCGCGCACGTGCCAGCAGTTCGTCGGATCCGGTCTCTGCGATGTGCTCGTGGGTGTGGCAGTGGGTGTCGGTCCAGCCCATCGGTCTCTCTTTCGTGTCGCGGGTCCCGTCAGGTGGTGCGCCGCGGGAACAACGGGTCGCCCTTTTCGACTGCGCGCCCCGCCGCGTAGCCGCCCCATGCAGTGTCGCGAGGAACGCGACAGTCGGCGACATCGCCGTCGCTGCCGATGCGACGCCAGATTTCCGCGGCGGTGCGCGGCATCGCCGGATGAGCGAGGATGCACACGATTCGCAGAGCCTCGAGCGCATCGCCCATCACGGCGTCGACGTCTGGTCCGGGCTCAGCCTTCCACGGTTCGTGAGTTTCGAGGTGGGCATTCGTGGCGCGGATCAATTGCCACGTGGCCTCAAGCGCGCGCGACGGCTGCACGTGCGCCCAGTGACGGGTTGTCTCCTCGACGGCCGTTGCGGCGTGCGCGGCGAGCGGGCTCGACGGGTTCGGGGCAGTACCGATTCCGCCGCACTTCTTGCCGACCACGGTCGCAACGCGCGCGGCAAGGTTGCCGAGATTGTTCGCCAGATCGGAGTTGTATCGCGAGACGAGACCTTCGTAGGTGAAATCGCCGTCGCTGCCGTAGGCCGTGTCGGCGAGCACGTAGTAGCGGAATCCGTCGACACCGAAGTCGTCGATGAGGTCGAGGGGGTTCACCACGTTCCCCGACGTCTTCGACATCTTCTCGCCGCCGACGAGCAACCAGCCGCCCACACCCCACCCGTGCGGAGGCTCGATGCCCGCGCTCATCAACATGGCGGGCCAGTACACGTTGTGGAACCGGAGAATGTCCTTGCCGATGAGGTGGTGGTCGACGGGCCACCACTTTGCGAACATCGCATCGTCTGATCCGTACCCGATGGCGGTGATGTAGTTCGCGAGCGCATCGAACCAGACGTAGGCGACGTGAGATTCGTCGAAGGGGAGCGGAATGCCCCAGGTCAGCGACTTGCGGCTCACTGAGAAATCCTGCAGGCCCTGTTTGATGAACCCGATCACCTCGTTGACACGGTGGTCGGGCACCACCGCACCCGGGTGGGACGAGTACCAATCGAGGAGGCGCTGCTCGAAACGCGAGAGCCTGAAGAAGTAGTTCTCCTCTTCCACCTGTTCGACGGGACGCTTGTGGATCGGGCAGTTGCCGCCCTCGAGGTCGTCTTCGACGTAGTACGCCTCGCACGGCACGCAGTACAGACCGCGGTACACGTCGAGTTCAATGTCACCGGCCTCGTGGCATGCGGTGAGAAGTGCCCGCACTCCTGCCTTGTGGCGCTCCTCTGTGGTGCGGATGAAATCGTCGTGGGAGATGTCCAGGCGTTCCCACGCCTGTGCGAAGAGGGGGGCGATCTCGTCGACGAACTCCTGCGGGGACTTGTCGGCCGCCTCGGCCGCTTGCTGAATCTTCAGTCCGTGCTCGTCGGTACCGGTGAGAAAGTGCACGTCGTCACCGAGCAGGCGGTGCCACCGCGCGAGTGCGTCGGCCACGATGGTGGTGTAGGCGTGGCCGAGGTGGGGACGCGCGTTCACGTAATAGATCGGCGTCGTCAGGTAGTACTTGGCCACTGCGACAGGCTAGGTCGCGCCCCGGTCTGCGAGCCGGTTCGTTTCCGTGGCGCCAATGTCCGTACCGTTGATCCGATGGGCAACGCGCAGGAGTACGAGTTCGACCACGCCACACGGCTCGTGCCGCTCGGCGACGGCACCTACGACACTCCGATCATCGATCGTTGGGACATCAACGGAAACGCAAACGGCGGTTACCTGCTCGCGCTGGTGGCGAACGCGATGCGTGCCGAGGCCGGTCGGGCGCACCCGGTGTCGGTGACCATGCACTATCTCTCTCCCGGGCCCGCCGGACCGGCGGCGACATCGGTGAAGGTGCTCAAGTCTGGTCGGCGCTTCGTGACTGCATCGGGCACCTTGTCGCGCGAGGGTCGCGACATCGCGACTGCACTCGGGGTGTTCGGGGATGTCGACTCGAGTCTGCCCCCGCACAGCATCGATCTCGACGCGATCGAGATTCCTCCGTTCGACCAGTGCCCCGTGCGCGAGCACGGCGACGCTCCGCCGCTCGGGTTGTCGTCGCGGCTCGACATGCGCATCCATCCCGACGACACCGGTTTTGCCCGCGGGGAGCCGAAGGGTGAGGCGATCTGTCGCGGCTACTTCTCGTTCCGCGACGGGCGACCGGTCGACACGCTGTCGTTGTTGCTGGCCGCCGACGCATTTCCGCCGGTGATGTTCAACCGCTTCGGAATGCTCGGGTGGGTGCCGACAATCGAGATGACGGTGCACGTGCGCGGCATGCCGGCACCGGGCCCGATCGCGTGTGCATTCCGCAGTCGTGTCATTCAAGGCGGATTGTGGGAAGAAGACGGCGAACTGTGGGACTCGACCGGCCAGGTTGTCGCACTCAGCCGTCAACTCGCACTCGCTCCGTTGCCACCCGCACAATGAGGCGGGCGTGACGCTGGCGCGCCACTGGGATGAGCGCGACGTCAGGACCGGCGGCCGCGACGCAGACCGAGCCAGTGCGACACGACCACGGCGGCGACGACCGCCGTCGCGCTCGTCGACCTGCGCACCAGCATTCGCGAGCGTTGTGCGAAGGTGACCACAGGCCAGCCGCGTTCGCGTGCGACCTTTGCGAGGTGCGAGTCGGGGTTCACCGCGACCGCATTGCCGACGAGCTCGAGCATGGGAATGTCGTTCGCAGAGTCGGAATAGGCGAAAGAGTCGTCGAGGTCGATGCCGCGTTCGGCGGCGAGGGCGGAGATCGCCTCGGCCTTTCCGGCGCCGTGACAGAACGGACCGTCGAGTCGGCCGGTGTAGATGCCGTCGACCACTTCGCCGCGAGTGCCAATGCCGCCCGTCATGCCGAGGGCGGCCGCGAGCGGTTCGACTATCTCGATCGGCGACGCAGACGCGATGAAGGTCTGTCTTCCCGCGGCCTTGTGCTGCTCGAGCACTGCGCGCGCCTCGGGTCGGATCTTGGCGAGAAGTTCCGGCAGCACGGTCTCGTTCAGAGCGACGAGATCGGTCTGTCGTTTGCCGCCGACGCCGGCGAGAATTCGTTCGCGCACGCTCGCGGTGCTGTCGTCGGTCTCGCCGCCGAGACCGAACCGCACTGCGCGCAGCGAGTCGGCGACGAGGTCCGATGCACGGATGAACCCGGCGGCGCGCGCCGCGCGCGCGAAGGCGAACAGTGATGCACCGGCGATGAGCGTGCGGTCGAGGTCGAAGAACGCCGCCGACGATGCGCGGTCGGCGCTCACTTGCGCACCGCCAGGTCATAGACGCGGTTTCGGGCGACGCCGAGTGCGGTGGTCACTTCGTCGACTGCGTCGCGAGTCGAGAGACCGGCGAGCGCACGGCGGGCGAGTTCGCTCGTGATGACATCGTCGCTCACCTCCGCGGATGCATCGGGGCACGGCTCGATGACGATCGCGTACTCGCCCCGCGGCTCGAGCGACTGTGCGTGCGCAAGGGCATGCTCGAGGGTGCCGCGCCAGATCTCCTCGTGGATCTTGGTGAGCTCGCGCACCACGGCGACCCGTCGAACGGTGCCGCACGCCTCGACGAGATCGGTGAGCGTGCGCACGAGGCGGTGGGGTGCCTCGTAGATCACCGTGGTGCGCCTCTCTCGTGCGATCTCGGTCAGGCGTTCGCGGCGGTCTGCGCCGGATCGCGGGAGGAAGCCATCGAAGGCCAGACGCGCAGTCGGAAGGCCGCTCATCACGGCGGCCATCACAAAGGCCGCAGGTCCGGGGGTCGAGTGCACTGCGTGTCCCGCCTGGATCGCGGCGGCGACGAGGCGTTCACCCGGATCGCTGACGCCCGGCGTGCCGGCATCGGTCACCACTGCCACGACGCGCCCAGCGGCAAGTTCGGCCACGACCGCAGGTGCGAGATCGTGTTCGGTGTGGTCGTTCGCCACGAGCAGACGTTCTGGGCGCGCGCCGACATGTCGCAACAAGGTGCTCGAGCGGCGGGTGTCTTCACAACACACGACATCGGCGGCGCGCAGCACGTCGGCTGCGCGCGTCGACATGTCGTCGAGATTGCCGATAGGGGTGGCGACCAACCACAGTCCGGCTTCGATCGCGTTCACGGCCGGCGAACCTCGAGCGGGTCGCCTGGCTTCAAGTTCCAGCGCTCAAAACTTCCAGCTTGTGCCTCGACGACCGTGCGCGCGCCGCGTACCGGTGCGCCGACTCGCCATGGGCGCATGGTCTCGGTTGCGAGCACCGCGCCATCGGAGCCGACGTAGGCAACATCGAGGGGCACTCGTACGCCGACCGTGTGCACCCAGCGGCACGGCTCCAGCACGATCGGCTCGGCGAGTTCATCGAGACCAATTGCGCCGCGTCGGCGGTCGCGGCGGCTGGCGGCGAGTCGTGCGGCAGCCAGAACGCGTCCCTGGCTCACCAGCCACACCGGCTGCAATGCATCGCCTGCCACGGTCACACGTTAAAGCGAAACTCGGTGACGTCGCCGTCGGAGAATTCGTACTCCTTGCCTTCCGAGCGGATCTTTCCCGCCTCGCGAGCCTTCGTCCACGACCCGATCTCCAGGAGTTCATCCCAGTGGACCACTTCGGCGCGAATGAAACCTCGCTGGATGTCGGAATGGATCCGTCCGGCGCACTCCGGTGCCTTTGCGCCTGCACGGAACGTCCACGCGCGCGACTCCTTCTCGCCGGTGGTGAAGAACGTGCGCAAACCGAGCAGGTGGTAGGCGCTTCGCACCATCGTCGTGAGAGCCCCCTCTCCGAGTCCGAGTGCCTCCAACATTTCGGCCCGGTCGGCGTCGTCGAGTTGGGCCGCTTCGGCTTCGATCTGCACCGACATGCCGATCACCTCCACGTCGGCGGCGTGGGCCGATCCTTCGGGGGCGAGTTCGGCGCGCACGCGGGCCACCTCTGTGGGTATGCGGTCGAGTTCCGACTCTCCGACGTTCACGACGGCGAGCACCCGTCGGTTGGTGAGCAGGAAGTGAGGAGCGAGCAACTCGCGGTCGTCGGCCGAGAGTGCACTGCGGTAGATCGGAGTGCCCGCCGACAACACGTCGAGAGCGCGTTGCAGAGCGGCGGCTTCTTCACCGGCGCTCTTGTCGACGCGCGCGGCTTTGGCGACCCGAGTGAGGCGGGTCTCGACAGTTTCCAAGTCGGCGAGCGCAAGTTCGAGTTCAACGACGCGCAAGTGCTCGAGAGGGTCGTCGGGGCCGGGTACATCGGGGTCGCGAAATGCCCGGAGCACGAACACGATCGCGTCGACCTCGCGGATGTTGGCCAGAAACTTGTTGCCGAGCCCTTCGCCCTTGCTCGCGCCTTCGACAAGTCCGCCGATGTCGACCACCTGCACTGCTGCGTGGACGACGTTCTTCGAGCCCGACATCGAGGCAAGGCGGTCGAGCCGGGTGTCGGGCACCTTGGCGACTCCGATGTTCGGGTCCTTGGTGGCGAATGCGTACGGGGCCGCAAGGGCTCCGCCGCCGGTGAGGGCGTTGTAGAGAGAGGACTTGCCCGCGTTGGGGAGTCCGACGAGACCGAAGCGTTCCAAGGGACGAGACGCTACCGGTGGGGTCAGGATGGCTCTGGAAAGCACTGACTCAAGGTGGTTCCCACTGGTGGAATTGTTACTATGGCGGTAGTGGAAATCCCCCTCGGGTTTCCCGGGACGCATCGACGGCCCATGAACCCCACACCAGCGACAGCTAAGGAACAACACCGTGACCACGTTTGACCTGGATCTCACCAAGTACAGCCTTGGCTGGAGCGACGAGGTGGAGTACGCCTTCGAACCCGAGAAGGGTCTGAACGACCGCGTGGTCGAGCAGATCTCGTGGTGGAAGGGCGAGCCGAAGTGGATGAACGCGATGCGCATGCGCAGCCTCGGCCTCTTCGATCGCAAGCCGATGGCGCCGTGGTTCTCGGTGAACATGCCCGACATCGACTTCCAGGACATCTACTACTACCTGAAGCCGGCAACGGACCAGGTCGACGAGTGGGACGACCTTCCCGAGCAGATGAAGGCCACGTACGAAAAGCTCGGTATTCCGGAAGCGGAGCGCAAGTACCTGGCCGGTGTCACTGCGCAGTACGAGTCTGAGGTGGTCTTCCACCGCAACCGTGAGGATCTGGAGAAGCAGGGCATCTTGTTCTGCGACATGGACACCGCGCTTCGCGAGTACCCCGACCTCGTCAAGCAGTACTTCGGTACGGTCATCCCGCCCGGCGACAACAAGTTCTCGGCGCTCAACACTGCCGTGTGGTCGGGAGGCTCATTCATCTATGTGCCGCCGGGCGTCGAGTGCGAGATGCCGCTGCAGGCGTACTTCCGCATCAACTCGGAGAACGCCGGACAGTTCGAGCGCACGTTGATCATCGCCGACGAGGGGTCGAAGGTGCACTACATCGAAGGGTGCTCGGCCCCGGTGTACACGAGTGACTCGCTTCACTCGGCCGTCGTCGAGATTGTGGTGAAGCCGAGCGCGCACGTCACCTACACGACCATCCAGAACTGGTCACCGAACGTGTACAACTTGGTCACCAAGCGAGCGCGTGTCGAGGCCGAGGGTCACATGGAGTGGATCGACGGCAACATCGGATCGAAACTCACCATGAAGTACCCGAGCGTCTACCTCGTGGGGCCGAAGGCGACCGGAGAAGTGCTCTCGGTTGCCTATGCGGGCGCAGGTCAGCACCAGGACGCCGGCGCCAAGATGGTGCATGCTGCGCCCGAAACATCGTCGCGCATCGTGTCGAAGTCGATCTCTAAGGACGGTGGCGTCACCACCTACCGCGGTCTCGTGCGCGTCGACGAAGGTGCACACGGGTGCAAGAGCCACGTGCAGTGCGACGCGCTGATTCTCGACGGCGACTCCGAGAGCCGCACGCTTCCGTACATGGAGGTCGGTGAGAAGGACGCCGAGATCGGCCACGAGGCTACGGTGTCGAAGATTGCCGACGAGCAGCTCTTCTACCTCATGTCGCGCGGCCTCTCGCAGGAGCAGGCGATGAGCATGGTGGTGAACGGATTCATCGAGCCGGTGACCCGTACGCTGCCCATGGAATACGCAGTCGAGTGGAGCCGTCTCATCGAGCTGCAGATGGAGGGTTCCGTCGGCTGAGCCGGCGGGCGCGCTGTCATGCCGATGCGCACCGAGTGCAAGCACTACGAAAGCCGTTCGTATCCGAACGGTGACGTCGTGCGGAAGTGCAACCTCGATCTCGCACCCGAAGCGCCGTGGCGCTGCCCAGAACCGTGCACCGGGTACGAGCGCCGTCTCGCCGACGCGGCATGGGTGCACGGGTCGGCGATCGCGCCGCCCACGCCACCAGAAGTGCCCGGGCTCGACGACGGAACCGCGGCCGCGGTGCTCGACGCGGCCGAAGAGATCATCAACTCCGTAACCGCGTCGGTGCTCGCTGAGGTTGATAACGACAAGAAGAAGCGGCGCTGGTGGCGCCGACGCAAGTAACACGCCAGCGCACCCGCGCGACAGACAGGAACCCCCATGAACACGACCCCCGTCATGCCCAGCACCGAGGAAGAGATCTGGCGCTACAGCCGCATCGGTGAGTTGTCGCTCGCCGACTTCGTGCCCGGCCGTGCCCGCACCGAGACCATCGGTGCCGACCCGGTGCGCGTGACCGACCGTCGCGGAGGACTTGTGATCTCAAGCCCCGCTGACGTGTTCGCCGAGATGAACCTCGCCGCAGACGACGAGATCACCCTCGTCGTGCCACGAGGAGTCGTGGTCGAGAACGTCGTCGAGATCGTGCACACGGTCGATGCCGACGGCAGTCTGGTGACGCCGCGTCTCGTGATCGACGCGGGCGAGAACTCAGAGATCACCGTCGTCGAGCGGTTCGTGTCGCCCGACGGCGTGCGCGCGCTGGTGGTGCCTGTGCTCGAGGTGCGCGCCGACCGCGCCGCACGGGTGAACTACGTCGGCATCAACGAACTCGGTGTGCGCACGTGGCAGATCGGTCACCAGGCGTCGAGTGGTGCACGCGACTCGATGACGCGTCTCAACACGGTGGCACTCGGCGGCGACTACGCGCGCGTGCGTGCCGAGGCTCGTCTGGTCGAGCAAGGCGCGAGCGCGCAGCAGTTGGCGCTGTATTTCGCGAGCGGGTCGCAGATGCACGACTTCCGGACGTTGCAGATCCACGATGCGCCGCGCACGCACTCAGACCTGCTGTTCAAGGGTGCTGTCGGCGGTTCGGCACGCAGCGTGTACACCGGCCTCATTCGAATCGCGAAGAACGCCGCTCACTCCGAGGCGTTCCAGACGAACCGCAACCTGACGCTCGGCGAGGGTGCATGGGCCG
>JBMTOT010000047.1:0-13331 GCA_049442935.1 Ilumatobacteraceae bacterium | reverse complement strand
TGCGCCTGGATCGGGCCGACTTTCACCTTCACGAATCCGCTGTAGGTGTCGCCGCTGATGTCCTCGAGTTTTGCGCCCGGGAGGCACGGAGCGATGCGCTCGACGTCGGTGAGGATGCGCCACGCATCGTCGACGGGAACAGGGACAGTGAAGGTGTGCTTCAGTGCTTCCATGGCCGCAGGTCCTCCTGGGTGTCGATGTCGCGGTCGCTTCCCGGGCAGGGGACGAAGGCAACATGGTCGAGATGTGTCTCCACAAGGCTACGCGCACCGGCGTCAGGGTCACCCGGTGTGTTCTCGAACTCGATCCACACCGAATCGGCGAGTTTCACGGGATTTCCGCGCCGTCCGTCGTAGGTGGCCACCGCGATCGGTGCCGGCGCATCTGCAACCAGACGCCATGCCTCGGCCGGGACGAACGGTTGGTCGGCCAGTCCGATGACGAGCTGGCTGCACCGCCGCTCCCGAGCAAGCGCGATCGCGGCCAGCACGGAGGAGCGCATGCCGCTCGACCAGCCGGAGTTGTGTACAACCGTCACATCGCGACCGGTTGACGCCGTGATCTCGTCGACGATGTCGGAGATGTCGATCGCGCCAGTGATGACCGCACAGTCGCCGATGGACGACGCCAGCATCGACCGAAGGGAAGCGGCCGCGACGGTGTGGGGATGCGACGTGTCGTCGGTCGAGATCATCGCCCGCAACTTGTGAATCGGTCCGTGGAACCTTTTTCCTGCCCCTGCAGCCAACAGAACGGCAAGGGTTGGTCCGGCGGGCAAGTCCATGAGAGATAGCCTGCCCGAAGTGCGCACAACGAGGGGATTCGCGCGCGTCGCTCTTGCGGCGTGCCTATGGGGGGTGGCTGTGCCCCCCCTCTCGGCCGGTGCTCCCGAGTCGGCCGCGCCACCCAACCGTGAACCAAGCACCACTCCGGCGCCGGTCGCGAGATCTGACGGTCGGCATCCCGGGGCGCTGTTCCTCAAGCGGCCGGCAGTCGTGCGTGATGCCGTGGCGGCGGTCGGGTTGCTGATGGCGACAGACGATGTTCGCGACCCGGCATACCTCGCGGCGCGTCGTCTGGTGTCCGACGGTGTCGCACAGAAGATGGCGATCGATCCTGAACGTCTGCACAAGGCATGGTCCAGGTCGCCTCGTGATCATCAGATCGCGGTTCTCGTTGCACTCACCCAGCTCGGCGTGCGCTACATCGAGGGCGAAGAGTCGCCGTACCGTCAGGTCGATTGTTCCGGATTGCTGTGGTACGCATGGCGCGCCGCCGGCGTCGACATGCCTCGACAGGCAGTGTCCCAACTCGACAAGCGCATGCGCATCGAACCCGAGGCTGCCGTGGCTGGCGACGTGGTCGGTTACGGAACCCACGTGCACATCTATCTCGGTGTCGACCACGCGATGGTGCACGCACCATTCAGCGGCAAGATGGTCAAACTGAAGCACATGCCGCCCGAACAGGTTGCTGTCTCTGCGTGGGCGAACCCGACGAACATCGCAACGTTCCGGCTCTGAGGGTTGCTCGATCGCGCGGTCGAGTCGGCCGCATTCAGTGAATCGGGCCGTCCGTGGCGCCGAGAGGCGAGGCACTCCTGTTGTTGCGGGACGCAATGATCTCGGCCACGATCGAGATCGCCGTCTCCTCGGGGGTGCGTCCGCCCAGGTCGAGCCCGATCGGCGAGTGAAGTCGGGAGAGATCGGCAGGGTCGTCGATGCCGACCTCGGCGAGCCGTTCCAGGCGTTTGCCGTGTGTCTTTCGACTGCCCATGACCCCGATGTACCCGACCTGGGTGGCGAGAGCGCCGCGCACCGCGGGAACGTCGAACTTCGGGTCGTGGGTGAGAATGCACACGGCATCGCGCACGCCGAGTCGCGAGCCGTGTTCGCTGAACTGGGGCTCGGGCCATGTGACACGAACGTCGTCTGCCATGGGGAAGCGGCGGGGCGTGGCGAACACTTCTCGCGCGTCGCACACCGTCACGCGATAGCCGATCACTTTCGCAACGCGAGCCAGTGCGGCTGTGAAGTCGACTGCGCCGAAAATCCACATCTCGGGCGGGGGAGCGAAGCTCTCGACGAACACCTCGACCGATTCGGTTCCCGCGAGATCCTCCGGCGTGGTCTGTCCGGACGGTCCGTAGTGGCGCACGCCGGTGCGCCCTGCCTCCAGTTCGCCGAGTGCATCTCGCCCGGCCACGCGGTCGAGGTTCGAGTCGCCGAGTGATCCTTCGACGGATCCGTCGGGAGTCACGAGCATCGTGTTGCCCGTGCCGGGGCCGCGCACCACTGTCAGGAGCGACACCGGGCGGCGTTCGCGCAGAAGCAGCGAAAGGCTGTCGAAGACGCTCATCGCCGGAGACTCACCAGTCGAGCGGCTGAATGAACAAATGCACGGTGCCGCCGCACGTGAGACCGACAGAAAAAGCTTCGTCGTCCGAGTACCCGAACGTCACGATGCGGCTGACGTTCTCGCCGCGCAGGATCTCGAGAGCCTCCGACACCACGGCTCCTTCGACGCATCCTCCGCTCACCGAGCCGGCAACTTCGCCGTCCTCGCTGACAGCCATCGCGGCGCCGGTCTCGCGCGGTCCTGATCCGTCGGTGTCGACCACGCGTGCGACGGCAACCCGCTTGCCTGCCGCTTTCCATCTGTCGATGTCGTCGAGGATCTCACGCACGGTTGATCACCTTGGTCAAGTTCTCGAGGGCACCGAGCGAGTGACCCTCCACGAAGTCATCAACATACGGCAGCGCCGCCGCCATTCCACGGGCCAGCGGTGCGTATCCGGGCGTCACTTTCAGCGGGTTCACCCACACGACGCGAAATGCGACCCTCTTGAGGCGCTGCATCTGTTCGGAGAGCACGTCGGGGTCTCCCCGGTCCCATCCGTCGGACAGCACCACCACGATGGCAGACCGTGCCGTGCCGCGAACGCCCCATTCGTCGTTGAATGCGCGAAGGGTTTCGCCGAGCCTGGTGCCGCCGCTCCAGTCGGGAACCGACTGTGTGGCGAGCCGCAGTGCACGATCCGGATCCTTGGAGGAAAGTTCGCGTGTGACGCGGGTGAGTCGAGTGCCGAGTGCGAAGGCTTCGACGCGCTGGCGACCCGCCACTCCGGCGTGGACATAGCGAACAAGTGCGCGTGCATACGGCTCCATTGATCCGCTCACATCGAGCAGGAACACGATGCGACGGGGGCGGGTTCCCGGGCGTGTGTGACGACGGCGCACCGGTTCGCCGCCGACTGCGAGTGACGCACGGACGGTTCGGCGCAGGTCGGGCCGACCGCGCATTCGGCGATGCGGACGGCGACGAAGCGATTCTCTCGGCGGGCCAGCCATGCGCAGCGTCGACATGAATTGCTGTGCAAGGCGCATTTCGTCGTCTGAGTAGTCGGCGAAGTCCTTCTCGCCGAGAGTCTCTACGCCCGAGAACCGGAGGGTGAGCGACTCCTCGTCCCCGCGTTCTGCCTCGCCGTCGGCCGCACCCTCGTCGCCGTTGTCGAGAACGATGGTGATGCCGGTTTCTGCCCGGTCGGGAGACTCGGGCGACTCGCGGTGTTCCCAGAAGACGGCGAAAGCGCGGTCGAACACGGGGATGTCCTCGTGCGCCCTCACCAACGTCGTTCGCGCGGCCCAGTAGACGTGGGAGCGATCGTCGAGGCCGAGCAACCCGAGGGCCTCGACGAAGGCGAGCACCGAGTCGAGGGGGGCGGCGATGTCGAGTGCGCGCAGCACGCGTGCGAAGCCGACTGCGAGGTGCTCCGCGTCGGTGAGCGGCTCGTTCACCTCCTGCGTCACCGGGTCACCCGTGCAGGAGTCCGCGGTCGAGGGCCTGTTGCACGATTCCGGCGAGTCCGTGCTCGCGCACCCTGCTCTGGTCCTCGCGGTATTTGAGAACAGTTCCGAGCGTGCGCTCGAGCACCGACTCGTCGACCGCGCTGACGCCCAGACGGCCGAGCGCGGTCGCCCAGTCGATGGTCTCGGCGACACCCGGCGGCTTGTAGAGATGCGCCCCACGGAGGGCCTCGACCGCGCCGGCCACCTGACGAGCGAGTGTCTCGCTCACGCCGGGCACCCGCAGACGCACGATGTCCACTTCTCGATCGAATCCCGGGTGTTCCACCCAGTGGTACAGACAACGACGCTTGAGAGCGTCGTGAACATCGCGCGTGCGGTTCGACGTCAGAACGACGATGGGCGGCACGTCGGCGCGGAATGTGCCGATCTCTGGGACCGTCACCTGCCAGTCGGAGAGCACCTCGAGCAGGTAGGCCTCGAACTCGTCGTCGGCACGGTCGATCTCATCGACGAGCAGCACGGCACGTGTCGCGGCAGGTTGGCTGATTGCGCGCAGCACGGCGCGCTTCACGAGGAATCGCTCGTCGTAGAGGCCTCGCTCGAGCGACTCGGTCCCGGTTCGTTGCGCCTCTCCCGAGGCTTCGGCAGCGCGCAGGTGCAGCAACTGACGCGAATAGTCCCAGTCGTACACCGCCTGGGCGGCGTCGATTCCCTCGTAGCACTGCAAGCGGATCAATTCGCTGCCCTGCCATCGGGCGAGGGTCTTTGCGAGCTCGGTCTTGCCGACCCCCGCCTCTCCCTCGAGGAACAGCGGGCGTCGCATCGAGACTGCGAGGAAGACCGCGGTGACGAGTCCCTCGTCGGCGAGGTAACCGTGCTCGGCGAGCCCGTGTGCGACGTCGGCGGGGGATCGGGGCTCGGTCGCCATCACCGAAAGCGTAGGGCGGCGGGCCCTACGAGCCCCATCCGAGGCCCAGGCGGTCGAGAGTCCGAAGCCATGTGTTGCGCTTTCCCGTCTTGTCCTCGCGGTCGAGCGACCATCGGGTCGCCTGAATGCCGAGGAATCGGAAGGGTTCCGGCGGAAACGGCACAGGCTTCGAGCGTACGAACTCGGTCGATGTGGCTCTCGTCCGTCGACCTTCGATGAGGTCGAGCATCACTTCGGCACCGAAGCGCGACGCCGCGACACCGAGGCCCGTGTAGCCGAGTGCATACGTCACGCGACCGCCCATCGCGCGACCCCAGAACACCGAGTAGCGGCTGCACGTGTCGATCACTCCGCCCCACGCATGCGAGAAGCGGACTCCTTCCAGCTGCGGGAACGTCTCGAAGAAGTGCTGCGACAGCAGCGCCCACGACTCGGGTCGCGATTCGAGTTCGGTTCGAACACGGCTGTTGAAGAAGTACACCGCGTCGTATCCGCCCCAGAGAATTCTGTTGTCGTCGGTGAGTCGGTAGTAGTGGAACTGGTTCGGGATGTCGGAGAGGCCCTGCCGTCCCTTCCAGCCGATCGAGTCGAGCTGGCTCTCGGTCAGCGGCTCGGTCACCATGCAGTAGTCGTAGACCGGCACGATGAAGTTCGACAGTCTCTTGAGAAGAGGCTTGAACGCGTTGGTGGCGAGGGCGACCTTGCCGGCGCGCACTCGTCCGAGCGGCGTCGCGACCATGACGCCGACGCCGTCTCGCTCGACCGAGAGTGCCTTGGTGTCTTCGTAGATGCGCACACCGAGTGACTCGGCCGCGGCCTTCAGTCCCCATGCAAGTCGAGCGGGGTCGACGAGCGCCGCCGTGTCCTTGCGCCACAGTCCGCCCGCGTAGGTGGGCGAGTCGACCTGTGCCCGCATCGCATCGCGGTCGAGCCATTCGACACGCTGACCGAGCCGCCTGAGGTGTGCGTAGTCATCGCGCAGCTCGTCGAGGTACGAGTCGGCGTGCGACGTCGTGGCGACATCGATCGCACCCGTGCGTTCCCAGTCGCAGTCGATGCCGTAGCGGGCGACTGCGGCCTCGATCTCGTTCAGGTTGCGCAATCCGAGCTCTTCCAGGATGGCTACCTCGTCGGGGAACCTGGTCTGGGCATTTGCGATGCCGTGTGTCAGCGACGCGTCCACGAACCCCCCGTTGCGGCCGCTGGCGGCAGAGCCGATCTCGTGCGATTCGATCAGCACCACGTCGCGCGACGGGTCGCGCTCCTTGGCCAGGATTGCGGTCCACAGTCCGGTGTAGCCACCTCCCACGACGCACAGGTCGCACATTTCGGTGCGCACGAGCGTGGGGTTCGAGTCTGGTTCGTCGGCGTCTTCGTACCAGTAGGGGTACGTGTCGGCGTCGGCGACTGCTTCCAGGTGACGCGCGTCGAATTCGGCGTCCATGAGTTGATCACCTCTCTCGAGAGGCAAGGCTACCGCTCGGTGTCAGATGCCCTGCGGGACTGACCTACGGTGGCCGCATGGACTTGGGACTCAAGGGGAAACGGGCGGCTGTGGCCGCCGGATCTGCAGGCCTCGGCCTCGGCACCGCCGTCGCGCTCGCAGAAGCGGGGTGCACCGTCACCGTGTGCGGACGTGACGAAGGAAAGATCGCCACGGCAATCGACGAGATCGGTCATGGCGCCACAGGAATTGTCTGCGACGTCTCCACCGATGCTGGCGGTCGGCGCTTCGTGGAACTCGCGGCCGAGGCGATGGGCGGCGTCGACATTCTCGTCGCGAACGGCGGTGGCCCGCCCCCGGGGGGATTTGCGTCGACCGACGAGGCTCTCTATGCCGAAGCTCTCCAGAAGAACCTGTTGTCGATCGTCGCGATGTGCACGGCCGCGATTCCTGCAATGCGCGAGCGCAAGTGGGGACGAGTGCTCGCGATCACCTCGTCAGCGGTGCGCCAGCCGTCGCCGACTCTGATCTTGTCGAACACTGCGCGCGCCGGCGTCACCGCATACCTGAAGACGGTGTCGCGGGAAGTCGCCGGCGACGGAATCACCGTCAACACGATTCAGCCGGGAACCCACCTCACCGACCGCATCACACAGTTGTTCGGCGAGAACCCGGATGCATCGAAGATGGGGATTCCCGCCGGGTTCATCGGTGATCCCGGCGACTTCGGCCGCATCGCCGCGTTCATGTGCTCGGAGTCGGCCCGATTCATGACCGGTGTCAACCTGCAGGTCGACGGCGGCGCGTACCCGGGCCTCATCTGAGCATTTGCCGAGAAGAAAGAAGTTGGACATGTTGCACCACGTGGTGTTGTTTCGATGGAAAGAGGGTGTTCCTGCCGGGCACCCCGAGGTGGCGCAGGCCGAACTCCGCCGGTACGCGGCGACGCTGACGGGTGTCGCGTCGTACCATTGCGGACCAAATGCCGGGCACACCGACGGAGCCGCCGATTTCGGCATCGTTGCCGTCTTCGACGGAGTCGAGTCGTGGCACCGCTACGACACCGACGACGAGCACAACCGCATCAGGCGAGAAGTCTTCGCACCGTGGGTCGAGTCGCGGTCGGTCATTCAGTTCGAGTCATGAGCTCGGCGGCGCGCCTGTCTTCCCAGCGCGCCGAGGCCCACATCGCGATTCCCACCACCGCCCACCCGGCGAGGCAATCGACCAGATAGTGCTCGCCGAAGTACACGAGCGTGGCCGCCATTGAGACCGGGTACAGCATCGCCGCCGCGCGAAGCCATGTCGGTGAGCGGCGCGTGAACCACAGCGTCACCAGGAGTGCCAGGCCCGCATGCAGCGACGGCATCGCGGCAACCGGGTTCAGTACGGCGACACCTCGATTGAACGTGCGGCTGACGGTGTCGAGCCCGACTTCGCCCCATCCGCGTCCGGTGATGCGCGCAACCGGGGGCAAGTAGCCGTCGCGGCTCGCCATCCACGGGGGTGCCGCCGGGTAGGCGATGAAGCACGCAACGGCGACGAAGAGTGTCACCGAGAAGCGCCGCACGTATCGCCCCCACTCGATGCGGTTGCGCACGCGCAGCAAGGCGAGAGGAAGCACCGGGAACACGAAGTGCGTCATGTAGACGATCGATCCGCCGACGTCCCACCACCGCACGTCGGCCGGGTCGTAGAAGCGCCCCTGTATTCCCGAGACGGGTTCAAATCCGAACAGCAAGAGAGAGTCCAGGTCGCGGGGCCCCGTGTAGTTGACGGCGATTCCCCACTGGTCGGCGGTCCCGCGCGAGTAGTCATATGCCATGTAGATCGCAACGAGCACCAGCCAGTCGCGCACCATTTGGGCCGTCTCGGACTTTGGGCGGCCGATTGATGCCGCCGCGAAGCCGCCGAACATCCATGCCAGCACTGCGAGACGGTCAATGGGTATGCCGAAGGCGAAAACGCTCCACACGAACACCGCGACGTACGTCGAGACGGTGAGCCGCCTAGCGAGCGCAAGACGCTCCTTCGTGCCGTCCGGCGTCGACTCGGCGAATGTGTCGGCTGCCGCCGTCACGAACGGAGCGGCTCAGTTGCTCTGTGAATCGAGCGCGCGCCGCACGAGCACCTCGGCGAGGTGACGGCGGTAGTCGACGGATGCGTTCGAGTCGGCCTGCGGTTCGGCCTCTGCCGATGCGAGTTTCGCCGCATCGGCGATGCTCGCACCCTGGGCGATTGCCTGCGACACGCTCGTCGCCAGAATCGGGGTGGATCCCATGTTCACAAGTGCGACTCCGGATTCAGTTCCGCGGCGCCACGCCGCCACACCCACGATCGCCCAGTCCTGAGCGCGACGGTTGAACTTCTGGAAACCCCACGACGCTCCGTTCATCTTCGGCACACGAATTTCGGTCAACATCTCGTCGGGAGCGAGGGCCGACTCGAGAAAGCCCGTGTAGAACTCCGATGCGGGGATCTCCCGCGTGCCCCCCGGGCCCTGTGCGACGTACGTCGCCCCGAGCGCGAGTGTCGTCGCGGGAAGATCGGAGGCCGGGTCTGCGTGGGCGACCGATCCGCCGATGGTGCCGCGATGGCGCACCTGCGGGTCGCCCACGTGCGATGCGGCGTGCGCGAGGAGAGGTGCGTGCTCGCGAAGCACGGCAGACGTCTCCACGTCGCGGTGGCGGGTGAGAGCGCCGATTGCGACGTGGTCGCCGGCGTCGCGAATGTACGACAGGTCGGAGATCCGTCCGATGTCGACGAGCACTGCAGGCTGGGCAAGGCGCAACTTCATGAGAGGAAGGAGGCTGTGGCCGCCGGCGAGGAACTTGGCATCGTCGCCGTGTTCTCCGACGAGCGAGATCGCCTCGGCGGCCGACGAGGCCCTGATGTAGTCGAATGATGCAGGAATCACCTGGTCACCTCACTTCTTGGCGGCCGCGAGAACGGCCTTGACGATGTTGTGGTAGCCGGTGCAACGGCAGAGGTTGCCCTCGAGGCCGATCCGCACGTCTTCCTCTGTCGGGCTCGGGTTCTCGTCGAGCAACGAGATCGAGGCCATGACCATGCCCGGAGTGCAATACCCGCACTGCAGCCCGTGGTTCTCCATGAACGACTTCTGCATCGGGTGCATCTCGCCGTCGCGAGCGAGCCCTTCGATGGTGGTGACCTCGCTGCCGTCGACCTGCACTGCGAGCAGCGTGCACGACTTCACCGACTCGCCGTCGACGTGAATGGTGCAGGCTCCGCAGCTCGATGTGTCGCAGCCGATGTTGGTTCCGGTCAGCCCGAGTGTCTCGCGGATCCACTGCACCAAAAGGGTGCGCGGCTCGACGTCGCTCTCGTGGCGGGTGCCGTTGACGGTAACGCTGATCTTCATTGTTCGTTCCCCTTGTGTGTTCTGTGTCGTTCTCGTGGACTGTCCCGCTCAGCGGGCCGATTGGATTGCCGCCCAGACCTTCTCGGAGGTCGTCGGCATGTCGATGTGACGCACGCCGAGGTGCGCGACGGCGTCGATCACGGCCGACTGCAGTGCAGGGGTCGAGCCGATGGTGCCCGACTCGCCGATGCCCTTGGCGCCGATCGCGTTGCGCGGGGTGGGTGTCTCCATGTGTACGACCGTCACACTCGGCACCTCGGCCGCCGAGATGAAGGCATAGTCGGCGAGGTTCGATGTGATGGGATTGCCGTCCGAGTCGTAGCGCACCTCCTCGAGAAGAGCCTGCGCCGCCCCCTGTGCCACGCCGCCGTGAATCTGGCCTTCGAGGATCATCGGGTTCAGAACCTTGCCGGCGTCGTCGCATGCGACGTGGGCGACATGGGTGACCTTGCCGGTGTCGGTGTCGACTTCGACCACCGCGACATGTGCGCCGAACGGGAACGTCGGACCAGGCACAGAAATGTTGTCCTTGGCCGAGATGCCGTCGCCTTCGGCTGTTGCGATGTCGGCCCACGACTTCGACACGGCTGGCGTGCCCGCGACGTGGAATGAGCCGCTGTCCTTGTCGAGCACGATGTCGGCTTCGTTCGCCTCGAGCAGGCGCGCCGCCACCGACTTTGCCTTCTCGACCAGCTGACCTGCGACCACGAACACAGCGTTGCCGCCCTGTTGCAGCGAACGCGATCCCATTGTTCCCGAGCCGACGGGCGTCAGGTCGGTGTCGCCCCAAACGAGGTCGATGTCTTCGATCGGAATGCCCGTCTGCTCGCTCGCCAGCATGGCCCACGAGGTGGCATGGCCCTGTCCGTGCGGCGACGTGCCGGTGTAAACCACAGCCTTGCCGTTCGGCATCACCTCGACCTTGGCCTCCTCGCCACTGCCCACGCCGCCGGTGATCTCGACGTACACGCTGACTCCAATTCCGATCTGGCGCGAATCGCCGCTTGCGCGTCGAGCGGCCTGCTTCGCCCGCCAGCCGGCGTAGTCCGCGGCCGCGAGAGTCTTGTCGAGCGAGGTTTCGTAGTCGCCGACGTCGTAGGTCTGCCCGACTGCGGTGGTGTGCGGCTCCAGAAACTTGCCGATGAGGTTCACACGGCGCACCTCGGCCGGATCCATTCCGATCTCTGTGGCGAACATGTCCATGGCGCGCTCGATGGCGGCAGTTGCCTCGGGGCGACCTGCTCCGCGGTAGGCGACCGTCGGCGTCGTGTTCGTGACGACCGACGTCGTGCGGCACTCGATGTTCGGGATGTCATAGACGCCCGACGCCATCGGGCGCGTCATGAACGGCGCAAGGATCGCTCCCATGTCGACCCATGCACCGGAGTCCTGGATCACGTGCAACTGATAGTGGGTCATCTTGCCGCCGCGGGTGCCGCCGATCGTGACGTGCTGGACCTGCGCACGGCCGTGCCCGAGGGCCATCATCGATTCGCTTCGCGTCTCGCGCCAGCGAATGGGAGTGCCGACTCGCTTGGAGACGACACCAAGGAGCAGCTCCTCGGGATAGATGCCGATCTTCGCTCCGAAGCCGCCGCCGACATCGGGAGTGCGCACGCGAACGCGCGAGGGGTCGACGCCGTTCGTCGCTGCGATCGGAGCGTGGGCTCCTTGCGCATGCTGAGTCGAAACCCACTGGTGGAGGCGTCCGTCTGCGGCCCACGCAACGGCCGAGCCGCGCACCTCGAGCGGGCACGGTGCGACGCGCTGGTTGACGAAGCGCCCCTTCACGACCACTTCGCAGCCCTCGAAGAACGCATCGCCGGTGTTGTCGGGAATCCCGAGCACGAGCGTGTCAAACACGACATTGTTTGGAGCCGCATCGTAGAGAAGTGTGTCGGAGACGAGCGCCGCCTCCATGTCGACGACTGCCGGCAAGATGTCGTAGTCGACGATGACGGCCTCGGCCGCGTCCTCGCCCTGTTCACGGGTCTCTGAAACGATGATCGCGATCGGCTCGCCCACGTAGCGCACGCGGTCCATTGCGAGAAGGGTGCGCATGACCGTCGGGTTGTAGGTCGACGGCTGCGGTTCGAGTCCGAGGTCGGCACCGGTGAACACCGCGCGCACACCTGGCATCGCGAGAGAATCGCTGGTGTCGATCGACAGGATCGTGCCGTGAGCGACGGTCGATCGCACGTAGGTCGCATGCAGTGCTCCGTCGAGCAAGGGCTCATCGAGAAGATCGTCGACATACACGCCGCCGGTGGTGAGGAACTTCGGGTCCTCCTTGCGAAGGACGCGGTTTCCGAGAATGCTTCCGACCATCGTTCACCCCTTCGGCCCGGGTTGTTCTCCGGCGCCTGCCGAGACACTATCCACGGTGCCGACAGGTGCCCGAAACGCCTTGCCATTCGGGACGAAACAGCCCCGGTCGGTTGTCGGGTTGAGTCCGGACCGTGGCAGCTCCGGGCGCGAGTTGCTCAGGGAACGAGCGGCTGCAGCGCCCGGTCGGCGGGAACATTCTCGACGGTGCGCACTGCGATGATGCTCTCGACGAGCGTGTAAGGCCAGGTGTCGGGGAGATCGGCCGGCAGCGCGGGCATCGGCAGCAACGAGACCCGCTGCTCACCGGGCATCACATATCCCAGCTGATCCCGAGCGGCATTGCGGGTGCCGTCGGGAGTCTTGAGTTCGTTGATCTCGTTCTGCAGTTGCTCGTTCGCGTCGGCGAGGGCTTCGAGTTCGGCGCTGCGCTTGGCAACCGCCGAGTTCTGGACGAACCAGTCGCTCACGGGCAGCACGACCACGCCGAGCAGAATTGCGAGCCCGACGGTGGTGGTGGCGAGCCCGACCGTCCAGCGCACCCCGCGATTGGAACTGATTCGCTGTGCGAGAGGTTCAGGGCGCACGACTCCCTTCGTCAGATTCTTGATCGCGCGCGCAGGCATGCGTTCCATTGTGGCCGGGTGCCTGTGGAAAACCGTGGCACGCGAACAGATGTTCGCGTGCGGTTCGGTGCGGCGGAGTGACTTCGGTCAGCGCAGCGGGGCGAGCGCAGAGCGTCCGCGGAACCGTGCCGAGTCGCCGAGCATCTCTTCGATGCGCAGCAACTGGTTGTACTTGGCGACGCGGTCACTTCGCGCCGGTGCTCCCGTCTTGATCTGTCCACAGTTCGTCGCGACCGCGAGATCGGCGATGGTGGCGTCCTCGGTCTCGCCGCTTCGGTGGCTCATCACGGAGGTGTAGGAGTGGCGTGTCGCCATCTCCACCGTGTCGAGAGTCTCCGACAGCGTGCCGATCTGGTTCACCTTCACCAGCACGCTGTTGGCCACGTTGCGCTCGATGCCGGTGGCGAGTCGTCGTGCATTGGTGACGAACAGGTCGTCACCCACCAGCTGCACCTTGCCGCCGAGCGCGGCCGTCAACTGTGCCCAGCCGTCCCAGTCGTCTTCGGCCATGCCGTCTTCGATCGACACGATCGGGTAGCGCTCGACGAGAGATGCCCACCACTCGACCATTTCGCCCGGTGAGAGGACGCGGCCCTCGCCCCCGAGGTGATAGCGACCGTCGCGGTGCAGTTCGCTCATCGCAGGGTCGAGCGCAATGGCGATGTCTGTCCCGGGCGCGTGACCCGCGCGCTCGATCGCCTCCACGAGCACGGCGATCGCCTCTTCGTTCGAGGCGAGGTTCGGGGCGAAACCGCCCTCGTCGCCGACTGCAGTCGACAGTCCGCGGTCGTGGAGCACTTTTTTCAGGGTGTGGTAC
>JBMTOT010000046.1:0-13818 GCA_049442935.1 Ilumatobacteraceae bacterium | reverse complement strand
CACCGCGCGGGGGCTTGTCGGCCCAGCCATAGATGCACGAATACGCATCGGGAACGACAGCTTGTTCGCTCGAGACATCGAACCGATCGAGCAGCACCGGGTGTGTCTTGTAGCGCAGGAAGTAGTACGCACGATCGTTGCGCACTCCCATGTCGAAGCCGATTCTCTCCGGGTTCGACGCGAGCGCCACGTCGAGACTCGAACCGGTTGCATCGAAGACCTTCGTGCGCGACAAGATGCTGCGCTGACCCGAGACGACGCCCGCGACGGCGAGGAGCAACACCATCGCGACCGGTGCGATCGCGCCGCGCCGAGCGAACAGCAGCCAGAACACGAGCCCGACGACCGCAAACAAGACCCCGAACGTGACAAGACCCGGATCGACCACGTAGCGGGCGGCATCGGTGCCGACGATGTTCGGGAAGACCACGTTTCCCTTGGTGAACCACCGCCCCTTCAGGGCATCGCCACCGTCGGCAATCACGTACAGAGCGGCCACCCCGGCGATCGCCCCCGCCGACACGAACCAGAGGCGCTGAACAACCCTGGCCGATGTCTCCATGGCCGCGAGCGCGGCAACCCAGAGAACGGGAACGAGCAACTCGACATAGCGGCCGTAAATCAGGTGATCGCCGCGATCGCCGTAGAGAAGCTGCAGTCCACCTGTGAACACGAGCGCGCCTGTGCAGCCCACCATCACCACGAGCGCAAGGCGCTGCGGATCGCGCCGCAGCGCGACGTCGCCGCCGCCAGGGCGGGCTCGCCACAGTGCCCAACCGATCGCGATGCCGGCAAGTCCGAACGACGTCGCCAGCAGATACCACGACTGTCCGGTCATGGTGCGAAGCAACGCCGGCCAGGTGTCAATGTCGATCAGCCGCCGCAAGAGACGGTTCTCCTGGTCGTACGAGGCGGCGTAGATCGACTCTTTCACGAACGTGTTCAGCACATACGAGACTGCATAGCCCGCAACGGCCGCCCCAAGTGCCGCGGCGGAGGCGAGACGGGAAATGTCGCGTCGCAGACCCCACCAGACGATCACAAGGCACACCACCGGCACCATGAGCGTGAAGCGTCCGTGAAGTGCAGGCAAGAGCCCGGCGGTGGCCCCGAGAGCGACGGTCATCGTCGTCGACATCGAACGGGTGGCGGCCACCACAAGTCCGATGAGACCGATGAATGCCAGACGAGCAAGGGTCTCTGGCCACGAGAACATCGCCGACACGATTGTTCCCGGGGCAACGAAGGTGAGCAGCCCGGCAAGCGTGCCCATCTGGCGCGACAGGCCGAACCCGCGAACTGCCAACGACCTCGCGGCGACACCGACGAGCACTGCGAGCACCACATTCACCGACAGCGCGGTCCGGTACGCACCCTCGACCGACCCGGTGACGAGAGCCCCGAGCCCGGTCACAAGGCCGTACCCAGCCGGATAGAAGCTGCCCGTTGGCACCTGGGCTTCGACGTGTCCGATGAGTACTTGACCGTTCGCGAGGAAGCCGAATTCGTCGGGGTGGATCGTCGGCCCCTTCTGGCGTAGCGCGACCGACACCATGAAGACTCCACACGCCGCCGCGGCCACCCAGGCGGCACGAAGATGCCCCGCCGCGGGTCGTGTCTCGACCGGTGAGTGCACAGCCGCATCGAGACGAGCGACACGGTCGGCAACTGAACGCACGACCTTGCCAACCACCTCAGCCACCCTAGTGAGTGGGCCGAATTGGTCGCAGGAACTTGCCGCGGCGCCTGCCGCACCAGGGGTTACAGATACCCGGGGAGCACCACCGTGTCGGCCGTTGACACCGACTCGTGGGCCTCAGGCAGATGCGAGACGTCGAGCACTTTCAACGCGTCACCCGACGTCACAGCGTCACGCACCATCGCCGCGGCGTGCTGGGCGACTGCCGCGTTGAACAGACGCCTCACTTCTCTCGCGTTGCCAAACGCCTCGTGACGGCTCCACCCGGCGATCAGACGCGCCGCCTCGGCACGAGAGCCCGGGGTCAATTGGTAGTCGTGCTCGGCCACCAGCCCCTCGAACACGGCCAGCAGTTCGGATTCGTCGAAATCGGGAAACTGCAAGGTGTGGTCGAAGCGGCTCGCAAGGCCCGGGTTCTGCTGCAGGAACTCGCCCATCTGTCGCGGGTAGCCCGCGACCACAATGGCAATCTCTCCGCGATTGTTCTCCATGTAGGCAAGAATCGTCTCGATCGCCTCTGCGCCGTAGTCGTTGCGGTGGTCCGAGTTGAGCGTGTACGCCTCGTCGATGAACAACACTCCGCCCTTTGCGGTCTCGAGCACTTCCCTCGTCTTCAGTGCCGTCTGACCGACGTAGCCGGCAACGAGACCCGAACGATCGACTTCCACGACATGACCGCTCGACAACAGTCCCAGCTCTTTGTACAAGCGGCCGACCAGCCGCGCAACGGTCGTCTTTCCGGTGCCGGGGTTGCCGGTGAACACCAGGTGCGGCGACGGAGTGACCGCTCGCATGCCTGCCTGGTTGCGCAACTGTGCCACCTGTTGCATTGCGGTCAACTGACGCACCAGCCGCTTGACCGGAGCCAACCCGATCAGCGAGTCGAGCTCGGCAAGAACAGCGTCGGTGCCGTCCGTCTGAGGCGTCGTCACGCGTATCGACGAGGGCGAGCTGAACCTTTCGGAATCAGATGCGTCGCGACGACGGGAACTGATCGCCTGATCGGGGGTCGGTTCGTCGTCTTCGTCGTCGCCGGACGCGGATGCTTCCTCGAGGCTCTCCTGCCATTTCTGCGCCACGTGATCGATCGATCCGAGCACTTGTTCGATCTCCGATTCCGTGACCTCGTCCGCGAGGAACGAATGGGTCGCAAACACTTTGACCCTGGTCGGGCCGACACGTTCGGTGCGTGACTGCACGAACGGCATCCACCCCGTGCGGGTGGCGAGCCAGCGGTGGAGCTCGTCTGATTCGTCGTACTCCCCGATCGGTGCGTCAATGCGCAGCACGACCGTGCCGTTGAAACGCTCGTAGAGCTTGGCAGTGCAGAGAACCAGGTTCTCGTGCGTCATGAAGTCGAGCGGGAACCCGTCGTGGACGGGACTGTCATCGTCTCCCATGTAAAGCATCGCGTGGCGGGCGATGAAGCCCGTGAGTCGCCCCTCAAGTTCGAGCATCGTGACCGTCATTGCACCTCCGTTGCGCGTGGCCGACTCCCCCACCAGGAACCTGCATGCCATTCGTTGTCGAGAAAATCGTTGAAACGTGCGTTCCACGGGTCAGAGAGCGGCCACGTCGTGTCGACCCAATTCCACGCCTCCTCGTGGTTGACGCCGTACGTGCGCATGTACCAGGCGCGCAGTGCGAGGGTCGTGCGGCTCGCTCCGCCATGGCAGTGCACCAGCACCTCGTGTCCGTCGGCAAGAAATGCATCGATCGAGTCGACGACATCGAGCACCGCGTCGAACAGGCTCGGGTTCTCGTCGTGACCCGTGCCGTCGATCATGTACACCTGTCGTCTGATGTCGCGGTCGGCGAGGCTGCCCTCGGTGTGGCACATCGACACCACCGCCAGGTGCGACGGGGCGTCCTGGGCTCCACCGAGGTTCGCCGCCCACACGCCCTTGTCGTGGACTTTGCCGTAGTCACGGTTCCGGCGCGGCGGGTTCGGGCTCGACGTGCCGGAGCCGAGCAGGCGACGGCCGAGGTCGACGAGGGCTTGGGCGTCGTAGACGCGTCGCCCGTCGGGGCCGTCGACGGTGCCATGCACATACGTCGACCAGCGAGACGGAATGGCCTGATTCCCGAAACGTGCACCTGCCATGACACCTGCGATAGCGGAGACCGTGTCGGTGTCGCCCCCGAGGTTGACCGCATTGACCATCGCGTCGTGGAACGACGCTGCCGTGCGGGCGGCCCACAGGGCCTGGGCCGTCGCCGTGCTCGCAGCACCGTTCGACGGGGCCTTCTCGACATCGTTGCCCCACGGTGCCTCGATGAGCCACTGCACCTCGTCGGCGAACACGTCGGCAAGACCGACACTTGCGACGGCTTCGTGCGCACTCTGGATTGCGGCCTCGAAGTCGCCGTTGACGACTGTCGCGCGAGCAACCTCTGACACGAATACCGCGCATGCGGCCGCCACGGGGTCATGGTGCGTGAGAGCGGCCTGATCGGCCGCGAGTTGCGCCGTGGCAGCGCGACCGAGCGTCACTCCGCGAACGGCGACGGGCGCGATGCGCATCACTGCACCGTTCGAGCCGCTTCGTCCGCCCGTCGCATCATGAGCGTGAGCGGCCGCACCCTCGTGCGTCGCACGCGAGAGCGCGTAGCGGGTGGTGATACCCACGTCGACAGCGCCGGCCGCCCATGCACGGAAATGGCGCCACACCACCGCCGGATCGAAACCGCCCGACTCTTCGAGCGCGGCGGCGAGGGCGAGCGCCATCTGCGTGTCGTCGGTGAATTCGCCGGGCGCCCAGCCGAAGCCGCCACCGCCCACCAATTCTCCACGTCCGCCCACCACCGGCGCAGGAAAACGACGGGCATAGTCACCCGCGTCGCCGAACTCGAACGGCGCACCGAGCGCGTCGCCGACTGCTGATCCGATGATGATGCCGAGTGCCCGATCGCGCTGTGTGCGTGTGGGACGCCCGGCAAGGGGTTCCGTGGGGTCTGAGGTGGGTCGTGGTGCCATGTGTCTCCTCTTCTCGAACCGGACCATCCGGTTCTGACGGTGTAGTTGTACCAACCGGGTGTGTCACCGATTCTGGTACTTGGTACAGGATACTTTCTTGAATTTTTCGCTCGATCGGCGCCCACGGCACCCGACCGTCGGCCACGGGAGGCAAATCTGCATCGAAATAGGTGTGTTTTCGTCCTAAATCTGACAAGATCGAGGAATGTCCCCCACCCGCCGCACAGTCCAGAAGGACTTCTACGTCTATGTCGACACCGTCGTCTTCACCATCAACCAGGCCCGCTCGATAGAGCCCGAGAACCGCCTCGAGGTGCTCGTCATGCGCCGCCCAGGCGCCCCAGAGGGCCGCTGGGCCCTTCCGGGCGGCCTGGTCGACGACCGCGAACCACTCGAGGACACAGCCCTTCGAAAGGTGGCCGGCGAGACCGGAATCAAGCTGAACCGAAAAGACCTGATTCAAGTCGGCGCCTACGGCGACCCCGACCGTGACTCGCGCTGGCGCGCTTTCTCGATCGCCTACCTTGCTCTGCTGCCCCACCCGGGCGAGCTGCGCCCCGACCAGCACTCTGAGCATGCCGAATTCGTGCGGTACCGCGACCTGCGCCAGCGCGGTGTCATGGAATTCGACCACCGCACGATCATCAGGGATGCCCGCAAACTCGCAGCCCGCATGCTCGAGGACACGAGCGTGGCAATCAGCTTCTGCAAGCCGAAGTTCACGATCAGCGAACTACGCGGCGTCTACGAGGCGTTCCTGCAGAACCAGGTCGACCCGGCGAACTTCCGCCGCAAGGTCGAAAAGGTGCCCGGGTTCGTCGAGCCGCTCGAGGAGTACGCCGACTTCGGTTCGTCACCGGGACGACCTGCCCAGATGTACCGGGCCGGCCGCGGTCTGCGCTCGAGCAGCAACCTGTCGGTGCCGATTCGTTTTCGCACCGACCCCAGCCGCCGACGCGACTGAGTCGGTCGCGCCTCGTCAGCGCTGCTTCGTCGGGTCCGGCTCTTTCGGAAGTCCGAGCACTCGCTCACCCACGATGTTGCGCTGCACCTGCGCGGTGCCGCCCCAAATGGTCGACGAGCGGTGCTGGAAGAACATGGACGTCCAGCGATCGGCAACGTAACGACCGTTCGAGCCGTCCTCGATCAGCATCGCCTCGGCGCCACGAGCATTCATCATGCGCTCGGAGAACTTCTGCGCGTACTCCGACCAGAACATCTTGTTGATCGACGCGGCCGGGCCCGGCTCCTTGCGCGCGATGACCTCCGACAGAAGCTTGAGTCCCTGGAAGCGCATGATCTCGACGTGGCTGTAGGCCCACGCAAGTTCCTGGCGAATCACCGGGTCTGACGTCTTGCCCTTCTCCTTCAGAAGCTCGACCGCCTCCCAGAACTGCTTCGTGTATTCCACGTGCTGGGTGGTGGCGTGGCCGCCTCGCTCGTTGCCGAGGGTCGTCATCGTGACGCGCCAGCCGTTGTTCATGCCGCCGATGATGTTCGCCACAGGCGCGCGCGACTCGGTGAGGAAGGTCTCGGTGAAGTGGGACATTCCGTGCGGCTGCTTGATCGGGCGCAGTTCAATGCCGTTCGACGACCCGTCGTCTGTGAACATCGGCAGCAGAACGTACGAGATGCCCGCGTGCTTCGGCGCGTTGTCGTCGGTGCGCGCGAGACAGAACATCATGTTTGCGGCCTGCGCACCCGATGTCCACACCTTCTGGCCGGTGATGACAATTTCTTCGCCGTCGATCACGCCCTTGGTCTTGAGCGACGCGAGGTCGGAACCGGCGTCGGGCTCAGAGAAACCCTGGCAGTAGCGGTCGGTGCCGTCGATGATGCGCGGGAGGAACTTCTTCTTCTGTTCCTCCGAGCCCCAGACGATGATCGATGGTCCGACCAGCCACTCACCCATTCCGCGCGTGACGCGCGGAACTCGCGCACGTGCGAACTCCTCGTTGAGAACCGCAACCTCGACACCGGTGAGTCCGGCTCCGCCGTACTCCTTTGGCCACGACACGCACATGTACCCGGCGGCAGTGAGCTTGTCTGCCCAGTCGCGCACCGCGGGGATGTCGCTTCGCTGTGCCATGTCAGACGACATGCCGACCAGTTCGGCGGGCTTGTTCGCTTCCAGCCAGTCGCGCAACTCTCCGCGGAACTTTGTTGCTGCGGGTCCGAGATCAAGTTCGAGTGGCATCGCGGCACCGGTCTCCTTCGTGACTGCCCGGGGCCCCCTCGGCCCGGGTCTTCCCACATTCTCCCAGTCAGGAGAGCCCGGCCAAGAACCGGAGAATGGCCTCGTTCACCTCCGCCGGGTGCGTCATGTTTGCCGCGTGCGGGCCCCCGTCGACAGCCACCAGTGTGGTCGGCCCGGCAATGTTGGCACGCAGAATTTCGGCTTTCTCCATGGAAATCGCCACATCTGCGGTTCCGTGCACGATGAGGGCCGGACAGGTGATCTCACCGAGGCGGTCGGTGATGTCGTCTCGATGCATCAGACAGCGGAACGCCGCCGTGAACTGGTCGGGCTCGAGGCGCGACCACTTGTCGTACCAATCGGTCCATTCCCCCGGCCCCAAGATGATGCCCGCGATCACGTCTTGCACCGCCACCGATCCGTGCTCTACCCAGGCGGCGTGCAACTGGTTGTAGGGCTCGACGGTGGCCGGGTCTTCGGTTCCGGCCTGGGTGTCGAGGAGGATCAACGCCGTCACCCGTTCCGGCGCCGACAGCGCGACGCGCAGGCTGAGAAAGCCTCCCTGCGACATTCCGCCGACGACCGAAGACCCGATCCCGAGGTGATCCATGAGTGCGAGGACGTCGTTCGCCGAGTCCCAGTAGGTGAAATCGCCCGTGGCGCGGGTGCCACCGAAGCCGCGTTCATCCCAGGTAATCACACGGTGCGTGGCCGACAGCGCGGCAGCTTGCGCATCGAACATCGAATGATCCATGAGAAAGCCGTGCGACAGGATCACCGGCGGCAGATCGCCCCCGGTGTCTGTATAGGCAATCGTCGTTCCGTTCAGCTGTGCGGTCTTCATGGCAGGAACCTAGTTCGCGAAACGGGCGAGGTCGTCGGCGAGGGTCATCGACCATTGCGGGGCGCGCTTTTCGAAGAACGCCCGCACGCCCTCGGCCGCGTCTGCGCTCGTCGCCATGTCGGCGATGATGCGACCCTCGGTGGCGATCATCTCGTCGAGCCCGGAGGTGATCCCTTCCCACAACATCTTCTTCGACAGCGCCGCCGACACCGGCGCCACGTTCACCGCGATGTCGCGCGCCATCTCGAGCGCGGCCGGAAGCACCTCTGCGGCAGGAAGCGAGCGAGACACCAGCCCGAGGAAAGCCGCCTCTGCCCCTGTCATCAATTTTCCCGTGAGGAGCAACTCGGCCGCGAGCGAGAACCCGACGACGCGCGGCAAAATCACGTGCGAGCCGAGTTCCGGAAGAATTCCGCGGCGCACCATCGCGAACTGGATCTTCGCTTCGTTCGCGGCGATACGAATGTCGCACAGCATCGGGTACGTGATGCCGACACCGACCGCGTGACCGTTAATCGCGGCGATCACCGGCTTTCGCACCTTGTGAGGCATGAGACGCGGCGATGCATCGGCACGCTTGTCTCCGGGTGCGAACCCGCCTTCTCCTCCACTCAAGTCTGCTCCGGCACAGAACGCGCGCCCGGCTCCCGTCACCACGACCGCACGCACCGACTCGTCTGAATCGGCCGCACCCATCGCGCGGGCCAAGTCATCGGCCAACTGCGCGGTCCAGGCGTTCATTGCCTGCGGACGATTCAGTGTCACCGTGGCGACACCGTCTGACACCTCGTAGAGAACGGTCTCGAGCTCCATGGCACCCCCTTGCCTGATGGTGCCGACGGTAGTGGGTGTTGACGACGTCGTCGTCAGCGTGCGGCGATGGCCTTCTCAACCGCCGCCAGGTCGAACGGCGATCCGAGCATCACGATGAGATGGTCGGCGCCGGCATCCTCATAGGCGGCCGTCGAGTCGAGTTCTTCGGGCCGCACTGCGACGGTGCGCTCGATCTCGCGCGGGTTGCGGCCGATCTCTGCACACCAACGGTCGAGCACTTCCATCTTGTGGCGGAAGTTCTCGACCGGGCCGAACGCGTTGTGGGCGTCGGCGTGCTCCGCAGTGAGGCGCAGCGTGATCTTTTCACCACTGCCGCCGATCATGAGAGGAATGGACCCGTTCACCGGGCCGGGGTTCAGACGAGCGAGGCGTTCCTTCATGACCGGGATGCCGGCCTCAAGCGCGCGGAGTCGCCCGACCGGCGTTCCGAACTGGTAGCCGTACTCGTTGTAGTCACGCTCGAACCAGCCCGAACCGACACCGAGGATAAACCGGCCGTTCGAGAGGTGGTCGATGGTGCGCGACATGTCTGCCAGAAGATTCGCGTTTCGGTACGAAAAGCACGTGACGAGCGCCCCAATCTGCGAGTGACAGGTGTCGGCGGCCATCGCCGCAAGCAACGTGTAGGCCTCGAAGTGTGCGGCGTCGGCATCGCCGTAGAGCGGGTAGAAGTGATCCCACACGAAGATCGAGTCGGCCCCCATCGCGTCGGTTGCGCGCCATGCGGTCCGCAGGTCGTTGATGGTCGTGGCTTGCGGATGGAGTTGAACACCGATCTTCATACATGCCGATCCTACGGCCTCTGTCTTAGGAGAACTCTCTGCGCATCGCCGGGACGGCGTTCTCGATGTAGTCGGCGAGAAGATCGGCGTCCCACGGCGGACGAATCGCGATGTTCACGAGAGTCGCACCCGCGTCGACGAACGCCGCGATCTGCTCGAGGGCATCGGACGGACGCCCGAGCAGCGAACCGGAGATGATGCGATCCGCCGCGTCGCCCCACTGATTCTTCAACTGTGCGGTGACGACACCGATGTCGTCGCGCGACACTCCCCATGAGAGGTTGATGCTCCGTTCCACTGCCGCAGGAGCACGACCTGCCTCGTGGCACCAGTCGTCGAGAATCGTGTTCAACTCGCGATAGGCGGCCGGGCTCACGTATGCCGCATTCCACCCGTCGGCATGTGCGCCCGCGAGCCGGAGAGTCTTCTTTTTCCCGGTGCCCCCGATCCACAGCGGAAGACGTCCTGCCGGACCCGGGATCATCGCGGCATCGGCAAGGTTCACACCAGGCGACGACTGCGTCACGCGCTCGCCACGCTTCCACGCATCGATCGCGTGCAGTTGCGACTCAAGCACCTTGAACCGCTCGCCCACGGATGGGAAGTCGATGCCAAACGCAACGGCCTCCTGGTCGTGCCAGCCACTCCCCATGCCGAGTTCGAACCGACCGCCACTCAGGTGATCGACCGAGATCGCACCCTTCATCAACACTCCGATGTTGCGGTATTGCGAACAGAAGACGAGACATCCGAGTCGCGCGTGCGAGGTGTCGACAGCGAGTGCGCCCAACATCGAGAACGCTTCAAAATGCGGCTGCGTTCCGCCGGCAGGTGGCGCCTCGTACAGGTGGTCCCACAATGAGATCCAGTCAATGCCAGTTTCATCGAGCCACTTCCAGAGACCACGGAGCTCTTCGACACTCGCATTCTGTGGTCCGATATGAACTCCGAACTGCACCATGAAAACCCCCCAACACACCGTCTTCTACGATGGAAGAACGCAGATGAACCTACTGCGGCGTTGGGGGGCCAATGAAGCGTGGCATCAAGCATTTCTTGGCGGTGGCAGTCCTTGTGATGTCAGGTCTGGTCACCGCTGGTGGAGCCAGTGGCGCCACCGACTTCGACGACAATCAAGTGCCGATCGGTAATCACGCGGATCCGGGTTCGCTGCATCTTCTGAGCGATGATTCGCTCGAGGACGAAAACGTCGACCCGCCGTCGATGTTGACGATCGATCAAAGCTTCGTCTCTGGCCAACCCTTCTGTTCGGGCCCAACCGATCCGAACTGCGCGGGAAAGAGCATGTGGTTCGTTGCTCATCTTCCCGTGTGCACAGCAGCCTCAGAGACAGACTGCATCGACTCAGTGAGCGCAAACACCTCGAGCGGTGCGTCTGCGTCAGGAACATTCGACCGCTACTTCCCGAACATGGGGCCGCGCAGTTACACCGGAGATCCGTCAATTGCCCTGCCCACGGGGCGCGCGCCCAGTGTCTGGAAAATTCCCGGCGCACCGCACGCCGAGGGAGACCTGTACATGGTCGTCGCAAACCTGCGCGGCTCAACCAAGCGCAGAGCCGCCGCAACATTTCGTCTGGTGTTGACGCCAATCTCGTACAAGCCCGATGCCGACCCGCGGCCCGAGTACAAGATGACCGACTGGACGGAACCGGGCCGTCTCGCCGGCCCCGCCGCAGACAGAGGCCAGTTCCGCTGCGCCTACTGGGGCGAGTCCGGCTCATGCATGTTGAGCCACGCCTTCCCTGCCAACACGCGTTTCACCGTCAAGGTCCGTCTCCACACCGAACCGGCCGGCTGGCTCCACGGACGCGTCAACGAGCCAGCGATCGCGTTCACCAAGAACGGCTCCAACACCGACGTCACCGTGACCGCCGCGCCGATTCAAGTGCCGGCGTTTCAGATCGCGCAACAACACGCGGCGTACTCGGCAACACTCCAACAAGCCTTTGGCCCATCTGGACGATTCGGCGAGGGAGGCAGTCGTCGGCCGGGTGGGCAGTATCTGACGGATCTCAGCCAGAGAAATGCCGAATACAACTTCCGGTCTTACAAGGACGAGGGATTCGAACAGTTCGCATTGGTGAAGGATCTCATTGAAGACAAAGCGTCGTACGCGCCGTGGATCTGGCGCGTTCGCACGCTCGAAGACGGCGAGATGTCCAAAGCCGGCAAATGTCTCACCGACGGCGACGGCGTGAAGGGCATCGTCACCACCAACGCCACCATCTACGGCAGCGGCCCGCCCGCCTACAACTCGACGACGAAGACCATTGACTACAAGGTCGCCGCCCCTCACTACACCCGAACTGGTGAGGTGTTCAAGGGCGCCTACCACCTGCACATGCGTTCCGACGTCGCCCGCTGCTTCTACGGCTTCACCGACGCCCCAGTCTCCGGAACCGTGTCGGTCATCGAAGAAGACGGCAATCCAGGTACGGCCGTGACGAACATCAGCGAGGCCGCCGGCTGGTTGAAAGTGGCCGCGACTGGCTTCACTCACTCGGCACCGACCGTGAAAGTCGCCCTCACCCAGAAAGCCGCTGCGGCGACAGCAAAGGTGAAGCGGACACGCACGATTACTGCCAAGTCACTCGCAAAGGCAGCCAAGTTGAGAGTTCCTCGCGGGGCGAAGCTCTCCGTCTCGGTGTCGAAGAAGCACGCGAAGATCTGCCGTGCCTCCAAGACTTCGGTGCGCGGTCTGAAAAAGGGCAAGTGCACCGCAACGGTGACGGTCACCTCGAAGGGAAAGAAGTCCCGAAAGACAGTGACAATCACCGTCTCCTGAGTCGCTCGAGGGCACATACCTTCGACGCATCACAGCAACGAAGGAGCACGTCATGAGCAGACTGAAAGACCACATCGGTGCCGAACATTCACACCTGCGGCCACACCTCGATTCGATCCGTACGGCTGCAGATGCGGTGGGCAACGTCCCGCCCCACATCCTGCGCGACATGACCGAGTCTGCGGCCGGGTTCCTTCTCCATGAACTTCTCCCCCATGCCCGCACAGAGAACGAGATTCTCTACAAGGCCCTCGAAGAAGCACTCCACGCTCCCGGGTCGGCACGGGTTCTCCAACAGGAACACACGCAGATCGCTCGCTATATCGACGAGCTGACGTCTCTGAATGCATCAATCAACGACGGCCACGAACTCGCTGACAACACGGTGCGCGAGTTGCGGCGGGTTCTATACGGTCTCTACGCCCTCGTCATGTCGCACTTCTCCAAGGAAGACCATGTCGTTTCGGCGATCCTCGAGGCCAAGCTTCCGGCCGACGAGCAGGACAGGCTCCTCGAGTCACTCCAACGCCACTAAGGACTGACCCTCTACGACTCCCCGGTGCGACGTGATGGCCGGTCAACGCATTTGATGCTCGACCATCCCCGTCCCGCCGGGCGCATCTGTCACTTGATGTGACTCGCTTGTCACATCCCTGCCAGTCGCTCAGGAATGCGCCCGCTTACCCCCTATCTATTGAGACCCCCAACCAAGGAGGCACCATGGCAGAAAAACACTCACGACGAAAGTTGGCAAAGCGATTTGCGTCTGCATCTCTCGCACTGCTTGCAATTCCGCTAGGAGTCGCGGCCTACACCGGCAACGTCGCCTCCGGCTTGCTCACCCTGGCGACCAACGTCTGGACAAACGACTTCACTTCGGTCAGAGTTGCCCTCTATCCGTGATGAATCACCATGAGCCAGTATCGTGACAACTAGTTTGCAAGTGCTTGGTCAGGGGAAAATCGTGGTCGTCAGACTGTTCGCAACAGCAGGCCCGTCCGATCGTCTTGCCGAGGCTGTCGAGTCGCTGCGATTCCATCCGCTTGTTGATGTCGTGGGCATCGCGCCGACAGGCCGCGAGACTTCAGATGCCATCAGGAACGAGAATGTCGATGCACTCGTCGTGTCTGATCACCTGTCCGATGTCGCACGTCTCATTCGAGTGTCGGCTGGAATTCCCCTGAGCGATCCTCCCGCGATGGTCGTGGCAGCCGAACGGATCTCAAAGCCCCTGATGGCACGGTCTCTGGCGTCAGGCTTTGACGGAGTTGTCGCGCTACATGACGGACCTGATGCCGCCGCCACTCGACTCAGCCAGATCGTCGAGGGACAACATCGGCTGATCGACGACCCGAGCCTCGGGACTGTTTCGTTGGCCCCCGGTCAACTCGCCCGGGCGCTGACCGTGCAGGACGACACCGACCGACAGATCCTTGACCTCGTGGGAACTGGGCTTGACGACAGAGAGATTGCGGCGCTCGCCGAACTGACGATCCAGGAGGTGCGCAATCGCGTTGAGGCTCTGTTGTTTGCCAATGATCTGAGGAGCCGCACTCATCTGGCGATTCTGAGGGCATCACACGTGGTCATTCCAGACTTCGTATGACAGATCAGACCGTGCACGCGAGTGAATGACGACTGGTACCGCCTTCTTCCAGAGGGTGTCGAGACTTCCAG